>CAZTTL010000009.1:0-28254 GCA_964616635.1 uncultured Rhodoplanes sp. | reverse complement strand
CCCCCTCACCCGCTCGCTGCGCTCGCGACCTCTCCCCCACGGGGAGAGGTGGAGTCTGTGTCAACCTCTCCCCGCCGGGGAGAGGTGATCTCGGCACTTTCGCTTGCTGAGTACGAACAGCTTCTTTGCGGGCTCCCGGCGGAGAGCGTTGCCCAAATCAAAGCGACCTGGGGCGCGCCGGCCGACGACCCCAATGTTCGCCACGGCGCTTTTCGGTTCCGCGCCAAAACATTCGGGAATCTGGTGGTGGCACTGCCGCCGGATCGCGGGCGCACGGCGGAACGTCGCGCCAATTATCATGATCCGACGCTGCCGCCGCGGCACGCGCTGGTCGCTTTCGGCCTGTGGCTGCGCCATGTCGTGAAGGCCGATGCACTCGTCCATATGGGCGCCCATGGCACGCTCGAATGGCTGCCGGGCAAGGCGGTCGCGTTGAGCGCGGCGTGTTTTCCCGAGCTGGTGCTGGGCGCGCTACCGGTCGTCTATCCTTTCATCGTCAGCAATCCGGGCGAGGCGGCGCAAGCAAAACGCCGGATCGCGGCGGTGACGCTCGGCCACCTGCCGCCGCCGCTCGCCACCACCGCTCTGTCGGGCGATGCGCGCGAACTGGAACGCCTCGTCGATGAATATGCCCAGGCCGACGGGCTCGACCGCCGCCGCCGCGAGCGCTTGGCCCAGCTCATTATTGAAGCTGCGCAGCGCACCGGTCTCGCGCGCGAAGCCGGTGTCGAGGCGAGCAGCGATTCATCGGATGCACTGCGCCGTATCGACGCTTGGCTGTGCGATCTGAAAGACCTTGCGGTGAAGGACGGCCTGCATGTCTATGGCCGTGCATCCGCTGACTCTTCTCCCTCTCCCCGGGTGCGGGGAGAGGGGCAATCTGCCGGGGATACCTCTCCATCCATACCAGTGATGAAATCACCCTCCCCTGAAAGGGGAGGGTCGGACCGCAGGTTTGGGGAGGGGTCGCAAGAGCAAAGTCGACCCCCTCCCGGCAAGCAAAGGCTTGCCGACCTCCCCCTTTCAGGGGGAGGTGAAGTGCAGGTTACGCCCGAGCATGTTTCCGCCGAGGCCGAGCGTACCGCCCTGATCGCCGCGCTCGACGGCCGTCGTGTGGCGCCGGGGCCGGCGGGCTCGCCGATGCGCGGGCGCCGCGACGTGCTGCCCACCGGGCGCAATCTCTTCACCGCCGATCCACGCACGCTGCCGACCCAGACCGCGATGGACCTCGGGCGGCTTGCCGCCGACGAGGTGGTGCGCGGCTATCTGCAGGAGCATGGCGAGATGCCGCGCGCGCTTGTCGTCGACCTGTGGGGCAGCGCAACGCTGCGCACCGGCGGCGAAGAGATCGCGCAGGGCTTGAGCTTCATGGGCTGCCAGCCGCTATGGGATCACGCGACCGGCCGTGTCACGGGGATCGAGGTGCTACCCACCGCGACCATGGGACGACCGCGCATCGACGTGACCTGGCGGGTCTCCGGCCTCTTTCGCGACCTCTTCCCGGCGCAGATCGCGCTGATCGACGCCGCGGTACGCGCGGTCGCTGCACGCGACGAAGCCGACGACGAGAATCCACTTGCCGCCGCGCGCCGCGCGGCCGGCCATGGGAATGGCTGCGCGGCCGCGCTTGCGCGTATCTTCGGCAATGCGCCGGGGGCCTACGGCTCCGGGATCGAATCGATGCTCGGCGGCGAGCATGAGCGCGCCGGGCTCGGTGCTGCCTATCTCGCCGCCGCTTCGCATGCTTATTCCGGCACTGAGGCCGAGGGCGCGCCGATGCCGGACGGCTTTGCTGCCCGGGTCGCCAATGCCGACCTGCTCGTGCATTCGAGCGATGATCCCGGCCGCGACCTTCTGGAGGGCGCCGAGGACGTTGCCTTTGTCGGCGGCTTTGCCGCGGCGGCGGCATCGCTCGGCCGCGCGGTCGACCTCGTCATGCTCGACCTGACCGATCCGCAACGCCCGCGGGCGCGGTCGCTGCCGCAAACGCTCGCTCGCATCGTGCGCGGCCGTGCCATCAATCCGCGATTCATCGCGGGGCAGATGCGGCACGGTCCGCGCGGGGCTGCCGAATTCGCCGAGACCGTCGACCGCCTGGTTGCGTTTGCCGAGACCACGGCGGCGGTGCCGAGCAGCTTGTTCGATCTCGTGCACGACGCCTATCTTGCCGACGAACGCGTTCTTTCCTTTATGCTGCGTGAAAACCCGCAAGCCGCGCGCGCGATCGCCGAGCGGCTTGCTGCCGCCCGGCGGCGCGGTTTCTGGCACCCGCGCCGCAATGATGTTGATGCCGACTTTGCCGCGGCAGGAGTACCGTCATGATTCCGCACCGCCGCCGCGGCGCCTGCCCCAGCCTTGCCGCTCCGATGCAGACCGGCGACGGTTTTTTGGCGCGGCTCAATCTCGGCGGACAAACCCTCTCGCTTGATGCGGCAGAAGCGCTGTGCGAGGCGGCGCGCCAGCACGGCAGCGGCATCATCGAGGTCACCTCGCGCGGCAGTGTCCAGGTGCGTGGGCTGACGCTTCAGTCGGTGCCGTCCTTCATCGAGGCGGTCGGCGAGATCGGCATCGACGTGCCCGAGGGGGTTCCGATCGCGGTCAATCCGCTGGCCGGGCTTGCTGCGGATGAAGCGGTCGATGCCGAAGCGCTCGCTTTTGGCTTGCGCATGGCGCTCCGTGCCACGGGATTGGCTCGCCGGCTGGCGCCGAAAGTCTCGGTCGCGATCGACAGCGGCAGCGCTCTGCATCTCGATGCGCTGTCGGCCGACATCAGGCTGCGCGCTGTCGCCGGTGTTGGCGACGCCAACCTCCATATCGCGATGGGCGGGACGGCCGAGAGCGCCGTGCCGATCGGCGTCGTGTCGTTCGAGCGCGCCGTCGATGCGGTTCTTCGCTTGTTGAAGGAACTGGCGGCGCGCGGCGAAGAAGCCCGCGCACGCAATGCCGTGCGGATGGTTGGGGCCGCGCCGTTCCGCGCCGCCGTCGCGGATCTGCTGACGGATGGCGCGGGTGCACCCGACGGCGCCGGCGCATTCCTTTCGCCGCCGCGACGACCGCGCGCCGAACCGATCGGTGTCCATGCGCTGCGTGGCGATAGGCTTGCGCTTGGCGTCGGCCTTCCCTTCGGCAAGGTCGACATCGAGAGCCTCCTGCGGCTTATCCGCGGTGCGAAGAGCGGTAGAGCCGCCGGCTTGCGCGTCGCGCCCGATCGCGCGCTGCTGATGATCGGCGTCCGCCCGGACGATATCGACGCACTGGCTGCGGAGGCCGCGCTGGACTTCATCACGCGGGCTGACGATCGGCGCCGCGCGGTCGCCGCCTGTCCGGGGGCGCCATTCTGCGCCGGCACCGATGTCCCGATGCGCACGCTTGCGCCCGACCTTGCCGATGCCGCCGCCGCGCTGTTCGATGGCTCGCTGACGATGCACCTTTCCGGCTGCGCCAAAGGCTGCGCCCATCACGGGGTGGCCGCTCTGACGGTGGTCGGTGACGACGGCCGTTGCGCGATCATCCTCGACGGCACGGCGCGCGACCGGCCGATGGCGACGCTGGCACCGGAGGCCCTGCGGGCAAGTCTCGCGCGGCTGGCGCAAACCTGCGCCAGCGAGCGGTTGTCCGGCGAAGATGCCGCCACCGTTCTTGCGCGCCTTGGCCGCACGCGGATCGCAGCGATCCTGTCGGGAGCGCCGGCATGATCGATTATCTGCGCGACGGCACCGCGATCTACGAGCGCTCCTTCGCCATCATCCGCGCGGAAGCGGATCTCTCGCGCTTCACGCCGGAAGAAGCCGATGTGGCCATCCGCATGATCCATGCCTGCGGCCTCGTCGAAGCGGCCGGCAGCATCGTGTTTGGCGGCAAGCTCGTCGCTGCGGCGCGCATGGCACTGAAGCAAGGCGCGCCGATCCTGTGCGATTCCGAGATGGTGGCGCATGGCGTGACGCGGGCGCGGCTCCCGGCGCACAACGAAGTCGTGTGCACCTTGCATGATCCCCGCGTGCCGGAGCTGGCGCAGCAGCTTGGCACCACGCGCACCGCGGCGGCGCTCGACCTGTGGCGCGAGCGGCTTGCCGGTGCCGTGGTCGCGATCGGCAATGCGCCGACGGCGCTGTTCCGCCTGCTCGAAATGCTTGACGCCGGCGCGCCCAAGCCCGCCGCGATTCTCGGCCTGCCGGTCGGCTTTGTCGGGGCTGCTGAATCGAAGGAGGGGCTTGCCGCCGATCCGCGCGGCGTGCCGTTCCTCATCGTGCGCGGGCGGCTCGGCGGCAGCGCCATGGCGGCCGCGGCCGTCAATGCGCTGGCGAGGGCGGGCCGGTGAGCGGGCGGCTGATCGGAGTCGGCGTCGGGCCCGGCGATCCCGAACTGATGACGCTGAAGGCGGCGCGGACGCTCGCGAGCGTCGATGTCGTTGCCTATTTCGCCAAAGAGGGTCACCGTGGCAATGCTCGCACCATCGTGGCGGCACATCTGCGCAACGGCGTGGAAGAGCTGCCGCTGCTCTATCCGGTGACGACCGAGATCCCGAAAGATTGCGTGACCTATCGCGACACCATCCGCGATTTCTTCGATGCATCGGCGGCCGCGGTTGCCGCCCATCTCGATCAGGGCCGCACCGTCGCGGTGATCACGGAAGGTGACCCGATGTTCTACGGCTCGTACATGCATCTGCATGCGCGGCTCGCTCATCGCTACGCGACTGAGATCGTTGCCGGCGTCACCGGCATGGCCGGCTGCTGGTCGATGGCGGGCGTTCCGATCGCGCAAGGCGACGATATATTCGTCGTGCTGCCGGGCACCCTGCCGGAAGACGAACTCCGCCGTCGCCTCGGCGAGGCCGATGCCGCCGTGGTGATGAAGCTCGGGCGCAATCTGCCCAAAGTGCGCCGCGCGCTGGCGCAGGCGGGCGTGCTCGACCGCGCGATCTATGTCGAGCGCGGCACTATGGCGAACGGCCTGATGATGCGGCTGACCGACAAGCCGGACGATAGGGCACCCTATTTCGCCGTGGTGCTGGTGCCGGGCTGGGAGCCCAGGCCATGAGCGGCCCCATGAGCGGCCGCCTCGCGGTCGTGGGGCTCGGACCGGGTGATGCGCGCCAGCTCACGCCGGAAGCGGCCGAGGTCCTCGCCGCCGCGGATGCGCTTTACGGCTACGGGCCCTACCTCGCCCGCGTGCCGCCACGCGCCGGGCAGGTTCGCCACGCCTCGGACAACCGCGAGGAAGGAGCGCGCGCTGCGGCGGCGTTGCGCCATGCCGCGGCGGGAGCAAGCGCCGCCCTTGTTTCCGGTGGCGATCCCGGCGTGTTCGCGATGGCAGCGGCGGTTTGCGGCGCGATCGATATGGGCCCGGCAGAGTGGCGCAGCATCGAGCTTGTGATCGTGCCCGGCATCACCGCGATGCTGGCGGTCGCCGCGCGGATTGGTGCGCCGCTCGGTCATGATTTTTGCGCGCTATCGCTTTCCGATAATCTCAAGCCATGGGAGCTGATCGAGCGCCGGCTCGACGCCGCGGCCGCTGCCGGCTTCGTGCTCGCGCTCTACAATCCGGTCTCGCGCGCGCGGCCGTGGCAACTTGCCGCTGCTTTTGACCGGTTGCGCCGGCAGCTTCCCGCGCAGACCCCGGTCGTGTTTGGCCGCGCCGTCAGCCGGCCGGACGAGAGCATTGCGGTCACAACCTTGGGCGCTGCCGATCCAGCGCTGGCCGACATGGCGACGCTGGTCATCGTCGGTTCAAGCGAAACCAGGGTGATCCCGCGGCCCGGCCTCGCGCCGCTCGTCTACACACCGCGCGCAGCGTCGGGAGCGAGCGCATGATCGAGCAAAGCGATCGCTTCATCGACCGTCTCGACGGTCGGCACGTCGGGCAGTGGCGGCGGCCGCCGCACCATCACCACCGGCAAAGCGAGCGAGCGCGCCGCCGCGATCTTGCCATAGGTGGCGCTGCCGCCGCTGTTCTTGGCCAACACGACGTCGATGCGGTGCTTGGTGAGCAACGCGCGGTCGTTCTTCTCGCTGAACGGGCCGCGGGCGCGAATGTAATCGGCGTGCGGCACTGCGAGCGGCGGGTCGATCGGATCGACGCTGCGCACCAGGTAACGGTGCTGCGGCGCCTGCGCAAACCGCGCAATCTCCTTGCGGCCGAGCGCGAGAAAGACACGGCGCGGACTGGCGCCGAGCGCTTCGACGGCCTCGCTGACACCATCGACTTCGATCCAGCGATCGCCCTCGACCTGCGCCCAGGGCGGGCGCTGCAGTGCGATCAGCGGGACGCCGGCGGCTTGTGCCGCCCACGCGGCGTTGGCGGACATCACCTTGGCATAGGGGTGGGTCGCGTCGATCAGGACACCAATGCGTTCGGTCTTGAGATAAGCGGCAAGGCGCTCGGCGCCGCCAAAGCCGCCGATTCGCACCGGCACGGGCAGCGCTGCGGGGACCGCGGTGCGGCCGGCCAGCGAAAGCCGCACATTGAGTTCAGGGCGATTGGCAAGGCGTTCGGCGATCCGCCGCGCGTCAGTCGTGCCGCCGAGAATGAGGATGTTGGTCATGGCGCTCGCTAATCCGGTCGAGCGCAACTCTGCCGCACTCCGGCGCTGGCTGTCCATCGTCGGGATTGGCGAGGATGGTGCTGACGGCCTGAGCCCGGTCGCGCGCGGGCTGGTGGGCGATGCCGAACTTGTGTTCGGCGGTCAGCGCCACCTGCAGCTTGCCGGTGGGCTTATTCGCGGGGCGGCGCGGGCCTGGCCGAGCCCGTTCGAGCGCGGCATCGAGGAGGTGCTGGCGGCGCGCGGCCGTAGCGTGTGTGTGCTCGCCTCGGGTGATCCCTTCCTCTACGGCGTTGGCTCGGTGCTGATCCGCCATGTCGACGCGCGCGAAACGCTGACCGTGCCGGCGCCTTCGGCCTTCAGCCTTGCCGCGGCCCGGCTCGGCTGGGCGCTCGCCGAGACGGTGATCCTGTCGCTGCATGCGCGTGCGCTCGATCTCATCCGCCCGCATCTGCAGCCGGGCACGCGCATTCTCGCGCTGACCTCCGACGACAAAGGCCCGGCGGCGCTGGCGCGGCTGCTTGCGGAGATCGGGTTCGGCGGCTCGAAGGTTTTCGTTCTCGAAGCGCTTGGTGGACCACGGGAGCGTGTGCGCGAAGCTTTGGCCGAGAATTTCGCGCTGGGGGAGATTGACCCGCTCAATACGGTGGCGATCGAAGTCGTGGCGGCGCCCGGCGCGCGCGTTCTTGCTCGTGCGGCCGGGCTTCCCGATGCGCTGTTCGAGCACGACGGGCAGATCACCAAGCGCGAGATCCGCGCGGTGACATTGTCTTCGCTGAGTCCCCGGCGCGGCAAACTCTTGTGGGACATCGGCGCCGGCAGCGGCTCGGTCGCGGTCGAATGGATGCTGGCCGACCCGTCGATGCGGGCGGTCGCGATCGAAGCAAGGGCCGACCGCGCCGCGCGCATCCGCCGCAATGCCGCGGCCTTTGGTGTTCCCGGCTTGACGGTGATCGAAGGCGAAGCACCCGCGGCGCTCAGCGGGCTTGGTTCACCCGATGCCATCTTCATCGGCGGCGGTGCCACCAATGCCGGCGTGCTTGAGACGGCGATCGCCGCCTTGCGTCCCGGCGGGCGGCTGGTGGCGAATGGCGTGACGCTTGCGACCGAATCATTGCTGAATAAGCATTATGCCCGGCTTGGTGGCGAGCTGATCCGCATTGCTGTTGCACGGGCTGAGCCGCTCGGTGGCACGATTGGTTGGCGTCCGGCCATGCCGGTGACGCAATGGAGTTGGACCAAGACATGATCGTTGCCGGCATTGGCTGCCGCAGGGGTGCATCGGCGGATCAGATCGAGACCGTGATTGCAGCAGCGCTCGCCCAGGTCGGGCTGGACGAGGCGCGGCTGGCCATGATCGCGACCGCGGCGCTGAAGGGCGGCGAGCGCGGCATCATGGATGCCGCCGCTGCACGCGGCGTGCCGCTCGTCCTGGTGCCACAGGATGATCTCGAAGCCGCGGGCGCGCGCACGCTGTCCTATTCCGAGCGGGTGGTGGCGATCGCGGGCGTGCCATCGCTCGCGGAAGCCGCGGCACTGGCGGCGGGTGGCGCCTCGGCGCGGTTGATCGCGCGACGCATTGCTGTCGGTCCCGCGACCTGTGCGCTTGCGCTGGCCGGAGAGTCGCTGCCGTGACCGTGCATTTCATCGGTGCCGGCCCAGGCGCAGCCGATCTCATCACCGTGCGCGGGCGCGATCTGCTCGCGCGCTGCCCGGTCTGTCTTTATGCCGGATCGATCGTGCCGCCCGAGCTGTTGGCGCACTGCCCGGCGGCTGCGCGCGTCGTCGACACCGCGCCGATGACGCTCGATCAGATCGAGACGGAATATGTCGCTGCGCATGAACAAAACCTCGACGTTGCGCGGTTGCATTCCGGCGATCTTTCCATCTTCAGCGCGCTCGCCGAACAGGTGCGGCGGCTCGAGCGCCGTGGCATTCCTTACACGCTCACACCCGGCGTGCCGGCTTACGCCGCGGCCGCGGCGGCGGTCGGCCGCGAGTTGACGGTCCCGGAAGTCACCCAAAGCGTGGTGCTCACCCGCGTGTCAGGCCGCGCTTCGCGGATGCCCGAGCGGGAAAAGCTCGCGAGCTTCGGCGCGACCGGCGCGACGCTCGTGCTGCATCTCGCCATTCATGCAATCGAGACGGTGGTGAAGGAGCTGACGCCGTTCTACGGCGCGGATTGCCCGGTCGTGGTGGTCGAGCGCGCGACCTGGCCCGATCAGCGCATCGAGCGCGGCGCGCTCGGTGATATTGCGCAAAAGCTTGCGGCGCAGCCGATCGAACGCACCGCGGTGATCCTGGTCGGGCCGGCGCTTGCCGCCGAGGATTTCCGCGAGAGCGCGCTCTACGATCCCGACTATCGCCGCAGGTTCCGCGGCGGTGCAGGGGGTGCAGGGGGTGCAGGGGGTGTGGGAGGCGCCGCATCGTGAGCCTTGGCAAACGGCGCGGAGCCGACAAGCTGTCCGGCGCGATCGAACAGCACGATCTCGACCGCGATGTCCTGACCAGTGACGACGCGCAGGGCCGCCTCCTGCGCGGCGCGGGCGACGGCATCGCCCAGCGCGACGTGCTCGGCCTGCGCGAGCGCGAAGGCCTCCGCCGCGGTGTTGGCGTCGCGGATGCGGTCGCACAGAGCAGGCGACGCGCCGGTCTTTTTCGCGAAGTCTGCGAGCACCGCGAGGTCGACGGCGCCACGCTTCGAGTGGAGGTCGAGCAGTCCCTGCGCGAGCTTCGTCATCTTGGCGACACCGCCGGCGATGGTGACGCGCGGCAGCGGATGCGCGCGGACATATTTCAGCATGCCGCCGACGAAATCGCCCATGTCGATCAGTGCCGTCTCAGGCAGGTCGTGCAGCTTGCGCACCGCGGTTTCCGAGGTGTTCCCGGTCGATCCCGCGATATGGTCGAGCCCGATCGCGCGGGCGACATCGATGCCGCGATGGATCGAATGGATCCAGGCGGAGCACGAATAGGGCACGACGATGCCGGTCGTCCCGAGGATCGACAAGCCGCCGATGATGCCGAGGCGGCCATTCAGCGTTTTCTCCGCAAGCGCCTTCCCGCCGGGAATGGAGATTTCGATCTCGACATCGCCGGACTGCCCATGCGCGGCGGCCACGTCGGCGATGGCGTCGCGCATCATCTGCCGCGGCACCGGGTTGATCGCGGGCTCGCCAGGTGGCACCGGAAGGCCGGGTCGCGTGACCGTGCCGACGCCGTCGCCGGCCCGAAAGGTCACGCCGCTGCCAGTCGCGCCCGCGCGCACCGTCGCGACCACCAGCGCGCCATGGGTCACGTCGGGGTCGTCGCCGGCATCCTTGATCACGCCCGCGGTCGCCGTGTCGTCGCCCCGCTGCGTCAGCGCGAGCGCAAAGGCCGGGCGTTCGCCACGCGGCAAGACGATTTCGACCGGATCGGGAAATTTTCCCGTGACCAGCGCCGTATAGGCCGCCTTCGCTGCGGCGGTGGCGCAGGCGCCGGTGGTCCAGCCGCGGCGCAGGGGACGTTCTTGCGTGACCATGCTCAACGCTATAGAGCGCCGGCAAGATGACGTCACGGGTGGAGCGTAACCTGATGACTCCGTACCAGGCCATGGCAGAAAAGCGCGAGGGAGCGCCGGTGCTGGCGGCGGGAGAGGTGTGGCTCGCCGGCGCCGGGCCGGGCGATCCCGGGCTGCTGACGCTTGACGCGCTCGCCGGCCTCGCCCAGGCGACCGTGGTGGTGCACGACGCGCTTGTCGATGCCCGGGTCCTTTCACTTGCCGGCGCCCAGGCCAGGCTCGAATTTGCGGGAAAGCGCGGCGGTAAGCCATCGGCCGTGCAGGCCGACATCACCCAGCGGCTGATCGCGCTCGCCCGCGCCGGGGAGCGCGTGCTTCGCCTCAAGGGCGGTGATCCCTTCGTGTTCGGCCGTGGCGGCGAGGAGGCAGTGGCGCTGGCACAAGCCGGCATTCCGTTCCGGGTGATCCCCGGCATAACCGCGGGGCTTGCGGCGCTCGCGAGTGCCGCCATTCCGGCGACGCTGCGGGGCGTGAATCGCGCGGTGATTTTCGCAACCGGGCACGGCGAGCAGGAAGACTTCGACTGGACACCGCTCGCCCGCACCGGCCAGCCGCTGATCCTGTACATGGCGATGAACCATATCGGTGAAATCGCCGACGCGTTGATGCGGGGTGGCTGCGCGCCGGCTCTGCCGGTCGCGGTCATCGCTTCCGCCACTTTGCCGGAGCAGCGCGTGCTGATCTCGACACTCGCGACCGTCGCCGCCGATGTCGCCAAAGCTGCACTTGAACCGCCGGCCATCGTCGTCATTGGCGAGATCGTATCCGCGCGCCACCGGCTGCTGCGAATGGTGGCTGACGCCGCCGCCGAGCAGTCATGACCGCCCGCGGTCTGATTATTGCGGCGACATGCTCAGGGGCCGGCAAGACCACGGTAACGCTGGCGCTGCTCGCCGCGCTCAGGCGCCGTGGCTTGGCCGTGCAGTCGGCGAAGGCCGGGCCGGACTATATCGATCCGGCGTTTCACGCGGCGGCAACCGGCCGCGCCGGCGTCAATCTCGACAGTTGGGCGATGCCACCGGAACTCATCGATGCGCTGGCGGCCGCGGCGACGCACGACGCCGACCTGCTCGTCATCGAAGGGGTGATGGGCTTGTTCGACGGTCTTGCCGGTCCGCCGGGCCGGCGCGGCGCGACCGCAGACTTGGCTGCGCAGCTATCGCTGCCGGTGCTGCTTGTGCTCGATGTCGGCGGCCAGTCGCAATCCGCCGCCGCCGTGGCACGTGGCTTTGCCACCCATGATGCCGCGGTCCAGGTCGCTGGCGTCATCCTCAACAAGGTTGGAAGCGAGCGCCATCGTGTGCTCGTCACCGATGCCCTGCAAGCGAGCGGCTTGCCGATCATCGGGGCGATTCCGCGCGAAGCCGACCTGGCGCTGCCCGAGCGCCATCTCGGGCTGGTCCAGGCGGGCGAGCACGACGATCTGGCCGGGCGCTTGGCCCGCCTCGCCGATGTCGCCGAGCGCGATCTCGACCTTGATGCCATCGTCGCGATGGCTGCGGCCTTTGGTTTCGGTCCGCGGCGTCACGCCGCTGCGCTGCCGCCACCGGGACAGCGCATCGCGCTGGCGCGAGATGCCGCCTTCACCTTCGTTTATCCGCATGTCGTAGCCGGGTGGCGCCAGGCGGGAGCGGAAGTCGTGCCCTTCTCTCCGTTGGCCGACGAAGCGCCACCTCAGTCATGCGACGCGTGCTGGCTACCCGGCGGCTATCCTGAGTTGCATGCCGACGCGTTGGCGGCGGCACGCCAGTTCCGCGCCGGGCTCGCGCAATTTGCCGAGACGCGGCCAGTGCATGGCGAGTGCGGCGGCTACATGGTGCTCGGCGATTACATCGCGGATGCCGATGGTCGGCGTCATGCGATGGCGGGGCTGCTCGGGCATGCGACGAGCTTTTTCAAGCGCAAGCTGCATCTCGGCTACCGCAGTGCCCGCCTCACCGCGGGTGGTCCGCTCGGACCGGCTGGCGCAGTGATCCGCGGGCATGAGTTTCACTATGCCAGTCTGGTCGCGACCGGCGGCGACGCGCCTTTCGCCGATCTTTGCGATGGGAATGGCGTCGCGCTCGAACCCTGCGGCGGGCGCCGCGGTCATGTCAGCGGCACCTTCTTCCACGCCATCGCGCCGCATTGCGCTGGCTGAAACGCGACCGCCTACCGCAGCTCGATCGCGGGCTCTGGACTTGTGTCGATCATGCGCCGGTGGATGCGTTTATGCAGATGGACCATGAAGGCGGTCCCAAACAACGGCGTCGCCAGATTGACGATCGGGATCAGCACGAAGGCGGAAATCAGCAGCCCGGCCGTGACAATTTCCCAGCGGTTGGACCGCCACAGCGCCTTTGCCGCGGGGATCGGATGCAACCTGAGCGCGGCAATGAGGAAATATTCGCGACCGAGCAGATAGGCGGTCGCCAGGAAAAACACCAAGGCGCCGATCCCGGCGAACAGCAGGAACGGCAGGCAACACAGATAGATCAGAAGCGCAAGGAGCGCGGTCTTGATGCCTTCCATCACGGCATAGCTGAGCGGGACTGCAACGCCTGGCGGATCGTTCGGATAATAGGTTTGTTCGACCTCGGCCGCGATGTCGTCGGCAAAAACGCCTGCAACCAGTGCGGTCACCGCGGGCATCAGAAAGATGGCGCCGGCAAACAGGCCGAATCCGAGCGCGATGGCAACGATCCAACCGAGCACAGCGAGCGGCCCGTGGGAGGCCGGCCCGATCGTTCCCTCTATCCAGCTCATGCCCCCGCTGCCGAGCCAGTCGAGCAACTGGAATAGCCCGACAGCGCTGACGGCGAGAAACAAAAGCGCAAGCCCGGCGGACTTCAGCAAGATGGCGCGGAAAGGCGGCGTCAGCATTTGTGTTAGCGCCTTGAACGCGGCTTGGATCATGAAGGACCTCGCGACAGTGGTATTCTGATGTAGGCGCGTCCGGTGCCACCAAGGCAAGGCATAGACCCAATGACGCAACGGAAGGCGCCTGCGACCCCCCAAATGGGGTAATTGCCGTATTTGTCAGCAGCAAGGGTACCTTGATGGGCGGCGACTCAGCACGTCTCGACCGGGAAAAGGCAAGTCGATTCGGTGCGATGGCAGACTGTGTCCGGAGGCCGATAATTCAGTGCCGGTGGTTTTTTCTGGCATGACCTTAAGTTGATTAAGCTTTTAAGCATAACAATAACCTGCCAAAACTGTTGCCAGAAGATGGATGAAAGTTTTATCTTCCGGCGCGCTGATCCTTCCCTTATCGGAACGGTCTTCGAAGAAAAATTTCGAGGGAATCCTTTCGTGCGCTGCAGCCGGGAGTGTTCTGATGGAATGCCCGCGTTGCGGTAGTGAAAACCCCGATAATAAGAACTTCTGCGGCGATTGCGGCGCATCACTCCGGGTGCGGTGCCAGTTCTGCGGCGAGCAGGCAATGGCTGGCGCGGCTAGCTGCAGCAGGTGCGGCGCCGCGCTTGTGCCAAGGTCCCTTGTGCCAAGGTCCGATGCCGCTGATGTTCCGGCGCCAGCCGAAAACCGCCTGTGGCCGGATCTCGATGCCGAGCGCCGTCAGCTGACCGTGCTGATCTGCGACCTGGTCGGTTCGACGGCGTTATCGGCGCAGCTCGATCCAGAGGATTTTCGCGCGGTCATCGCCGCGTACAACCGTTGCATTGCTCAGGTTGTCACCCGGTTCGACGGTTTGATTGCCCGCTATTCCGGCGACGGTGTTCTTGCCTATTTCGGGTTTCCCCAAGCGCATGAGGACGACGCCGAGCAGGCGATTTGCGCCGGGCTGGCGCTGGTCGAAGCCGTCGCCGACCTGCAGACGCAGCGCGGCGTTGCCCTCTCCGTGCGGATCGGAGTGGCGACAGGAACGGTTATTGCCGGCGACCGGATCGGCGAAGGCGCGGCGCAGGAGCAGGCGATTTTTGGCGAGCCACCGCATTTGGCGGCGCGTCTGCAGGCTGTCGCCGAGCCGGGAATGGTCGTCATCTGCGCGAACACGCAGCGGCTCGCGGCGGGCCATTTCAAATATCACGATCTCGGCGCTATCCCGCTTAAGGGTCTCGCCGCACCGGTGCAGGTCTGGCAGGTCCTGCGGCGAAGCCGCGTGGAAAGCCGATTCGAGGCGCGGCAGAGCGCGACATTCCAGCGTCCGATCGGGCGCGACAAGGAACTCGATCTTCTGATGCAAAAGTGGCGACAGGCCCAACAGGGTGAAGGGCAGGTCGTCGTCGTCACCGGCGAGCCTGGAATCGGAAAATCCCATGTCGCGATGGCGCTGCAGGCATTGGTGGAGGCTGAGCCGCATACAAGGCTGCGCTATTTCTGCTCGCCGCATCATGTCAACAGCGTTCTTTATCCAGTGCTCGTTCAGCTCGATCGGGCGACAGGCTTTGCTCGCGACGGCGTGCCCGCGGAGAGGCTTGCCAAGCTGAAGACGCTGTTTGCCGATGCGTTGATCGACGAAGAGTCGCTGTTCCTGCTCGCGGATTTGTTGTCGGTGCCGCTCGATCCAGGTTTGCCGCGCGCCGACCTCAGCGCGCAACAGCGCAAGGAGAAACCGCTTGCCGCCCTTCTGGCGCAGGGCTTTGCCCTGGCCGCGAAGCTGCCGGTGCTCGTTATTTTCGAGGATGTGCACTGGAGTGATCCAACTTCACTGGCACTGCTGAGCCTTTTCGTCGAGCAGGCGGCGCAGGCGCAAATGCTGTTCGTGATCACCAGTCGGCCCGAGTTTTCGCCGCCATGGTCTGAGCGGCCATATATCACAACGCTTGCGCTAGGGCGGTTGAACAGGCGCGACGGGAGCGCGTTGGCACAGCGGGTCGCCGGACGCAATCTGCTGCCGGGACCGGTCACGGGTGAAATCCTGGCGCGCGCCGACGGCGTCCCGCTGTTCATCGAGGAGTTGACCAAAGGCTTGCTCGAAAGCGGCTTTCTGGAGCCCCGCCAAGGCCGTTATGTGCTGACCCAGCCGCTGCCGACCAATGCCATCCCGACAACGCTTCAAGGATTATTTCTGACCCGCCTCGATCGTCTGGGGCCGGCCAAGGAAGTGGCGCAGACCGGCGCCGCCATCGGGCGCGAGTTTTCCTATGAGCTGCTGAGTCGGGTCGTCACGCTTCCGCGCGAGCAGCTCGACGAGGCGTTTGCGCAATTGATGAAGGCGGAGCTGTTGAGCTGTCGGGGCGAAGCTTCGCAGGCCGTCTATACCTTCACGCATGCGCTGGTGCGCGATGCCGCCTATGCGGGACTGCTGCGGGATCGGAGGCTTCCATTGCACGCCGCCATCGCGCATGCGCTCGAACAGTTCTGGCCGGTTGTTGTCGAGACCCAGCCGGAGACACTGGCTCGCCATCTCACCGAGGCGCACCGATTTGAGCGCGCGGCAATATATTGGCTGAAGGCCGGTCGTCTTGCCGAGCAGCGATCGGCGCATGTCGAGGCGATCGCCCATCTCGAGCAAGGCATCGCTGCCGTTGCCGAGCTTTCCGCAGGCGCGGAGCGTGACCGGCTCGAGCTCGATCTGCAGCTCGTGCTCGGACCCTGCATGATCGCAACGCAAGGCCCGGCAGCAAAAGCCGCAGTCGCCACCTTCAGCCGCGCGCGCGAACTCTGTGCGCGGCTTGATGATCCGCCCGAATGCCTGCACGTGATGTTCTGGCTCGCGACTGCGGCGGTGATCCGCGGAGAATTAATTCGGGCAAACGAGACTGTCATCGATTTGAAGGAAGCCGCAAGGGCGCAAGGCGATCGTCCGGCTTTGCTCAATGCAAGGCGTGGCCATGGGATGATCCTGCTGTTTCTCGGCCGGCTGGCAGACGCCATCGAGGAGACCGAGGCGGCGCTTGCTTTGTTCGAAGAAAGCGATGAGGCCGAGCGCCTGGCGGCGCGCGCGGCCGGGCAGGATGCTGGTGCCGCGGCGCTTGCCCTATTGTCCTGGGCGCTGTGGCTGCGCGGGGATGTCGACGCAGCGGTCGACCGGATTAATGCGGCGCTTGCCCGGGCCGACGCCGTCGAGCATCCGCACACGCGCGCTTATGTCCGCTACTACGCCGCGGTGCTGCATGCGCTGCGCGGCGAGAATGCGATCGCGCTCACTCATGCTGACGGCTGCCTCGCTCTCTCCGAAGAGCATGGATTTCATCAATGGCAGGGGTTGGCGCGGGCGGTCCGCGGTATCTGCATCGCCAGTGAAAACGCTCGGTCGGACGCGTTCGATGTCGTCACCGACGCGGTAGGCGCTTATCGCAACGCCGGCTATCATCTTGGCATCACATCGTTGCTCGTCCTGCTGTGTCCGGTATTGCTGCTCCGCGGTCAGATGGTCAACGCCAGCGAAGTGATCGAGCAGGGGCTCGCAATCGCCGAGCGCAATGGCGAGCAGGTTTTCCTGGCCGAACTCTACCGATTGAAGGCGCAGGCGATGTTGGCGGACCTCGATAAAGAGGCTTCGCTCGAAGCGCCGACTTTGCTCCGCCGTGCCCTCAGCATCGCCGTCGAGCAGGGCGCTCGCTCGCTGGCACTGCGGGTCGCGGCCGATCTCGCGACGATCTTTGTCGATCAGGGGCGTCGTGACGAGGCGATCAATCTGCTTGCGCCGATTCATGCCGCGATGCGCGAAGGATCAAAGACCCGTGATTTGCGGCGGGCTGAGGCGCTGCTTGGCAGACCCGAGTGAAGCTGTTCATACCTGCTCGGGGGAATCTTACGCAAAATTCGGTGGTTCGGTAGCGAAAGCGAGGAGCCTGATGGCTAAGAGAGCGATTGCGCTTGCGGGCGGCGGACCGGCCGCTCCACTTCACATCGGCGCCCTGGAATATCTCAGCGAGCAAGGCATCCGATTCGACCAGCGGGAGGACGTGTGGGCGCTCTCCTGTATCGGCGCCTGGGTCGGCGTCATCTATAACCAAAGCGACAGGGGCCGGGAGCTCGATCAGACCAAGGCTTTTTTTCGCGAGCGGGTATTTCGCGACGACGTCTCCTACAGCCGCTTTCCCATCAACAGCGTGTTCGGTCCCGATCTTGTCGCGCTCAGCCGCGCGGCGACAGGCTTTCTCGTCGATATCGGTAATTACCGGAACCTGGTGCTGCCCGACAAAATGACGGAAGCAGTGGTCGAGTTCGCCCGCTTTCTCGGCGACCAGAGCCGATGGAATCAAGGCGACTTGAGCAAGGTGGCGTTGGAATGCCTTGCGGCCAATCCGTTCGTGCGGTTCGCAACGTCGTTCATGTATCTGTCGAATCTCACCGGCCTATCGAAAATATACTATAAAGACAGCAGCTTTCTTCAATCGATCAAGTTTGAAAGGCTGCGCGAGGACGACAAGCCTTTCATCTATTTCAATGCCTTCAATCTGGATACGAAGGAAATCAACCTGTTCTCCAATCGGCAGCCGCCGGGATCGAACAGCGCCAACGCGCCGGGCCAGCGTAGCGGATTGCAGAAATATGGGGAGGCCAACGCCGAAAGCCTGTGTGCCTGCTCGGCGCTGCCTTACATCGAAGAGACCGTCAAATTTGAAAGTGGCCCTGAATATTGCGAGGGCGCCTTGGTCGATACGGTCAACTTCAAGGATCTGCTGGAGGATCACGAAGATCTCGACGAGATCTGGGTCAGCAGGATCGTCAATTACAAGGAGATTCGTGCACCAAAAAATATCTACGATGCGCTCGGCAATCTCTGCATGCTGTTCGCCGCGACGGTGGGCGACGATGACGTCAAGCTGTTCAAGTATCACGCACGGCTCGACCGCGATCCGCCCTGGGCCGGCCAGATCATCGAGATCGATTACGGTGCCGGCGCCAATTTCGACTGGAACTACACAAATTTCGACCACGCCTTCAAAGCCGGTCGCGACGCGGCAGAGCAAACTTATATCAAGTACAAGGAGGGCTACTATAAGCGGGAGGCTGAAGAGCAACGCAACCGTTGGCAGGTGGCCTGCAACAAGCTGCAGCAGTTCAAGTGGTCCTGAGCGCGCAGCAGATAGGGTTTTGCCTTTCGCACTCGGCGTGGTCGCACTGAGGCGCGGGTATGAGCGGCGCTTGCCTAGATCCGGTGGACTGGCGAGCGCGCTGCTTCTCTTTGCGTGATCGCACTTTTTGCGGGCAAAACTGGCGTCTGCCCCCGGATCAAGTCCAGGATCAAGTCCGCGGGCGTGCTTTGCCGGAAAATGCTCTCGCTAAGGGAAAAACAGCCAGCCGGAGACGGCCCTGACATAGGCGTTGGGATTGCTGGAGGTGATCCCGATCCACAGCAGCCCGGCAAAGCCGGCCATCAACAGCACGCCAGCCAGCACGAGCGAGCTTCGTCCGGGCGATCCGGTTTCGCTAGGTTGCATCGTCGTATACAGGCCTACAATCCGGCTCCGGCCCATCGTCGGCTCGCCGCCGCGTTGAGTACGGTTCCATGCCGCTGAACTGGAATTCGCTCTTGTCTTTCCACGTGGTTACGTTTTCGGCGGAGGCCGTCGCAAATGCGCGGACATATCCGCCAGAAACGCTTGAGGCGTGATATTGACATCCCGCCGGGAACTCCTGATGTGAATTGCATCACAGATGCGGCGAAGCGTTATAGTCGCCTTGGCGGTAATTCTGAGCGGCATGCTTGTGTCGGCATGGGGCGCTGTCGATGAGTTTGGGGCCGATCCCTGCGGGACGGGTGCCGCTTCCTGACGGGGAAGACTCGGGGCTTTTGCGGGAAGCGCACCGGCTGATCGCGGCCTGCGCCCTGTTCCGCGGCCTCGGCGCGGCGCAGCGGGCGAAATTGCTGACGCGCATCCGGCTGCGCCAATACGCCGCCGGCGAAACGATTTTTTTGATGGGCGATGCCGGCGCGACCCTGATGGCGATTATCGCCGGTAGCGTGCAGATCAGCGTGCCGTCCCCGGACGGCAAGGAGATTCTGCTGACCATCATGCAGCCCGCCGAGATTTTCGGTGAAATCGGCCTGCTCGATGGCAAGGAACGCAGCGCCGATGCCCGGGCCATGACCACCTGCAGCCTCGCGGTGCTCGACCGCAAAGATGTCTTGCCGTTATTTGAGGAGTGCCCCGGCGCCTATTCGGAGGTGGTGATGCTGCTGTGCGACCGCATCCGGCGCACGACGACCCAGATGGCCGAGGTGACCCTTCTGGACCTGCCGGTACGACTCGCCAAGGCGCTGCTGCGGGCAGCCGAAAACGCGGCGCCCGGCCAGGCGCCCGCGAAGGATCGGGTCATGTTGTCGCAACGTGCCCTGGGCAAGATCGTCGGAGCAACGCGCGAGAGCGTCAACAAATGCTTGCGCAACTGGCAGCGCGCAGGACTGATCGAGGTCGAGAGCACCGGCATCCGGATCAGGGATTTGGCGGCCCTCCAGATGCTGGCGGATATGATTTCGGGCTGAGCGACCGAAAAGTCTGCAACTTTTCTTAGATCATGCTCTCAGCGCTGCCGGTGCGTTTCAGCGGACACCGTACTCTTCATAGTCTTGGGCGATTTTCGGATCGATCGACTTTGCTGACTGGATGTCAGCATTACCGCCGGCACGGTCGCCCTTCTTGAGCTTGGCTTTGCCACGCCCGAACAAAGCGGACGCCATTTTCGGTTCGAGGCGGATGGCGGCATCGAAATCGGCAATCGCGCTGTCATACTGGCCGAGCTTGAGATATGTCAGGCCGCGACTGTCCAATGCATCTGCGTAATCCTTGCGCAGGCGGATCGCCTCGGTGCAGTCGGAGAGCGCGCCCTCGAGCTGTCCCATCACCGCGCGCAAGAAGCAGCGATTGTTAAGCGACTCTGGAAAATTTGGCTCAATCCGGATGGCTTCGCTGAAATCGTTGCTGGCGAGTTCATATTGGCGGCGCTGTGCCCAGGCCTTGCCGCGCCCGAAGTAGTTGTCGGGGTTGTTCGGATCGGCTTGAATCAGCGCATCCCATTTCAAAATGATCGAGTCCCGAACTGGCGGCTTCGGTTTCTCCACCGGCGGCTTTGGTTTCTCCACCGGTGGCTTTGGTTTCTCTACCGGCGGCTTCGGTTTCTCTACCGGCGGCCTTGGTTTTTCCACCGGTGGCTTCGGTTTCTCTACCGGGGGTTTAGGTGGCGGTGGTTTCACATCCAGGCGCGCCGATGACTTGTCGAAGAAGAACTCCTTGGTCAGCGACGACGAGACAAACGGCACCTGCTCGTTCCGCGATGCGCTAGACACGCCCATGCGCGTATTTCTGAAAACGGTTTCCGCGTTCGACCCGGGAGAGCGCATCTCCTTCAGCAGTTCGGAAACAAACAGACTGTTCTCGCCGTCGGATTCGTTCGCCGGTCTGTCAGGTTCCGCCGAATACATCGCAAGCGTTCCGCGTGGTACGTTGAGGGAGGCAAGCCCGGCGGAAAACCCGCGGAAGCGACGTTCGAACGGATTGCGGCGTGCGGCGTCGATAATGACGATCTTTGTCGCCGCGCCGGCCTCATTCATGTTGTTGAGAATCGACTCAACAGTAACGCCGTCGCGCTTGACCTCACCCTCGAGCCAGATCTGCGCATCAATCGGGATGAGGTAGGATTGCTTGCCGGCCTGGATGCCATAGCCGCTGAAGAAGAACAGCGCCGCCGATCCCGGTTTGATCTTGCTATAGAAATTCTTCAGTGCCGCCTCAAGCTTCTGCTTGGTCAGGTCTTTACCTTCGATCACCTCGAAGCCCGAGCGCCGCAGCTCTTCAGCGAGCGCCTGCGCATCATTGATCGGCTGGGTCAACTTCTTGTTGTCATCGGGGTAGCTGGCATTGCCGATGACAAGAGCGACGCGATCGCCGACGCTCGCTTGTGCAACACGGAAACGATCACCGGAATTTGCAGCAATCGCCGAAACTGTGAACGCGGCTAACAGCGCAACGGCGAGAGCGGTCACGATACATTTCACTGGCTTCATAGCCGGGCCTTCACGCCATTGCCGCAGAGGGTCGCGCGGCGGTGCTGCAACGCCTTGGAATCTTGAGCGTTACGGTCAAGAAAGGGCCATCCTCGGCCCGGGCTTGGTCCCCACAATAGTGAGCCCGCGCGGCAATCTCAATATGTGCCGGAACTTGCGGTTAAGCGCCAGCCGCGAGCCGCCTTCCTCACAGCAAAGCGAGCAACGCCGGCTGAGTCCCAGGGAAAGCGCCCAACAACCGCCCAGCTTGACAGGCTCGCCCGTTGCTCCTCACGATAGGGTGAGCGAGAAGGGGGAGCGCAGTCCGCCGTCACTCACCCGCGTGCACTCTGGGATTCGGACGGGCCATCTCCATGGCTGTTGATATGGAAGAGGCGGCCGGGCGGGGCGAACGGCATATCCTATGCGTCTGCCCGCGCTATGCGACATCTTTCGGCATGTTCGAGCACGCCTATCCGTTGCTCGATGGCGTGCGTGCCTTGATGCCGCCGCAGGGACTCTTGGTAGCGGCGGCGGCGTTGCCGTCCTCCTGGGAGGTGCGGCTGGTTGACGAAAATATTCGGCCGGTGACCCGCGAGGACTACCAGTGGGCCGACGCCGTCTTCGTGACCGGGATGCATGCGCAGCGCCGCCAGATCGAGAGCATCTGCCGGCGCGCGCACATGTTCGATCGCACCGCCGTTCTCGGCGGCTCGTCGGTTTCGGCCTGTCCTGAGCACTATCCCGAGTTTGACTATCTTCATGTCGGCGAACTCGGCGATGCCACCGACGAACTGATCGCCCGTCTGGCCCAGGATCCGACGCGTCCCGACCGGCAGATCGTGCTGAGCACCAAGAAGCGGCGTGATCTCACCGATTTTCCGATACCGGCCTATGAGCTGGCAGAACTCAATCACTACATGACCGGCAGCATCCAGTATTCGAGCGGCTGCCCGTATCAGTGCGAATTCTGCGATATCCCCGCGCTTTATGGGCGCAATCCGCGCCTGAAGACGCCGCAGCAGGTCATGGCCGAACTCGACAGGTTGCTCGCCTGCGGCAGCACGCCCGGGGGTCCGATCTATTTCGTTGACGACAACTTCATCGGCAATCGACGCGCCGTGCGCGAGCTTCTTCCGGTGCTGATCGAGTGGCAGAAGAGCCGCGGCTATCCCTTCCTGTTTGCCTGCGAGGCAACGCTTAATCTTGCGAAGCGGCCGGAGATTCTCGAGCTGATGCGGCAGGCGCGGTTCGAGACGGTATTCTGCGGCATCGAAACGCCGGAGCCCGAGGCGCTCAAGGCGATGGCCAAGGACCACAATATGATGGTCCCGATGCTGGAGGCGGTCGCAACATTGAACCAGTATGGGCTCGAAGTGGTGTCCGGCATCATTCTCGGCCTCGACACCGACACGCCCGATACCGGCGAGCGCATTCTCGACTTCATCGCGCAGACGCGCATTCCGATGCTGACGATCAATCTGCTCCAGGCGCTGCCGCGAACACCGCTATGGGATCGGCTCGCGCGCGAGGGCCGCTTGATCGAGGACGAGGATCGCGAGTCCAACGTCATCTTCCGCATGCCCTACGAGAAACTGCTCGACGTCTGGCGCGACATCATGGCCCGCGCCTATACGCCGGAAGCAGTCTTCGAGCGCTACCATCACCAATTGACCCATACCTTCCCCCATCGGATCACCGTTCCGCAGCGGCTCGGCGACATTCCGCGCAAGACACTGATCCGCGGCCTGAGGGTGATGCGCGCCGTGCTCTGGCAATTGGGGGTGCGGTCGGACTATCGCCGGCTGTTCTGGAAGCTGGCCCGCCGCTGCGTCAAAGAGGGAAATATCGACTGGATCGTCCGCGTCGGCCTGATGGCGCATCATCTCATTCTGTCCGCGCGGGATGCGACGACCGGCCGCCAGCGGGCCTCGCATTACACCGCTCGACCGCAGAATGTGTCGGTGCCCGCCGAATAGCCGCGGAGAGGTCTTGCCAGTCAATCATTTCATTCGCACCGGCGCGAAGGTTTTCACCGCCCGCAAGAGCGGGCCGACCCTTTATGAAATCTGCGATCCGCTGCTGCGCCGCCCCGGCAAGGGCGATGCCCACTTGCAGAAGTTTTATCGCGCCGCGATCGCCAATATCGCCTTGCGTCCGCTGCTGGCGCGTGCCGGCTTGGCGCCCCTGTCCGATCCCGCGCAGGCCCGTGCCCTCCAGGCGGCCGTGGTCCAGGCGCGCGATGATCCAGACCCGGATTGGGCCGCGATCGGCGCCCCGGTTGCGGCGCTGATCGACGCCTGCCCGCAATCGCATCCCCAGCGTCCGCGGACAACAACAGCGCCGCGCATGCCGGCGATGGGCGAGATCGAGCGGGTGATCCGCGCTTGCGCGGCGCATCTCCTGCGTTGCTTTCGCCGCAACGGATATCTGCCCGCCTACGCCGCCTTCAACTTGGTCGGTGATCCCGACCTCACCGGGCGCGATCTCGTCACGGCGCTCACCGGCCTCACGGCGCGCCCCTATAAGAACGCGACGCTCTTGTTCAATCTGGCCCGCGGCTTCATCCTCGGCAACAAGCCGGTTGCCGATCTCATCAATCCGCCCTGGCGCGGGATCGCCGAGCCGATGTGGGAGCCGGTGCAGATCAAGCACCGCTCCGCCTATTACGATGCCTTTTTTGCCGAAGCCCTGATGGATTTCGTGAAGTGCGGCCTCGCCACGGCGCAGGAGCGGGAGGCCGCCCGCGCTGCGACCAGGGAGATGATCGATTTCTGCCTCGATACGAGCGGCGAGGTGGTTCGAAACCCCACGGATGGGCGCCCCTTCACCGTCGTGACGGCCCTCGCGCTGCCGCCGCATACGCGCATCAGCCGCTTTTTCGGTGATCTCAAGAGCGCTCTCGGCTTCGGCACCTATGTGCCGGACTGCGATACCACCGCCTGCTCGCTGTCGGCGGCGACCCAGTTCGGGGCGGATCACCCCATGCTCGGCCAGCCGTTTCTGGACTTTTACGCGGGCTATCAGACCGGACCCGGCGCCAATCGCTTTCCGGTGACTGTCGCCATCAACGACACGATCGATTTCGATGGCGGCATCGTGACCTGGATCGAGAATGTCGCGGGCGAACGGCCGTTCGGCAACGATCTCGATCCGACCCTCAATCTCGATGTGCTGGAGGCCGCATTTCGCAATCATGCGCGCTGGGGCATCGTCGAGACGACGGCGCGGCTCGACGTCCTGCGGCGTATTGTCCGGTTTCAGCAAGACCTCGTTCGTTCGGGGGCATTCGCGAATCCGCGGTCCCACATCTATTATCTGCCGGAGCTCTACAGCGCTTATTTCGGCCGCTGCTACGCTGCTTTCTGCGATCTGCCGGCGGCGGCGCGCGAAGCGGTCGATCCCGATGGCGCTTTGGAGGACATTCGCGGCCGTGTTCTTGCCTATGTCTATGACGACTTGCTGGCTTTCGAGATCAATCCGTTCGATGCCGCGCTCGCACTGCTGGCGCTGGCCAAACTCGGCGGCGAACCGAAGCAGTTTGCGCCGGCGCTTGATTGCATTGTCCGGCAGGTCGGTGAAGGTGGGCGAAATGCACCCTTCAGAGCGTATGAGTGGAATAAGATGAAGACGCCGACGCGCATTCTGGTCGGCGGACCGGAGGTAACTTCCGCCTTTGTGCTTTCGGCACTTGTGCATGCGCGTACTGCGCTGCAGCAGGCAAGGCTAGGTTGACCGATAATTCGGTCCGGCCGGGATGAACCGAGATGGAACCGGCAGCGACCAATATCACTGTCTTTGTCCCGCTCCGTTCGTGCCAGAACTTTCGACGATGCGAGAAACCACGTGAATTTCGGTGTCGACCCGAGCGAAATTCACTCGCGTTTCCAGCATTCGGCGGTTGAACGCGCTCGAAAGACTTGAATGAGGCCTTGAAAAATCGACAACTGTGCTGTCAGTGCAAGGCTGCAGGATCTCGCCGGAGTTCCGACCCATGAGACTGATCAAGATCAGCGCGGCTGTGATCGGTGTTCTGCTCGTCGCTGCCATCGCTTTCGCGGCCTATGGTGTTCCGGTGCGCGGCCTGGTCAAGACGTACGGTCAGGACGCGCTGGCGAAGGAAGAGCTGGAACTCGACATCGGCGGTGCCGCCTGGTTCGGCATCTGGCCGAGCCCGGGAGTAACCATCGAGCAGGTGCGTCTGCGTGATCCAAAGGGCTCGGACGATCTCATCACCGTCGAGCGGGTGCATGCCGGCCTTTCCGTGACCGACCTTCTGAGGGGCCACATTCGGATTGATAAGATCGCGCTGACGCGACCGATTATGCGGACCGAGGCTATGTTCGAACGCGCCAAGCGCATGTCGGCCCAACGCGTTGCCAGTTCGCCGGGCGCGCGGGCGCCGATCATCCTGCCGGGGGCGCACCCCGGGGTCGCGATCGATGCGATCACCGCAACCGACGGCGTCGTGGTGTTGCGCGACGGGCGCGAGACCGCCGAGGTCCATTTCGACACGATCAACCTCGCCTCCATGCCGGCTGAGGCCGGCCGGTCAAACCTGCATCTGAACGCGCGCTTCGGGGACACAAAAGTTCGGCTGGTAGCGGGGATGAAAGAGCCAGCCGAGCTTGCCGAAGGTCGGCCGATATCGATCGATATGACCATCGATGCGCCGGCGGCGCTGCAATCGCCGGCTTCGGTGACCGCGATGGTCACCAAGGCCGGGCCGGTGATCAAGGTCGAGGGACTGAACGGCACCATCGACCAAGGCCGCGTGCGCGGGTCGATGTCGATCAGCCTTGCCGGCGCCAAGCCCTTCATCGACGCGAAGCTGCAGTCCGAGCGGATCGACCTGACGAATGTCATCAACGCGGTTACCAATGCCCGGCACGCGGTGCGGTCGGAGAAAGACGGCGCCATCGCCGCGTCGAATAGCGATGACACGCGTCCGGGCCGTGGCGATACCAAAGCGCCGGCACGGACCGCTGCGCACACTTGGAGCGATACGCCGCTCAACTTCTTCGGCCTTCGCCTGTTTGAAGCGAGTATCAGTCTCTCTGCGCGCGAAGTGGTGCTTGAGAAAACACGCATCGCACCGGCGGCGCTTGAGGCGACGCTGCTGCGGGGTAGGTTGACTCTGAAATTATCTCCCTCAGGGGTTTATGGTGGGCAGGCAACCGGCGAATTGACGGTCGACCGCTCGCAGGACATGCCGGCATTCGCCATGCGGATGGCGTTCACCGGGATCGACTCGCTGCAGGCTTTCGGCGATATCGCCGGGTTCGATCATGTCTCCGGCCGCGCGCGGGGTGCGCTTGATCTCAAAGCATCCGGTATCAGCCCGTTGCGCATCGTATCGAACCTCGATGGACGCGCAGAATTTCTGCTGCAAGACGGCGCCGTGCGGGGGCTTAATATGCCGGAGATGGTGCGCTCGCTGCTCGACATGATTCTATCTGGCTGGCAGCCCAAGGCTTCGGAAGAGACGCGGTTCAGCTCATTCGGCGGATCTTTCGCCATTGAGAAAGGCATCGCACGGTCGACCGACATCGCATTCAACGGCCCCCTGCTGACGATGACGGCGAAAGGAAGCATCGACCTGCGGGCACAAACCATCGATTTTCTTGCTTTTCCCAGAATTCTGTCGAGCCGCGATCCGGCGACCGGTCGCCCGACGTCGTCTGGTATCAGCATTCCAGTGGTGATCAAGGGCCCGTGGTCGGAGCCGCGCATCTACGCGAATACGCCAAACGTCCTGTCGGATCCCGCAGGTGCCCTGCAAGCGCTACGCGACGTGCTTGGCGTCGGGAGGGGCGGGAAAAAGGGTGATGACGGCAACGCGCAGAGCGGGGCGGCGCTGAACGACTTCATCGAGGGTCTGTCGAATGGGATCGGGCGCGCGACCGGTGATCCCGCGCAGGATGGCGGCAAGATCGCTGACGAACTGCTCAAGGCGCTGGGCACGAGCCGAGGCGCAACTGTTCCGCCGCCGGAAACGACGGCGCCGCGTTCCGGAGTAACGCCACCGCAGACAACGACCCCGCGTTCGGCGCCGGCACCGGCGCCTGACCACGAACTCGACCGTGGGGCCCGGGAGATTTTGCGGGACTTGCTCGGGCGCTGACAGCGACGTGCAGCGGCCGAGGCGGGCATCGCTGATCTGCATTGATCGCCGGAAAATGGTCGCTCTACTACAGCGAACGATGCTTCAGTCGGTCAGGTCGGGCTGATCAGGTTCGGCTTGGTGAGCCTGCCGTTGTTTTCCGACCCTCGGCGGTGTCTTCGCGATCTCGATCTGGCGTAAGGTGCGGCGGAAGGAGCGCGACACGAGCGACGACTTCCGAACGGGTGTGAAACGTGCGGTCCTATGGTGCCGCCTTCCCCGCGTTCCGGCGTAGACGCTCAGCCCGTTCGCCCTGACGACAATATCGCCGACCTGCAGCGTCGGGTCTGACTTGATATCGATCTTGGCCAGCCCGAAAACGTTCTTGCCGTTGCAGGTACAGTCCGCAACCAGTTCCTTGCGATAGCGGAACGCGGTCTTCAGCGTTTCATAACGCGAACCGTCCGCGGCCGTCGCTTCGTCGATATTGCTGCCCTCGAACACCTTGGTGTCGCTTGCCGGGCAGAGCGCGCTGCAGATTTTCTCCGGCTTTGCCTTCGCTTCCCGCGAGAGCGGAAAAAAGAACCCATCGCACAGGCGCGCGCAAAACACCGCCTCCGCGCCGCTTGCCGCTGCGGCCGGCTCGCCGCGATCGCCCGGCTCCGGAATACGAACAGCGCCGCGTGCCCGTTTAAAGCGCGAGGCGCGTGACTCGCGTTTGTCGGGCGGCCCATAGGCGAGCACCGGCGGCGAGCGTCGCGAACGCTTCCGGTGCTTGGTCGACGCACGGGCGCGGGGAGACTGCGCCGTAGGCTGCCGGCTGGACGGAAAGAACGGGTTGTATTGCTGTTGCGGCTGGTAGGTTTGCTGCCGACGCGCAGCTCTGGATCGCCCCGAGGGTTGTTGGTTGGACCACCAGCCACCGGATGAGCTCTGCGACCAGTTCCACTGAGCTGAGGCTGCGGCAGCAACGAAAACTAGCACAAGGGCAATGAATATAGTCTGGCTGGTACGTCGTAATGAAACACCGCGACCCGCCTTCTTCGACATTACCTATTTCCACTAGAGCATTTTCCGGCGAAGTGGACACCGGTTCGCCGCAGAAAATGCGACCACTCAAAGAGACATAGAGCGAATTCCGATTCCACCTGAACGGAATTCGCTCTAGACCC
>CAZTTL010000008.1:5430-28401 GCA_964616635.1 uncultured Rhodoplanes sp. | reverse complement strand
ATGGCGGAGAGGGAGCCACTCATATCGCATAGTAATTCTGTATTGATAACATGCACTTGTTATTTTCAATTTCCCCAAGGCACCAACAAAAGTACCAACGGAATGCCACTTTCGCCGGGCTGAAATCTCTTCCACAGTTTCAGACCTTGGGAACGTCGCCATTCGGTATCCCAGAGCGGAGGAGGAGAGTGTTTTCGGGGGAGGGGCGTGCGGTTGCGCGTCACCGAGCTTGCCTATCGGTGGTATAGTGCCCGAAAAATCGCAAGAGCCGCCGCTATCCTGGTTTGACTGCGCGGGTCACCCAATCGCGTTCGCGCGGCGGGCTCGGCCCGGCCGCTGCGCCGGGAACCCAGGATAGAGATCGATGTTGGACAACCTCAACCGAGAAGGAGCAACGCCCGCGCGCGTTGTGATCGTCGGCGCGAGCGGCTTCATTGGGCGAGCACTGGTCGAACGCCTTGCGGCCGCCGGCACACCCGTATTGCCGCTTGGTCGCGACCGGGTCGATCTAACGGGAGAGGACGCCGCCGCAAAGCTGGTATCCGGGCTTCGGCTAGATGATGCAGTGGTTTTTCTGGCCGCGTTGACCCCGGATCGCGGGCGGGGCATTTCGCCCTTTCTTGCCAATCTGAAGATGGCGGCCGCGGTCTGCACGGCGCTTGAACAGACACCGCCCCTCCATCTCGTCTATGTCAGCTCCGACGCCGTTTATCCATTCCAAGCCGCCTTGATCAACGAGGCAAGCTGTGCCGAGCCAACTGATCTCTACGGCGCGATGCATATCGCACGCGAACTTATGATGAAACAGTTCGTCAAGGTGCCGGTTGCCGTGCTTCGGCCGACGCTCATTTACGGCGCGGGTGATCCGCACAATTCCTACGGGCCGAACCGGCTGCGCCGCATGGCCCACAAGGATCGACGCATCACCTTGTTCGGCGAGGGCGAGGAAACGCGCGATCACATCTACATCGATGACGTAATAGCGCTGATCGAGCTCGTGCTTCGCCACCGCAGCTGCGGGCTGCTCAATCTCGCCACCGGCCACTCAGTATCCTATGCAGAGCTCGCGAAATTGGTTGCGGGTCTGTGTCCGTTTCCGGTCGAGATTACCGGGTCGCCGCGGCAAAACCCCGTCACCCATCGCGCGTTCGACGTGACGGCCTTGCAACACTCCTTCCCAGCCTTCAGCTTTACGCCGCTGGAGCAAGGCTTAGCCAAAGCCCAGGCTGGCGAAGCTTCCTTGCCTCCGGCGTAAATGCGACCCGCGTCGCCGATCGGATGCGTGCGGTTGTGTAACGCGCGGGACAGGGAATGACGGTGACCACGGTTGAGCAACTCAAGGTCAAGATTTTTGCGACTTCGTCGTCATTGACAAGCTCGAACGTTTCGAGCGGCTGATGACCTATCAATAAAGCGACGAGCCGATGGCGAAGGCCGACTGCCAATTTACGAAGTTCGCTCCAAGCTCAGGCCGAAAGCCGATACCAGTCGGCGGTGTAAACATTTCCCACAGTGCGGCCTCCATCGGGACTATCATAAACGATCAGGATCCCGCTCGCGCCTTCCCTCTTAACGCAGCACATTCCCTCCGGCTTTTCTGCACCTGTTGTCCAATCGGCAAGGATCGGTTCGTCGAGGGATTGGACTTCGACAGTACGCACCCGCAGCCAACGGTAAATCCGATAAGGACCCTGATCCCTGCCGACGGGGCCTGCGAGCACAAGAAGGTCGCCTTCGAAATGGGCGAGGTCGCGGATTCCGAGGCCTCCCAGATCGAGGAAATGCAAGTGATACGCCCGGTTGTTGAGGCGTAGTCCATCCGCCACCAATACTTCGACCACGACAGCGAAACTGTCGACGAGCGGGCCGCGCAAACCAAAGAGGACGCGGTCGTCGACCACCACCATGCCTTCGATATCGAGGCCATTCTCTTTGCTGGGCAGCGGCAGGAACGGCGCTAGATATTCATCGCCTGCAAGCACGCTGCGCAAACTGCCCGCGCCAATGAACGGCAGTGTTTGTCCCGTTTCGGCGAGGGCGCCGCCGTGGTTACTCAATTCAACCGATCCGAACAGGCACTGGCTCGGTCGCAGTTGAAAGCCCGGGTCGACTTCCCCCTCCCGTTTCGCCTTGCGGCGCACCCGGCAATGAGAGCTGCAAATCCATAATCTTCCCCCGGCGATATCGATTGATTCAATATCGGCTTCGTCCTTCGGGCTCCCCGGAAGATCGGGAAACACGTTGTCCAGTTCCACCTGCCGGTGAAATCGATAGCGGCCCCCGTCGCGTTTCGAGCATTCGACCGTCCGCCCTTCATCGGCGGCGGACCACAGAAAGTCACCGGCCGCGACCACGGTTGATAGGTTTTCGAGGAGCTTCTCGTGTCGAGGCGCACCCTCGTAATCAAGCTCAACTGGCTCAAGCTGAGGTCTTGCCATCGCGCCCACCAAGAGGCTGCATGTGTGAACACTGCAACTTGACTACAGCGTTGGCGATTCACGCTTTCGTGGCCGGGCACCCGGGCGACGGAGCCCTTACCGAAATCGCGCTTGCATATTTCCCAAAATGAGATAATTATGGTTTATCCTGATCTACCCTTCTTTCAAGATGCGGTAGCGTAAAAAGAAATTATACGGGATGCTGAAACGCGCGGTGACGACCGAAGAGCGCGCAGATTCCAGCGGCGACCGACTGCTCGCGGTTCTCGCACTCTTCACTGTTGAACAGCCGGAATGGACGGTCGAGGCCGCTGCCGACAGGCTCGGCGTGTCGCCCACCACAAGCTATCGCTACTTCCAGCGGCTCACCAAGGCCGGGCTGATCAGCCCGGTCTCGGGCGCAAGCTACACGCTCGGCCCGGCGATCATAGCGATGGACCGCCAGATCCAAGTCACCGACCCGATGCTGATCGCGGCGCGGCAAGTGATGGTCGACCTGATCGAGTATGCGGCCGAGGGCTCGGTGATCCTGCTGTGCCGGCTGTTCCACGACCGCGTGATGTGCGTGCACCAGGTGATGGGCCGCGGGCCGCAGTCGCCGGTGAGCTATGAGCGCGGCCGGCTGATGCCGCTGTTCCGCGGCGCCACGGCCCGCATCATCCTCGCCTACTTGCCGACGCGCACGCTGAAAGGGCTGTTTGCGCGCGGCGCCGAGGAGATCGCCGCAGCAGGCCTCGGCCGCGATTGGGCCGAGTTCCGCGCTCACCTCGCAAAAATGCGCCGCGACGGTTTCTGCGTCAGCCGCAGCGAGCTCGATCCCGGGCGCGTCGGCGTCGCCGCGCCGATCTTCGATGAGGACCACGCGGTGCTCGGCAGCCTCAGTTTCGTGCTGCCGGATGAGCGCGCGGATGAAACGCTGATCGGCCGCATCACCCCGCTCACGGTGGCCGGTGCCCGCGAGATTGAACGCGCAATGATGCGATCAACGACGTCACGGCCCAGCCGGGCCAGGGTCAAGATGACACGATAACGGGCCTCAAGGCCTCGACTTCTGATCGGGAGGAACGAATGAGCGGCGCAGTGACCAGGCAGCAGGGGCGAATGACGGCGGCGAAGCGGCAATGGCAGGCCGCCATCGCAAGCGTCAAGGAGAAACTGCGGCCGTCGTCGTTTCAGGGGATTCTCTGGGGAGCCGCGCAGTCGCTGAAGGCGACCGCGCTGATGTACCCGCAGTTCCGCGCCCGGCTGAAGGAGCGCAACCTCATCGCCCAGATCATCGCGCGCGATGAAGGGATCGGCCGCTGGTTCGAGCTGCGCAACGGTAAAGTGCATTCACGCAGCGGCATCCACAAACGCCCCGACATCACCCTCGGCTTCAAGAACGCGGCGCTCGGCGTCGAGCTGCTGATGCCGCCGATCAACTGGCTCAACCAGGTCAATGCGCAAAAAGACTTCAAACTCACCGTCGACGGGCCGGAGGATTTGACCAACTGGTTCGCGCAGACGCTGATGATGATGCAGTCGGTCGGCTACAAGATGGGCGTGGCCATGCCCGACGGCTCGACCCGCTACTGCAACATGGCGAATGGCGGCCCGCTATTCGTCTACGTCAAGGACGGCAAGATTCTCCGCACCACGCCGATCGCCTTCGACGACACCGACCCGCCGCCCTGGACCATCGAAGCGCAGGGGCAGAAATTCACCCCGCCGCGCAAGACCACGCTCGCCCCGCACGGTCAGAACTCGAAGGGCATCATCTATTCGCCCAACCGCTTGCTCTACCCACTTAAGCGCGTCGATTTCGATCCGAAGGGCGTACGCAATCCGCAGAACCGCGGCAAGTCTGACTATGTCCGCATCAGCTGGGAGGAAGCGCTCGACATCGTCGCCGACGAGATCAAGCGGGTGAAGCACGACCACGGCCCCGGGGCGATGACGGTATCACATGGCTCGCACCATACCTGGGGCCATGTCGGCTATTACCTCTCCTGCCTGTTCCGCTTCCGCAATGCCGTCGGGCACACGCCGGTGCACCACAATCCCGACAGCTGGGAAGGCTGGTATTGGGGCGCCGCGCATCACTGGGGCTACACGCTGCGGGTCGGCCAGTGCGAGACTTACGGCACGGTCGAGGACCTGCTGAAGAACTGCGAGATGGTGGTGTTCTGGGCCGCCGACCCCGATACCACCAGCGGCTCCTACGGCTCGCAGGAAGGCACCGTCCGCCGCCAATGGCTGAAGCGGCTGGGAACAAAGATCGTCCACATCGATCCCTATTTCAATTCATCGGCGCAGTTCTTGCCCGGCAAATGGCTGTGCCCGAAGCCGACCACCTCGCCCGCGCTCGCGCTCGCGATTGCCTATGTGTGGATCAAGGAAGACCGCTACGACAAGGACTACGTGGCGACCCATACCGTCGGCTTCGACGCCTGGAAAGCCTATGTGATGGGCGAGGCGGATGGCATCCCGAAGACGCCGGAATGGCAGGAAAAGGAAACCGGTGTTCCCGCCAAGGACGTGCGCGCGCTCGCGCGTGAATGGGCGAAGCACCGCACCTATCTCGCCTGCGGCGGCTGGGGCAACGGCCATGGCGGCGCCTGCCGCAACCAGACCGGCATTCAGTGGGCGCGTACGATGGTGTGCCTGATCGCAATGCAGGGCTTGGGCAAGCCGGGCATCAATATGGGGAATCTGCAATGGGGTTCCCCGGTTGATCTCAACTTCTATTTCCCGGGCTATGCCGATGGCGCAATGTCGGGCGATCTCGAAGCGACCTCGCTTGCGGTCGAACTGTATCAGCGCATGCCACAGCTCCCGACCATGAACACGCCGCTGCAGAAGATTCCGCGCATCTATCTTCCCGAGGCGATCCTCGAAGGCAAAGCGGAAGGCTATCCGTGGAACGGCAAGTCGATCGAGGCGCAGTTCCAGAAGTTCAGCTATCCCGCGGCCGGCCATGCCCCGGTGCGCATGCTCTACAAATATGGCGGCTCGCTGATCGCAACCATGAACAATACCCACCGCCACATGAAGATGTTCCAGTCGGAGAACCTGGAATTCATCGTGGCGCAGTCGATCTGGATGGAGGGCGACACCAAATTCGCCGACATCATCCTGCCGGCCTGCACCAATTTCGAGCGGGTCGATATCAGCGAATGGGCGGCGCTCGGCGGCTACGGCCATCACGGCCAGCAGCAGCTCAACCACCGTGTCATCATCTTTCAGGCGCCGACGATCGAGCCGCTCGGCGAGTCGCGATCCGACTTCTGGATCTTCAACGAAATCTGCAAACGGCTCGGGCTTGCCAATTACTTTTCCGAGGGCGTCAACGAGATCGACTGGGTCAAGCGCGTCTTCCTTGCCTCCGACCTGCCTAAATATGTTTCGTGGAAAGACTTCATCCGCAAGGGCTACTTCGTGGTCCCGGCGGAGAAGGAGCATCTGCGCGCGCCGGTTTCCTTCCGCTGGTTCTTCGAGAACCGCAAGAAGGACGTGCCGGAGCCGCAGCCGCTGCCTTCGGATTACTCGGTCGAGTATCTGCGCGGCCTGCAGACGCAATCGGGCAAGCTTGAATTCGAGTCGAGCAGCCTCAAGCGGCTGAAGGACCCGGAACGTCCGCCGGTGGTGCACTATGTGCCGTCATGGGAAGGCCTGCATACCAGCGACCTCGTCGGCAAATATCCGCTGCAGCTTCTCAGCCCGCACTGCAAATACAGCTTCCACACCCAGGGCGATGCCAAGGACTCCTACCTCCAGAACATCCCCGATCACCGGGTCAAGATCGACGACTATTATTACTGGATCGTCCGCCTCAATCCGCAGGACGCCGCCGACCGCGGCATCAAGCAGCACAACCTCGTCAAGGTTTATAACGACCGCGGCGCGGTGCTGTGCGCAGCGGTGATCACCCAGCGGCTGCCGCGCGGCGTCGCGCACAGCTTTGAGTCTTCGGCGATCTACGAGCCGATGGGCGAGATCGGCAAATCGATCGATCGCGGCGGCACCATCAATCTCCTGATGCCGCACAAGTCGCAGACCAAGTCGACGCATGCACTTGCGGGTTCGCAGGCACTGGTTCAGATCGAACTCTGGGACGGCAATATCGAGCACATCTCCGAGGCCTATCGGGATGACCAGGCGCAGGGTCAAGGGGGTACGGTCGCAGCGCAGTAACGCGACCAGCCAGACGAAAAAACACGAAAAAGCTTGCGGCCCAGGGAGTTTCAACGATGAAGAAATGGACGCTGATCATCGACGTCGCCGAGTGCACCAACTGCCAGAACTGCACGCTCGCGACCATGGACGAATATATCGGCAACGACTTTCCCGGCTACGCCGCCCCGATGCCGAAACATGGCCACCGCTGGATCGATATCTTGCAGAAGGAGCGGGGCCAGTTGCCGATGATCGACATCGCCTTTGTTCCGGTGATGTGCAATCACTGTGACAACGCGCCTTGTCTCGCCAAGGGTGGCGGTGCTGTCATCAAGCGCGAGGACGGCATCGTGCTGATCGATCCCGACAAGGCGAAGGGACGCAAGGACCTCGTCGATGCCTGCCCCTATGGCGCAATTTGGTGGAACGAAGAGCTGAAGATTCCACAGGCCTGGCCGTTCGACGCGCATCTCATCGATATCGGCTGGACGCAGACGCGCGGTGACCTCTCCTGCCCGACCGGAGCGATGCGCGCGATCTGCATCGACGACAATGAACTCGCCAAGCTGATGGAGGACCAGGGCCTCGACGTGATGCGGCCCGACCTCGGCACCAAGCCACGCGTCTACTATCGCAATCTGTGGCGCTACACGACCTGTTTCATTGGCGGCACGGTCTCGACCGAGATCGACGGCGGCATCGAATGCGTCGAAGGCGCAAAGGTGCGGCTGTTGAAGGACGGCATCTGGATCAACGACGTGAAGACCGACGCCTACGGCGACTTCAAGCTCGACCGCCTCGCCCAGGAATCCGGGCCCTACACCATCGAGATCGAGGTCGAGGGAAAACCCATCCGGACGATCGACGCGCCAAAACTCGCCGAGAGCATTTTCTTGGGCGAGATACGGGCGTGAGCCTCGCCTTGCGCGGGTCTAGCGCGAATTCCGTCCTGACGGAATCGGAATTCGCTCTATTTCTCTTTGAATGGTCGCATTTTCTGGCGGCGAACCGGTATCCACTTCGCCGGAAAATGCTCTAGCCGGCGCTGACTAATACAGCGGCAGCGCCGACCTTGCTTGCCCAAGATTATGCTGGATAGGGCCGCGCTTCGCTGCAACACGCGCAAATGTGACCGGCCGTCACCATTTGACCATTTGCGTTCGCGCAAGCGATCTACGACTATTCCCGTGAACGGCCCGGCAGCGCTTTGAAGAGTGGACCGGATTTTTTGTTGCGCTGCTCTGCAGGCGCAATCTCTCTGCGCAATATTTGACGCGCGCTACTCCGAGAAGAAAACTTCGCTCTCAGATCTGGCCGATCCCACACGCATCGCTCGGGAGGAGTCCGCCATGTCAAGACAAACAGCTTCGCTGTCATTTGTCGTTCTGATCACGTCGGCATTGATCGCTCCGGCGGCAGCTCAAAGCAACAAGCCGCCGGTCTCGGCGGAGGAGGCGCGGGCGATCGCCACCGAAGCCTATCTCTACCTGTACCCGCTCGTGATCATGGACATCACACGAAAGCAGTTCACCAACAGCCCGCCCGGCAAGGAACCCGGCCACGGCCCGATGAACATGTTCAGCAATATCCCGACCTTCCCGCCGGCTGATTTCAAAGAGGTGGTGCGACCGAATTTCGATACGCTGTATTCGATCGCCTATCTCGATATGACCAAGGAGCCCGTCGTCGTATCCGTGCCGGACACGAATGGACGCTACTACCTTCTGCCGATGCTCGATATGTGGACCGACGTATTCGCCTCGCCGGGATGGCGAACGACGGGAACGCAGGCCGGCAATTTCCTGATCACGCCGCCGGGCTGGCGGCCCGATCTGCGCGAGCGCTTCATCGATGAGTTCAAGCTGCCGGCGGGCACGCAGCGCATCGATGCGCCGACACCCATCGCCTGGGTCATCGGCCGCACCAAGACCGACGGCCCGGCCGATTATGACGCCGTCCACAAGGTTCAGGCCGGGTTCAAGATCACGCCGCTCTCCGAATGGGGCAAGCCGCCGAAGCCGGTCGCGGTGAAGATCGACCCGTCGATCGACATGAAGACCCCGCCGAAGACCCAGGTCGACACGATGTCAGGCGAAAAATTCTTCGCCTATGCAGCGGACGTCATGAAAGTGCAGCCGCCGCACATCACCGACCAGCCCATCATCGCGCGCATGAAGCGGATCGGATTCGAGCCGGGCAAGAGTTTCGATGTCGCCAAGCTTGATCCAGGTGTCGCCAAGGCGGTCCAGGACGCGCCGGCGGCGGGGCAGCAGTTGATGGGCTGGAAGGTGAAGACGCTGGCCCGGGTCGCCAATCACTGGTCGATGAATACCGATACGATGGGCGTTTACGGCAACTACTACCTCAAGCGAGCAATCATCGCGCAATTGGGACTCGGCGCGAACTCTCCCGAAGACGCGATCTATCCGCTGAATCTCGGTGACGAAACCGGAAAAACGCTCGACGGTGCCAACAAATATACGCTGCACTTTGAAAAAGGTGCGACGCCGCCGGTCGGTGCCTTCTGGTCGGTCACGCTCTACGACCAGGAAGGGTTTCCCGTCGCAAACCCACTCAATCGCTTTGCCCTCAGCAGCTGGATGCCGTTCAAATACGATGCCGACGGGTCGCTCACGCTCTATTTCCAGAACGAAAGCCCCGGCAAGGACAAGGAAGCCAACTGGCTTCCGGCGCCCAAGGGTCCGTTCAACCTGACCATGCGCCTTTATGCGCCGAAATCAGAGGCCCTCACCGGCAAGTGGAACCCGCCACCGGTCACCAAGACTGAGGCGCCAGCCGTCCTGCCGGCGCAATAGAGCATGATCCCGAAACGTTGCAGACTTTTCGAACAAGATCATGCGATTAAACAAGCAGGTAAAGAGCGCGATCGATTCAACATCATGCGATCGCGCTCTAGAGCATTTTCCGGCGAAGTGGACGCCGGTTCGCCGCAGAAAATGCGACCACTCAAAAAGAAATAGAGCGAATTCCGATTCCGTCAGAACGGAATTCGCTCTAAGCGCGCCGGCCGCGCAGCGCTCCGCGCAGCGCACCGAGCGTCGTGCCGAAAAAGCTCCGCCACAAATCGGTGACGATGCTGTCGATGATCGGCTTGGTCTGATTACGGCTCGTCATGGCGATTACTCCTGCGCCGATTCGTTTGCAGGGATGCGATGAGGAGCCCATCGTCGCGCCAAACCCGTGCAGCGACTGTGCGAAGCCTCACACAGCGTCATACGCGTGCATGGCCGCGCATTTCACTGCGTGCCGCCGATATCGGCGATTTCGACCGAGACGGTGAGCGTGCGGCTGCCGCGCTTGATTTCGAGTGCGATGGTCTTGCCGACGCCGATCTGCTCGAGCTGGTCGATCAGGTCGGCGAGACGGCGGACGGGTTTGCCGTTGGCACCGATGACGACATCGCCCAACTCACCACGGTTGAGATCGACGCCGCGCAGACCGGCGCGCTCGGCCGGCGAGCCTGCCACCGTGCGCACGATGACCACGCCTTCGACGCCGAGCCGCGAGGCCGCCTCCTCGGTCGCCGATACGATGCCGATGCCGGGCGTCGGCACGCGGCCGCTGCGGATGAGTTCGGGCACAATGCGGTTCACGGTATCGATCGGGATGGCAAAGCCGATCCCGGCATTCGACCCCGAAGGCGAATAGATCGCGGTGTTGACGCCGATCAGCCGGCCGGCCGAGTCGAGCAGCGGCCCGCCGGAGTTGCCAGGATTGATCGCGGCGTCGGTCTGGATCACGTTGCTGATCTCGTGACCATTGGAGGTCGGCAGGCGGCGCCTGAGCGCGCTGATGACGCCGGTCGTCAGTGTCTGGTCGAGCCCGAACGGATTGCCGATCGCATAGACCGATTGCCCGACCTGCAGGTCGGCCGAGCTGCCGACCGGGATCGGCGGCGGCCATGAGCGCAGGCCGGTCACCTGCAGCACCGCAAGGTCGTAGTTCGGCGCGATGCCGCGCACCCCCGCGTGTGCCACCTCGCCATTGGCGAGGCGCACGACGATCTCATTCGTTCCGCGCACCACATGCGCATTGGTGACGACATGCCCGGCGGCATCCCAGACAAAGCCGGTGCCGGTCTGGGCTCCGCCTTGGTCCTGCTGCGACAGCGAGAAATCGTTCCCGACCGTTCGTCCCGCGACATGCACCACCGACGGCGAGGCACGGTTGAAAATGTCGATCGTGGTCTTTTCCCAATCGGCCAAACTGCCGCGCGGCTCCACCGGGCGCGGCGTGGTCGCGGAGAAGAAACGCTGCTGCAGATAGGGCTGGGCAATCATCACGCCCAGCACCAGCAGAACGGCAAACAGCAGATACCGAACAGACTTGTCCACAACTGTCTCCGCGACCAACATCATGCTGCAATCGAACGGCGTCTCACCCCGACACAAAGGCCGCCGCTCGGTGAAGGCAGGCGATCATGGGGATCAGCCGTAAAAAAGGCAAAGTCGCCGCCGATCAGGAACGCACCAGATCGTCGCATGATGCGGCGACCGTCCTTAACTCCGCTCCCGCCTCACCGTCACAAAACCTCATCATTCGGAAACAGCCGGCGGCAAGCAACGTGAAGCCCTCCTTTGCACGACATCGCCAAGCACGTAGCGACGGAGCGATCGCTGCGACGGCGCTTTCACCCGGCAATCTTGCTACGGATTTGCGTGAAGCCACCCGCACCCTCCACGAGAGCGCGGAGCGCTCCGGGGTCCTGGCGCAAATGCTGCGCGGCAATGTATCGGTGCAAGCCTATGCGATGCTGTTGCGCAATCTGCTGCCGGTTTATCGTGCCCTGGAAGAAGGACTCGAACGCCATCGCAATGCGCCGGGCGTCCGTCTTGTGGCCCGGCCCGCACTCTATCGTAGCGCGGCCATCGCACACGATCTTGCGACGTTAGGTTTCACCACCGATCGACTGCCGCTGCTGCCTGGGGCCGAACGTTATGCGCACCGTATCGAAGAGGTCGCCACGACCGGGCCCTGCCGTTTGATCGGTCACGCCTATGCCCGCTACATCGGCGATCTCAGCGACGGGCAGATCCTGCGCAAATTGCTGGCGCGGCTTCTGCGTGTTTCGCCGACGGCGCTGACGCTTTACGATTTTTCTGACATCGCCGATCTGCACGCCTACAAAGCCGAGTACCGGCTGGCACTGTCGCAGGCGGCCTACGAGGCCGATGGCGAAGCGATCATCGACGAGGCGATGCAGGCCTACCGGTTGGCGATCGCCTTGTCATGTGCGATCGAAACCGCGACGGCGGAACCCGCACGCGCCATGCGCACGGACGGGTTGCCCGCGCCGGTCTAGAGCGAATTCCGTTCAGGTTGAATCGGAATTCGCTCTATTTCTCTTTGGGTGATCGCATTTTCTGCGGCGAACCGGTGTCCACTTCGCCGGAAAATGCTCTAGAGCCTGATCCCGAAAAGTTGCAAACTTTTCGGAAAAGATCATGCGACAGAATAAGAAGGTAATAAGAAGGTAAAGGGCGCGATCGATTCAACGTCAAACGATCGCGGTCTCAGAGAGGCTTGCCCGCGGCACGCGCAAGCCCACCCGATCGGAAATTTTGAAAGCCGAATATCTTATTCGGCAGCCGTGCGCTTCTTGACGATCTCGCGCTTGAGTTCGCGCGCCCGCTTCGACAGGCCGGCATCGGCCGCCTTGACCAGAAAGTCATCGAGGCCGCCGCGATGATCCACGCTGCGCAGCGCATTTGCCGAGATGCGCAGGCGCACCGCACGATCCAGCGCCTCCGAGCGCAGCGTCACATTGACCAGATTGGGCAGAAACCGCCGCTTGGTCTTGATGTTCGAATGGCTGACCTTATGGCCGACGAGAGCGCCCTTGCCGGTCAATTCGCATCGTCGCGACATGGAAACCTCGACACGGCCTGCTTTTTCTGCGACTGGCGCCGACAGGCACGAACGGTTGTTGAACGGGATGCGGACCTATAAAGAGCGGCTGCGCAGGCGTCAAGCGCTGTGGCCGCAGCCGCCGGCGGCGGTGCAACAGCCCGTTCATACTAACGACTTAATCGACGCCGAGACAGGCACACATTGCATACGGCAGTCGGCTGCCATCGAGGGCCCTGGAAGAGGACCGTAACCGTGACGCCTGCTGTTGTCGCCACCACGCATGCGGTTCTGGTGCTTGTTGCCGCGCTTCTGCTCGAAGGCCTCGGTATCTCCACGGCCCAGGCGCAGGGCAAGCTCGACGCCCGCTATACCGCGACGCTCGCCGGCATCCCGATCGGCAAGGGCGCGCTTGCGGTCGACATCGGCGAGCGGCAGTACACGGCAGCGGCCAGCGGGATGACCACCGGCCTCGTCCGCCTGTTCGCCAGCGGCCAGGGATCGAGCGCATCGCACGGCTATGTCCGCAACGGCAACATTGTCCCGTCAACCTATGCGTCGAATCTTTCCTCGGGCCACAAGGCGGAAGATCTGCGCATTGCGATTCAGAACGGCACGGTGAAAGACGTGTCGATCGATCCCACCCCGGTGCCACAGCCCAACCGCATTCCTGTTCCCGCCTCGCACCGGCGCGGCGTCGTCGACCCGATGAGTGCCGCCCTGATGCATGTCAGCGGCAAGGGCGAGACGATCTCGCCTGAGGCATGCAATCGCACCATCGCGATCTTCGACGGCCGCATGCGGTTTGACCTGCAACTCTCCTTCAAGCGCATGGCAACGGTGCAGTCGGCGCGCGGCTACCAAGGGCCGGTTGCCGTTTGCGCCGTGCAATTCGTGCCGCGATCGGGATATGTGCCCCATCGCACGGCGATCACCTACCTGCAGAATCAGCGCGAAATTGAATTCTGGCTGGCGCCGGTGGCCGGCACGCGGATGGCCGTCCCCTACAAATTGCGGCTGCCGACGCCATTCGGCGTTGGCGTGCTCGAGGCGACGCAATTCGTATCGGCGCCGAGCAGGGCGCGGGCGACGCCGGCGAGCGTACAATCACAATAATCTGCAATCTGCCCCCGGACCGCGTTGGCGCCGTTAAGTTTTGGCCGGATCAATCACCCCATGCGATTCCACGCCTACAGCATCGTGTGCTGTTCCGGTCCAGGCCATTCAAGATATGGCGTGAACGAATCTTGACTCAGGGCGAGTCAGTGATTCGGCCGCGTTTCGTTCGAGACTCGTTCGGACTCCCTAATAACCGCGGCCGGAACGCGAACGGCCTGTCGCATTGTGGGACATTTCTGGTGCTAGCTGGTTGAAAGAGGCGCCGTTAAGGCAGGGACGCCCTTTGCACCATGCCGGCGGACGCGGGAATCTTCCGCAACCGCGTTCAGACCCCCGATTTCCTGGCAGAGCGTCACCACTTGCACGGAAAAATGCGCTAGGGTAGTCGACCGTTCCCGCAGAGATATGATGCCGATTTCATTTTCGTCTCCCACCGTTCGCGACGCCCGTGCCCGCGGACACGGCGTGACCGCCGTTCTTGGCCCCACCAATACCGGCAAGACCCACCTCGCGATCGAGCGCATGCTGGGTCATTCGTCGGGCATGATCGGCTTGCCGCTGCGGCTCCTGGCGCGCGAGGTCTACAACAAGGTCGTCGAGCGGGTTGGCGCCGACGCCGTCGCCCTGGTGACCGGCGAGGAAAAGATCAAGCCGGCGCATCCGCGTTTCTGGGTGGCGACGGTGGAAGCCATGCCGCGCGATATCGATGTTGCCTTCGTCGCCATCGACGAGGTGCAGCTCGGCGCCGATCTCGAGCGTGGCCATGTTTTCACCGATCGCATGCTTAATCAGCGCGGGCGCGAGGAGACGCTGGTGCTCGGCGCCGCGACGATGCGGCCCATCGTCGACAAGCTGCTGCCCGGGGCCAACACGATCAGCCGGCCACGGCTGTCGCAGCTGACCTTTGCCGGCGAGAAAAAAATTTCGCGCCAGCCGCGGCGAACCGCGATCGTCACCTTCTCCGCGGAGGAGGTTTACGCGATCGCCGAGCTGGTCCGGCGCCAGCGCGGCGGCGCAGCCGTCGTGCTCGGGGCGCTGTCGCCCCGCACGCGCAATGCCCAGGTCGCGCTCTACCAGTCCGGCGATGTCGATTATCTGGTCGCGACCGATGCCATCGGCATGGGCCTCAATCTCGATGTCGACCACATTGCTTTCGCGGCTGATCGCAAGTTCGACGGCTACCAGTATCGCCGCCTGTCACCGGCCGAGCTTGCTCAGATCGCCGGTCGCGCCGGCCGCGCCACGCGCGACGGCAGCTTCGGCACCACCGGCCGCTGTCCGCCGTTCGAGCCGGAAACGGTGCAGGCGTTGGAGAGCCACGCCTTCGAGTCGGTGAAGGTGCTGCAGTGGCGCAATTCCTCGCTCAACTTCTCTTCGCTCGGCGCGCTGTCGGCCTCGCTCGCCGAGACGCCGACGCAAACCGGGCTGACCCGCGCGCCGATCGGCGAAGACATTCTCGTGCTCGAACATGCCGCACGCGACGACGACGTGCGCGCCGTGGCGAAGGACGCCGCCGCAATCGAACGCTTGTGGGAGGTCTGCCAGGTTCCCGACTACCGGAAGATCTCGCCATCGGCCCATGCCGAGCTCGTCGTCACCCTCTATGGTTTTCTGATGCGCGAGGGTAAAATACCGATCGACTGGTTCGCACGGCACGTCGCTTTCGCGGATCATGTCGAGGGCGACATTGACACGCTTTCAAACCGGATTGCACACATCAGGACATGGACGTTCGCGGCGAACCGGCCGGACTGGCTCGGTGACCCGGAACATTGGCAGGGCGTCACCAGGGCTATCGAAGACAAGCTGTCAGACGCTTTGCACGAGAGGCTGGCCGAACGCTTCATCGATCGCCGCACCAGTGTGTTGATGCGGCGGATGCGAGAGAACACGATGCTGGAAACCGAAGTCACCAAGACAGGCGAGGTCGTGGTCGAGGGGCATGTGATCGGCCGGCTCGACGGGTTCCGTTTCGCTCCCGACGCGACCGCTGCATCGGCGGACAGCAAGGCGCTCGCCGCAGCGGCCCAGCGCGCCTTGGCGGGAGAGATCGAAGCGCGCGCCAATCGGCTGTCGCACGCTCCCGATTCGCAGTTCGTGCTCGCATCGAACGGCCTGATCCGCTGGATGGGCGAGCCGGTGGCGAAGCTGTTGCCCGGCGAGAATATCGTGCGTCCCCGCGTGCGCGTGCTCGCCGACGAACAGCTCACCGGCGCCGCTCTCGAGCACGTGCAGACCCGGCTCGATCTGTGGACGCGCACCCATATCGAACGGGTGCTGGCCCCGCTGTTCGTCCTCGGCGTTGCCGACGACATCACCGGCATCGCCCGCGGGATCGCGTTCCAGATCGTCGAGTCGCTCGGCGTCCTCGAGCGCCAGCGCGTCGCCGAGGATGTCAAGAGTTTGGACCAGGGACAGCGCGCGATCCTTCGCAAGCACGGCGTGCGATTCGGCGCCTATCACATCTATATCCCCACGCTGCTCAAGCCGGCGCCGCGGGCGCTCGCAGCCGAGCTATGGGTGCTTAAGCACGGCGAGGCCGATACCGCGGGGCTCGACGACCTGCAGCGGCTCGCGGCAAGCGGACGCACCTCGTTCCCGGTCGACAAGGCCATATCGCGCGCGCTCTACCGCACCATCGGCTATCGCGCCTGCGGCGAGCGGGCGGTGCGCGTCGACATCCTGGAGCGCCTGGCCGACCTGATCCGGCCGGCGCTGAGCTGGCGACCGAATTCACCCGGCATCAAGCCGCCCGGTGCGCTGGACGAGACCGGGTTTACGGTGACGCAGGCGATGACCTCGCTGACCGGCTCGTCGGGTGAGGATTTTGCCTCGATCCTGCGCGCGCTCGGCTACCGGATGGAGAAGCGTCCGAAGCCGATCGAGCCCGAGCCGCCGGCGGAACCGGCAGCGACCGAGCCGGCAGGCGTTGCCGCGACAGCGGAGACCGAAGCGGCCGCTGCAGCGACAGAGACCGAAGCGCCATCAATCGTTGATGAGCAGCGCGGCGCCGCCGAGCCGGCCGAAGCGTCGGCCGACAGCGAAGCAATGACGGAAGAGCCCGTTGACGGCGGCGTCGCCGAAGCCGCGACCGATCCGCTGGACGCCACCGCGGACACCGGCAACGGCCACGCCGAATTGAATAACGCCCCCGCCATCGCGGAGCCCGCGGTCGACATCCGTCCCTGTGCGCGATCGCTGTCCGAGCAAGAGAGCAGCAACTCGGAGCCCGAGGACACGGCAGATGAGCAGGCCGGGTCCGCTGCAGTCGCCGACGACGCGGACGCCGAGCGGTCGGATCACGAAGCGCCGGCGGCGACGGCCGAAGCATCCGACGACGCGGACGCCGAGCAGTCGGATCACGAAGCGCCGGCGGCGACGGCCGAAGCATCCGACGACGCGGACGCCGAGCAGTCGGATCACGAAGCGCCGGCGGCGACGGCCGAAGCAGAAACTTCGCCAGAGGAACGTCCGGCCGAGGCCGCCGAGGCGGATACCGGCGAGAGCGCGGAGCTTGCTGCCGAAGCGGCGGACGGCGGACCGGACATCGCTGCGGCCTCCGAGCAAGGGCCCGAAGCTGCGAGCCCCCCGCCAACCGCGCCGGCTTCCGAGGAACCACAATTTATCGAAGTGTGGCGACCGGTCCGCCATGAGGAGCGCCGCCACGCCAAGCGCCACCCGCGTGCGAGCGCCCGGCCGGCCCAGCCCAGCCATGCAACCGCGGCCTCGGCAAGCGAGCCGGCCATGCAAAGCGGCGAGCAGCCGGCGACAACGACAGAGTCTGGATCCGGTGCGCCTCACCGCGCCGGTGGTCGGCGCCACCCGGACCGACCAGACCGCGGCCAGCGGCAGAATCGCCCGCATCGTGCAGAGCGGGCGGGCAACGAAGGCGGCAAGCGCGGCGAACAGCCGTTATTCCGCGAGCAGAGACGGGAACGGCGGGAGAAGGTGCCTGATCCGAATTCGCCCTTCGCCAAGCTCGCCGCGCTGAAGGCGCTACTCGAAGCCAACGCCAAAGAAGGGCGCTGAAGCGTTTTCGGGCGAAGCTGACGCTGGTTCGCCTGAAAGTGCGATCACCCAAGGAGACGTCGCGCGAATGCCGATCCCACTCGAACGGCGACCGCTCCCCAGATACCGGAGCTGAGGCAGGCTTGCCGCCCGACCGGCAGCGAATCGACAAATGGCTGTGGCACGCGCGTGTTGCGCGCACACGGACAGCCGCGGCAGCGCTTGCCGCCTCCGGGTATGTGCGGGTCAATGGCACGCGAATCGATGCCGCGAGCCGAGCCGTGAAGACCGGCGATGTGGTCACAGTCGCGCTTGATTCCCGGGTCCGCGTCCTGAAAGTGCTCGGCTTTGCCGAACGGCGCGGCGCGGCGGAGGTTGCAGCGAAGCTATTCGAGGAACAGCCGGTCGAACCGCCCGCGCTGCATCAGCCGGCCGCATCCAGCCCGGCGATCGGGCCGGACAAACCCGGTCGGCCGACCAAGCGCGATCGGCGCGCGTTGCTTCGTTTCACCGGCGGCAGAGAGCCTTGAGTTCTGCGCATGGCAGCCCGCAAAGCGCGGGCGGGCCGGCCCGACTCCCGGGCGGCTTTCATATCGCTTTGCGAATGAACGATTTTTCCAGAAGGCGCGCGCGATCCTGCGGCACCGTGTTGTTCTTGCACGGTCTTTGCTGATGCGCTACGCAGCTTCGGATAGGGCCAACGGCCCGGCCGGAGCGTCGCATGACCTATATCGTTACTGAAAACTGCATTAAATGCAAATACATGGACTGCGTGGAAGTGTGTCCGGTCGACTGCTTCTATGAAGGCGAGAACATGCTCGTCATTCATCCCGACGAGTGCATCGACTGCGGCGTATGCGAGCCCGAGTGCCCCGCCGAGGCGATCAAGCCCGACACCGAGCCAGATCTTGAGAAGTGGCTGTCGCTCAACGCGGAATACGCAAAAATCTGGCCGAACATCACGGTCAAGCGCGAGCCGGCCCCCGACTCCAAGGAATGGGATGGCCGCGAGAACAAGCTCGAGCAGTTCTCGCCGGCGCCCGGAAGCGGCGATTGACCTGGGGCAAAGCCGCGCGGGTTCGCATCCGATCCCCTCGCCAATAGGACTTCCCCCGCGAGGGGTGCAAGCATGATTCGGGCCATATTGGAGACGCAACGACGCCGTTCACATATGATGATTGCACGTAATTGAATTTGTTCGTCCGGAAGAAACCCCCGGATTAATTCAGATTCTCACGAAAAATTAATAGGCATGCATACGCCAAACGCGGTTTTTGCCGCTCCGAAGCCTTGGAATCTTTTGTCAGATGTGATACATATTCGCCACATAATGAATGAGCAGCCCGTTCCGTCCACGCTCCCTCCCCGGGGGCGTATTTTTTCGGGACGTTCTTGAGCAACCGCCAATATGGAGGCGTAGCTTTCCCGCTGGGAAAGCGCGCGACAACAGTGGCAGCTAAAACTCGTCATAAGGCAAAAGCGAAGAAAACTGCAGCCAAGGTATCTGCGGCGTCCCGTCGGGTCACGTCGAAAAGTGCGCGTTCTTCGCGTACGCAGCGGCGCACAGCGACCGGCAGCAAGGCAGCGTCTCGCCCGGTGAAACCGGCGCGGCGCCGCGCCAAGTCCCCGACTCGTCCCGCGAAAGCCCCCGTGCGCGCCATCAAACCCGCGCCCAAGCCGGTCAAGGCGACTGTTCGTCCGCGGCCGGCTGAACCGGTGACGAAGCCGGAGAGCGAAGGAGCAACTCCAGGAATGGCCAACAAAAAGACTACCCAGCGCCAGGGCTTCAAGACCAGCGAATTTATCGTCTATCCTGCCCACGGCGTGGGCCAGATCACGGCGATCGAAGAGCAGGAGGTCGCTGGCCATAAGCTGGAATTGTTCGTCATCAATTTCGTTAAGGACAAGATGACGTTGCGGGTTCCGACAGCGAAGATCGGCGTCGTCGGCATGCGCAAGCTCGCTGAGCCTCCGGTCGTCAGGCGCGCGATCGAAACCCTCAAGGGTCGGGCGCGGATCAAGCGGACGATGTGGTCGCGGCGCGCGCAGGAATACGAAGCAAAGATCAACTCGGGCAATATCGTTGCGATCGCCGAGGTCGTGCGCGACCTCTACCGGTCGGAGACCCAGCCCGAGCAGTCCTACTCCGAGCGGCAGCTTTATGAGGCCGCGCTCGACCGCCTGGCGCGGGAAATCTCCGCGGTCCAGCGAATCACCGACACCGAGTCGGTGAAGGAGATCGAGGGCGCGCTCGCCAAGGGTCCGCGCCGTGGCGTGAAGCCGGACGAGGTCGAGGCCGAAGCCGCGTAACCCCGCAGGAATTGCACCTGCGCTCATGACAATGCGAAGAGGCGCCGGCAAATGCCGGCGCCTCTTCTGCTTCGGCAGGCTCGTTTTCGGCAGGCACTCGCCGGGGACAGCGCCTTATCGATGCTGCCCCTGGCTGCTGACCTCCGCATTGTACCGGATGGGAATGATGACAATCTTGGCCCCGAGACGCCTTAATTCCATCAAAAGGGACTGCTCTCTAGCCCGCCGGGTCGATGGTTCAAGCAACGGGTACCGTCTTCTCCAGGCCGACGAGTCTTGCAGGCGGGAGAACCCATAGATGGACAATGTGAACCAGGGCGATCGCACCATCATCGGCGGACATCGGGCAGCAGCAATGGCTGCCGGCAGGCAGCGGCATGCTGCCAGAAGGACGATGCCGCCGGGGACGCCGCCGTCATCGGTGGCGCCGGAGCAGGCTGCAAGCGGGCGGACCAACGCATTCCTCAACTCGTTCTTTATTCAACGCGTTTGTTGAAGAGGACGGGTTTGCGAATCGCTGGCCGAGGGACTGGGGATTTTGGATGTTCCGATTAAGCCACTATCTGCGTGATGTTCTCAAAACGAGCGCAACGCCGGCGGACGAGTCGTCGCATGACGCGGCGCGCATGACCGCGCCGGTGCCGCACATTGCACCGACCTTTATTGCCGCGCCGCCCGCACGACCGTCCGGCCCGGTCGTGATCTGGAACCTGATCCGCCGCTGCAATCTCACTTGCAAGCACTGCTATTCGATTTCCGCCGACGTGGATTTTCCCGGCGAACTGTCCACCATGGAGGTCTTCCATGCGATGGAAGACCTGAAGGCTTTTGGTGTTCCGGTGTTGATCCTGTCGGGCGGCGAGCCGCTGTTGCGCTCCGACATTTTCACCATCTCGGACCATGCGAAGAGCATGGGCTTCTATGTCGGGCTTTCCACCAACGGCACGATGATCGACGCGCCCATTGCCGATCGCATCAGCCGCACCGGCTATGACTATGTCGGGGTGTCGCTCGACGGCATCGGAGCGACGCATGACCGCTTCCGCCGCCGACCCGGCGCCTATCGGGGCGCGCTTGGTGGACTGCGCATGTTGCGCGACCGCGGCGTGAAGGTCGGTGTTCGTTTCACCATGACGCAGGACAATGCCGCCGAACTGCCGGCGATGCTCGAGCTGGTCGAGCGCGAAGGGTTTACGAAATTCTATCTGTCGCATCTCGTCTATGCGCGGCGCGCCGACCGGCAGGACGATGCAGGGCGGGAGACGACGCGCGCCGCCATGGACCTGCTGGTCGACAAGGCCTGGGAATGGGCCCAGCACGGCCGTGGCATCGAGGTCGTGACCGGCAACAACGACGCCGATGCAGTCCATCTGTTGCGGTGGGCTGCGTGCGCGGCGCCGGCCAGCGTTCCTCGATTGCGCGAAAAGCTCGCGCAATGGGGCGGGAACGCCTCGGGCGTGAGCATTGCGAATATCGACAATGTGGGAAACGTGCACCCCGACACGATGTGGTGGCACTACACGCTCGGGAATGTGAGGAAGCGGCCGTTTTCGCAGATCTGGAGCGACCTGTCCGATCCGATCATGGCGGGACTGAAGCGGCGGCCGCGGGTGGTTGGCGGGCGCTGCGGGACTTGCAGTTATTTCGATGTGTGCGGCGGCAACACCCGGGTGCGGGCGTTGCGCGTGACCGGCGATCCGTGGGCGGAGGATCCCGGCTGTTACCTGACTGATGCGGAGATCAGCCTTGCCGAATCAGAGCCGCGCGTCAAAACGCCCTATCGCGAATTCCGCCATGAAGCATCGCTCAGCGCGTGACCTTGGCGATGGCGCTTCGAGCATGATCTTGAAAGTTGCAGACTTTTCGGAAAAGATCATGCGACAAAATTAGAAGGCAAAGAGGGCGATCGATCCAACGTCAAGCGATCGCGCTCGAGCAACGCGATCATGCTGGCGGGCTCTGTGCCCGGCCGCTGATCCAGCGACAAGCGGACGCTCGCCGAGCGCGTTCCGCCCCAAGAAAAACCGCGGCATATGTCACGTTCGACGAGATCGGCCGATTCGCGCGGCCCGATCTTGAGGAGGATGACGCTCCGGTGATGTGTGAACCACGACGACAGTCGGGGACACACTCAGATAATGGCGCGAAGCTTGGACAGGTACGATGTCTGGAATGAGATCAGCTTCTCCGATGGAACGGGCTCCCATGTCAGAGCCAAAGCCCCGGCCTGCCGAAGGCCGGCGGGCGCGGAGTCAAAGCTTGTCTGGCAATCCGCTCCCGGTCCTGCGCCCCGGCCTGACGCCGCACGAGGCGCGAAAGCGAGGGAGTGCGATCACGGCGCCAACGCCAAGCGCCAACGAATTTGCCTTGCTGCTCGCCGCTCATGGCGAGCGCCGTGCCGGTGCTGAGAACGAAGGGGCGTTGCAGCTCGCCGCGGCCTTGGCAGAGCGTGCCGCGGCTACCGCCGTCGCGGTTGGCTTCCTGAAGGGCTCGCCCTCGATCGCCGAAGCCGTGCAGCGGCTATCCGACTACGACCTTCTGGTCTATCCGCTGTTTCTCGCCGACGGCTATTTCACGCGCAAGCTGCTGCCGCGCCAGCTCGAAGAGGCCGGCGCCTTCGGCCGTGGATGGGCGACCTGCCTGCTGCCGCCGCTCGGCCTCGATCCCGCGCTCGCCGATCTCACGCTCGCCGAGGCAAGCGCCGTTGCCCGCAGCCAGGGCTGGGCGACCTTCCGCACCAACCTCGTCCTGCTCGCGCACGGATCGAGCACGAATCCCGCCTCGCGGCTTGCGACCGAGCAGATGGCCGAGACGCTTGCCGCACGCGCCGTCTTTGCCCGCGTTCGGGTCGCGTTTCTGGAGGAGCAGCCCTCGCTCCGCGATGCGGTCGCGCAGTTGAATGAGCCTGCGGTCGTGGTCGGGCTGTTCGCCGGAGAAGGAATGCATGGCGGCGAAGATGCCCCCCAACTGGTCACCGAGATTGGCCGCAGCGATGTGGTCTCGGCGGGTAATATTGGTACCTTTGCCGCTCTGCCCGACATCATCGCCGACAGCATCCGCCGCCGCTGGAAGG
>CAZTTL010000008.1:0-5330 GCA_964616635.1 uncultured Rhodoplanes sp. | reverse complement strand
GCCTGCAGCAACGCTCAGCGATCGACCTTGACGGCAAGCTGCGGCGGGTAGCGCTCCCCTTGTACCGTGATCTGCGCCAGAGCATCGGCGATCTCGCGCAGTTCATCCGCCGTCAGGACGACGCTCGCGGCACCGAGATTTTCTTCGAGGCGGTGCAGCTTCGTGGTGCCGGGGATCGGCACGATCCAGGGCTTTTGCGCGAGCAACCAGGCGAGCGCGATCTGGGCGGGCTTGGCCTTCTTGCGGCTGGCGATCTGCCCGACCAGGTCGACCAAGCTCTGGTTCGCCTTCCGCGCTTCCGGGCTGAAGCGGGGGATCTTGTTACGGAAGTCGGTCTCGCTGAACGTCGTCGTTTCGGTGATCGCGCCGGTGAGGAAGCCGCGGCCCAGCGGACTGAACGGAACAAAGCCGATCCCGAGCTCTTCGAGGGTCGGCAACGTCTTCTCTTCGGGCTCGCGCCACCACAACGAATACTCGCTCTGCAGCGCCGTGACCGGCTGCACCGCGTGGGCGCGGCGAATCGTCTGGGCGCCGGCTTCGGACAGCCCGAAGTGCCTGACCTTGCCTGCGCGGATCAGCTCCTTCACCGTTCCGGCGGCCTCCTCGATCGGCACCTCGGGGTCGACGCGATGCTGGTAGAAGAGATCGATGACGTCTGTCTTGAGCCGCTTCAGCGACGCCTCGGCGACCTCCTTGATATGCTCCGGCCGACTGTTCATGCCGCTCTGCGCGCCGTCGGGGCCGATGGCGAAGCCGAACTTGGTCGCGATCACGACGTCGTTGCGGAACGGCGCAAGGGCCTCGCCCACGACTTCCTCGTTCGTGAACGGCCCGTAGACCTCGGCGGTGTCGAAGAACGTAACGCCACGCTCGAACGCGCCCCGGATCAGCGCGACCGCGTCTTTTTTGGCGACCGCGGGGCCATAGGCAAAGCTCAGTCCCATGCATCCGAGGCCGAGGGCCGACACCTCCAGGCCGCTATTGCCGAGTTTGCGCTTCTGCATCTGTCGTGTCCTTCCATCATATGATCGGCTCAACCTACGGCCATTGCGCTTCGTCCGCGACATCGGCGCTTTCGTGGCAAACGCAGGAGGACGATCCGTTAGCCCAGATCGGGAACACACTCCCCTCTTTGTGATCGGCCGTGAGCGGACTTACGTTCCCAATTCCCTCACTCAGTGGAAGATAGGCAGGCAAGATTCTCACACCGGCCAATGCATGAGGCCTGAGTCCCCGGGAGGCGGCGCATGACCGATGAGTTGGGTAAGAAACAGGGCGAACTGCAGAAGTTGCAGGAGGAACTGAGAGCTGGCCTCTCACGCCGCAACTTTCTCGATCGCCTGAAGGGTGCCGGCGTTGGCTTCGGCGCCGCATTCGTTTTGGGCGTGAGCAACGCCGACGCCCACAGCCAAGCCGATGCCGGGGTCAGCGTGAAATCCACCAACCCCGCCGTCGACGACATCGTGTCGGAAGGCAAGCAGGCGGCGTTGGCACCAGACGGTGACGATCACCAGGCCAACCCTGAGAGCGACCCCGACGATCAGCTCACCCGCGTCGCTTACCGCCGTTTCTTCCGCAGATTCTATCGTCGCGGCTATCGTCGTGGCTATCGCCGCTTCTATCGTCGTCGCTATGTCCGCTTCTATCGTCGTGGCTATGTCCGCTTCTATCGCCGCTTCTGACGACCGACGAGTGTTGGAGCATTTTCCGGCGAAGTGGATACCGGTTCGCCGCCAGAAAATGCGACCACTCAAAGAAGAATAGAGCGAATTCCGATTTCACATGAACGGAATTTGCTCTAGCGTGGACGGCGCGCTAAACCGCGCCCGTCTGCGCGCTCGGGCGGTCATGATGGCCGTGGGGACGCCTGCATGCGGGAGAAGCGTCATCAAGCCGGACGTGGAATCGAATGATGGCGAATCCCGACACATCAGGCCGATCTGACGTCGCTCAAACGGCATTGCCGCCGGAAGACGTGCCGGTCTTCAGTTTCCTGCTGGTGAAGCTGGCCTCCCGGTGCAATATCCAGTGCACTTATTGCTACTGGTTTCGGGACCCTGACGTGTACCGCAGGCCCGCGGTCCTGACAATCGAGGCCGAGGACGCACTGTGCCAGAGGCTTGAGCAGCACATCAACGAGTTTGGCTTGGACCAATTCATGATCGTGTTTCATGGTGGCGAGCCATTGCTGTTTCCCAAACACCGTTTCGTCGCTCTCCAGCAAAAGCTTCTCGATATTGAAGAACGTACGGGCTGTGAGATCGCGCGAGGCGTCTGCACCAACGCGATTCTTATCGATAAAGATTGGGTGGAAATATTTGATGAGTTTGGAATCAGCGTCAGCGTCAGCCTGGATGGTCCGCCTGAAATCCACGATAAGTATCGTATCGGCTTTAAAGGCGAGGGCACGCATGCCGAGACGATCCGCGGCCTGGGGTTGCTGCGAGCGGCCGATATCGAGCCGGGCCTGATCGTTGTCTGCAATCCGGCTACTGCGCCCGAGAGCGTGGTGTCCTATGTCGTCGAGGAACTCGGCATCAAGCAGTTCGACATCTTGCCTCCCGATGCGAACCACAACGACAACCCGCCGCCGATCGCCGACTATTTCATCAGGCTATTTGATATCTGGTACGACAAGTATGCGGCCCAAGGGGTCCGCATCAGCACATTGGATGCCATGATCCAGGGATTGCTGGGCGAGATGTCGATTTCCGACACGATCGGCCTGGGGCCGATCGATACGGTCACGCTGATGACCGACGGCAGTTTGGAGCCGCTTGACGTGCTTCGGATCGCCGGCGACGGCAGCACGAGGACGACGTCAAGCGTGCTGAAGAACGCGCTCCAGGAGGTGCAGAACGATCCCCGTTGGCGCGACGCCTTCGAAGCGAGCACGCATTTATGCGAGGTCTGCCGGAATTGCGAGTACCTGGACGCGTGTGGCGGCGGTCACCTGGCGCAACGATGGTCGCCTGCCCGCAAATATGATAACCCCAGCGTCTACTGCGCGAGCTGGAAGGGTATTTTCGAGCACATCTGGAACCGCGTTTCTCCGACGCTCGTCCTCAACTACGAGAAGCTGCCGGCGCATCGCTCAGATCAGAACTTGCCGTCAACGTGCTGACCCCGAAATGACGCCTGCACTGGCGCCGAGCGATGGGTCGGCTCGTGCAATCCAATGGGGCTGGTGTGACAGTCAATGCCGATAGCGTGCGCGTGGCGGTGGTGCAAGCATCGCCGGTGTTCCTCGACTTAAATGCCTCCCTTGAGAAAGCGATACGGCTGATCGCCGAGGCTGCGAGCGCGGGCGCATCCTTAGCCGCTTTCGGCGAAGCATGGCTGCCCGGGTATCCCGTCCACACTTTGTCGTCGGCCAATTCCGATCTGTGGTGGCAACTGGCGGCGGCTTACCTCGATCAAACCGTCGATCTTCACAGCTCGCTGATCGACACGCTGTGCTCGACAGCAAGGACGAAGAACATCGACGTCGTCATTGGTCTCGGCGAACGGGAGACGATGACCCGCGGCTCGGCTTATTCGACCCTGCTGTTCATCGGTCGCGATGGTCAAATTCTCGGCCGTCATCGCAAGCTGAAGCCGGCATCGTACGAACGCGCGGTGTGGGCTGACGGCGATGTGATTGGTCTGCAGGCCTATGATCGCGGTTACGCTAATCTGACGGGGCTGACCTCGACCGAACACCAGATGGTCCTTCCGACCTATGCGCTCGCGGCGCAAGGCACCCAGATTCACGTGGCCAGTTGGCCCGGTTGCGAACCGCTGTCTGCAAGTTCCGCCCTGGCGACGCGCTTGAATCAGCACCTGCTTTCGCGTGCTTTCGCTGTCCAGACCGGCAGCTACGTTCTGTGTGCTGCGAGCACGCTCACGCGCGCCGACCTGCCCGAGAAATACCGCGAGCTCCTGACGCACGAATTTGCCGGTAACAGCCTCATTATTGACCCGCGCGGGGAGATTGTTGCCGGTCCGGTGCAGGGCGAGAATACGATCGTTGCGGAGTGCTCGATGGCTTTGGTCAGCGCCGCAAAAGTCGCATTCGATTGTGCGGGCCACTCGTCGCGGCGCGATCAACTCAAGCTCAGCGTCGAGGTTGAACAGGACTTGGAGCATGTCGATGAGCCGGACTCATCGTACGGCTCTGATCCATCCGACGAGCTTCATAAATGAGTTCGGAGCCTGGAGCGCGATCCCGAAAAGTTGCAGACTTTTCGGAAAAGATCATGCGAAAGACAAGAGGGTAAACAGCGCGATCGAATTCAACGCCATGCGATCGCGCTCTCGGGCCCGCTATCGAAGAATGCGATAAGCATCCGTGCCGCCGTCCAAGCCGTGGCCATTCTGTATTCAGGTCCCGGGGAAATACTCGCGCAACGCGGCAGCGAGTTGTTCCGGAGGCCGGTCGACCGCCGCTTCCCAGTGCAATCGTTCCAGATACATCGCATCGCTGCGGTAGTGCGGAACGAGCGCGCTGCGCGTCATCATGACGAGATTGGGGCGGAAGTGATGTGTTCCGCTGAGCGGGCCGGAGTAGAAAGCGAGGTTGAAGCTGTTGTAGCCGGACGCTTCGTACCAAGAAAGAACGCGTGAGACGCCGACAGCGATCGCCTCGACGTCATCGTTGGTGAGGTCGAGGAACGTTCCGCGGCCCGAGACGACAGCACGCACCTCATTGAACCCGAGCGGCGCAAACGCGGTGATCCAACTGGTCGCGCCAATGCGTCCGACGAAGCGCTCGCCCAGCCGTTCTTCCGCTTCGATCAGATCCTCCCAAAATGGGCGACTATGTTCCGACCAGTATCGTTCGCCGGCCTGATACTGAAGCCGCATCATCGTCGTCGGGTACGGATCGGCGAAGATCTGCGCATGGGGGTGCGGGAGCGAACCTCCGGACGGGAATAGGTAATTGATGTTGTAGGCGCAGTGCTGCACCGCTCCATCGACGTCATAGACTTGGCGCATATATCGAAGCGCCGCGGCGAGATTGTCGGCGATCAGCCGCGGTGCGAAGTCGTGCAGCGCAAGCCAGTGCCGTGCCGAGAAGATCGCAACGGCGGCGTATTGCGAATAGGGCACAATGTTCGGAAACAGGGTCGTTTCGCCTTGCCGGATACGTCCGCCAGAACAAATCGTCGGGAGTATCCGTGGGGTGAATTCCAGAAGACGCGGCAAACAGAACGGACACTTTGGGTCAGCAGCTTGAAAAAACGCCAGCGCCGAAGGTTCTGCTTTGGGGAGGCTCACGCCTTGGGCGACGCGCGCGGTCGTGCCGAGCAGCGGATCGAAGCGCACTTCAACCTGTCGCTCGAATTCCT
>CAZTTL010000007.1:13203-28849 GCA_964616635.1 uncultured Rhodoplanes sp. | reverse complement strand
GCCGAGACGCCGGCCGCGCTTTCGATGTAGCTCGTCGTGGTCGAGGTGCCGATCAGCGCGCCGAACATCGCCGCGAAGCTGTCGGCGATCAGCGCTTGCTTCATGCGCGGCAGCTCGCCCTTTTCGTTGAGCAAACCGGCGCGATGCGTGACGCCGATCAGCGTGCCGGCATTGTCGAATACGTCGATGAACAGGAAGCTGAACAAGACGAGAATGAAGGCCTGCTCGTGGATGGCAGAAAAATCGAGCTGCAGAAACGTCGGCGCGAGCGATGGCGGCATCGAGACGACGCCGGTATAGGTTGCAAGCCCGAGCGGAATGCCGACTAAGGCGACGATGAGGATGCCGAGCAGCGTGCCGCCCAAAATATTGCGGGCATTGAGGACAGCGATCAGCACGAAACCGGCGAGGCAAAGGATCGCGGCGGGCTCGCGCAGATTGCCCAATGTCACCAGCGTCGCCGGGTGGGCAACGACGATCTTCGCCTCTTCCAGCGCGATGATGCCGAGAAACAGGCCGACGCCCGCCGAGATGGCGAGCTTCAGGTTCCGCGGAATGGCATTGATCACATATTCGCGGATGCGGAAGATCGAGATCAGGAAGAACAGCACGCCGGAGCAGAACACGGTGGCGAGCGCTTGCTGCCAGGAATATTTGTAAGTGAGCACCACCGTGAAGGCGAAGAAGGCGTTGAGGCCCATGCCGGGCGCGAGTGCCACCGGATAGTTGGCATAAAGCGCCATCACCATGGTGCTGACGGCTGCCGCAAGGCAGGTGGCGACGAAGACCGCGCCTTTGTCCATGCCGGCATTGGCCAAAATCGTCGGATTGACGAACACGATATAGACCATCGTCAGGAAGGTGGTGATGCCGGCGATCACCTCGGTGCGCACTGTCGTGCGGTTTGCGGTCAGCCCGAAATAGCTGTCGAGAAAAGATGGGGGTGACGGCGGGACGGTTTTCGTGCTGGCGGCAGTGGCGGTTTCGCTCATATCGGCCTCGTAATCGCGGGGCGGCGGTGGCGGCAGCTTTGCTCTGCGAACGCAAATATCAGACCACGCGCCGCGACTAAACCGGCAAGCGGGGGCGAGCGGGGGTCGAGCGCGGGTGGCCTTCCGGAAAGGCGAAGGAAAATGTTTGCCGCAGCGCTCTGCCAGGGCGGCGGCCAAAACGGGGCAGCGCGCTTCGGTGCTGATGTGAGGCGCTTAAGCGCCGCCGATGATTTTCTCCACCTCCGGCACGAGATTGCTGCCGAGAATGATGAAGATGCAGCCGCCGACGATCGCAAAGTTTTTGAAGAAGTCCCAGATGTGGGGGTAGCCCGTGCTGTCGGACGACCAGAACCGCGGATAGACCCAGAAATTGTGATAGAGAACCGCGGTGATCGCGCAGTAGCCGGCGAGGACGACAGCTGCCCAGCCCGCATACCAGTTGAAGACGATGCAGACCGGCGTCACGAATTCGACGATCTGCGCGAGGCCGAGCAGCACCGCGCCGCCGGGAAGAGTGCCCGAATTCGCCTGTTTCAGCGCGGCCTGCCGATTGATGAATTTGTCCAGGCCGCTAAACGGAAAGATCAGGACGATAAGGATCTTAGCGATGACGGGTGCTGCGTCATTGATCAGCCAATCCATTTCTTCCCCCTCACAGATTTGCGGATCCGCCCGAAGAGCCGGCGCCGGCAAGCGGCAAATGGATCGCGACGCTTGACCGGGCGGTACCGCTTCGGCACACATCCAAGCACGTCTTGCAACCGGTAGCTATCCCGCGGATGTCGCGAACCGATTACCCTCGAAGCCCATGGTGAACCGAACTCGAAAACTGGCGAACCAGGACGCCGACAGCCGCGTTCCGCGTTATCTCCAGGTCGCGGCGGTTCTGCGGCGGCGGCTGCGCGATGGTATCTGGGCAGTGGGCGATCGCATTTCCACGCTGGAGGAACTGGAGCGCGAATTCGGCGTCGCCCGGGTGACGGTACGACAGGCCGTCGACCTGCTGCAGAACGAGGGGCTGGTCCGCTCGCATCAAGGGCGTGGCACGTTTGTCACCAAGTCGGTCGACCACCGGCGATGGCTGCAACTTGCGACCGACTGGGAAAGTCTCGTCTCGATGATCCGGGAGAATGTCGCGCACAAGCTGCCCAATACGAAGGCCGGCCCGCCGCGGATCGAGGAGGGGGAGGGCAAGCCGGCCCAGTCCTACGTCTATCTGCGCAGCCTGCAGACCCGTGACAATGAGCCCTTCGGTTACGCGCGCGTTCATCTCGCGCGCCATCTCTATGCCAAAGCCCCGAAAGCATTCTCCTCGCGGGCTGCGCTCGTCGTCCTGGCGGAGATGAAAAGCCTCGCGATCTCCCGCGCCCACCAAACCTTCACGATCGGGACCGCCGATGTCGAGACCGCAAAATTGTTGGAGATCAGCCTCAATGCCCCGACCGCCGAAGCGCGCTGTGTCGTCACAGACGACGATGGCGTGGTCGTCTATGTGGGGGAGATCACCTACCGCGGCGATTGCGTGCGGATCAATATCGAGCTGCGCGGCTAGAGCGAAATCCGACCTGACGGAATCGCAATTCGCTCTATTTCTCTTTGAGTGATCGCATTTTCTGTGGCGAACCGGCGTCCACTTCGCCGGAAAATGCTCTAGCCGGTTTATCGCTCGGTTTACTTGTCATTGATCGACCGGGCAGGTGAGCGCCGCGGATTGGTACGACAGCCAGCTTTCATAGTCGGCGGGATCGTCGAGATCGAAAGCAAGGCGCCGGTCCTGGACGGTCGTGACGGTGCACGCATGTGATTGCGCAAGTGCCAGATGCGCCGCGTAACTGCCGGCGCCATAGGCGAAGGGGACGGCGCGCGGTGCCGATGAGCGCAAATACAGCAGGTTGGTGCCCGTTCCGGTCTGGTCGGGTGCGATCACGCAGTCGCCGCGGCGCGCCAACACATCGGCGATGGATTGCGGTGTGACGAACGGCAGATCGATCGGAAGAATCATCAGATCGGGGCCGGCGGGCGGCATCTCTGCCCGCAGGCAAGCTCTGGCATGCTCCAACGCGGCGTTCAAACCGAAACCGGGGTCCGCGATTGCCCCGACCGCGTGCCGATGCGCGATCGTCACCGCTTCCGCGTCGGCTGTTGCGATCCGGACGTGGGAGGGCGGAACGACTTCGGCCGCACAGCGCAGCGTCCGTTCGAGCAAACGTTTGCAGAGGTCGTAGCGCGCAGCCGGGCCAAGGCATGCGGATAGCCGCGACTTGCCGTCGCGCAAGCTCTTGCAGGGGATGAGGATGCAGGTCGGCATCACGCGGTCCGGTTAGCCAACACGCCGGCAAAGTCGAGGCATGCGCGGGCGAGCGCGACGCGGTCCGCCATCGTGCGCATCACGGTTTGCGCTGTGCGCACCGCGATCCCGAGCGCGGCGATGGCGTCGGCGCTGGCGGCATCCGCGTCATCGATGATGAGGGCGTCGATCAGCCCGGCATAGTGCTGGGCGACCGTGGTTGCCGATGGCTCAAGCCCAAGCTCGCCCATGATCTTGGCGGTCGGGCCCTTGATCGCGCGGCCGCCGACGATCGGTGATACTGCGATGATCGGCGCCCCGAGCTCTTTCAGTCGGCTCCGCACGCCAGGCACCGCGAGGATCGGAGCGACGCTCAGCCACGGATTGGACGGACAGAGGATAATCGCGAGCGGCGGGTCGTCGCGCTGCAAGCCGTCGAGGCGTGGATTGACCCGTGCCGCCGCGGCGCCCGCAAATGAAAGCGCGGAGACGGGAGGCGCGCATTTCTGCCGGACGAAATAATCCTGGAACGCGATGGTTTCTTCGCCCGAATGGATGATCGTGCGCACCGGGTCATCGGTCATCGGCAGCACGGTCGGACCCAGGTTGAACGCGCGGCAGATGTCGGCCGTGATCGCGCTCAGCGTGTCGCCGCGCCGCAATCGCTCGGTGCGGACGATATGGGTGGCGAGATCGCGGTCACCGAGGCGGAACCAGGTCGGCCCGCCGAGCCGTTCGATCTGGTCCATGAAGGTCCAGGTCTCGTCGACGATGCCCCAGCCGGTCGCCGGATTGGCGATGCCGGCGAGCGTGTAGACGACGGTATCGAGGTCGGGCGAGACATGCAGCCCGAGATGCTCGAAGTCGTCGCCGGTATTGACCAGCACGGTCAACTGCTCGCCGAGCAGGGCCGCAAGACCCGCCACGAGCTTGGCGCCGCCGACGCCGCCGGCGAGCGCGAGAACACGACGCGATATGGTCATAGCCGTTGCATCGGCCCCGCGGGTCCGTTTGCAAACAGCACGATTTCGGAAAGCGCCTTGCGCCGCTTCGGCTTTTTGCCGGCATCGGCCGGCCAGCCCAGCGTCACCAGACCCTGCGGTTCCCAATCCGCCGGGATCGGCAGGGCTTCGCGCACGGTCTCCGGGCAGAACAAGGGCGCGCACATCCAGCACGTCCCAAAACCTTCGGCGTGGGCGGCGAGCAGCAGGTTCTGCGTTGCCATCGCGGTGCTCTGGACCGCCATCAGGAACTCGGCGTGCGCGCGTGCCGGGTCCGGATACCGGTCCATCTCGGCCATCGTCAACGCGACCAGGATCACGACCGGCGCACCGGTGATCCGTTGGAACGAGTTTGCGACGTCGCGCGCGATGGCATCCTCGGAATCGCCGTCCGCGCGGCGGTCGGCGACAAGCTGCGCCCCCATCGCCTCCGCCAACTTCGCCTTCAGGGCGGCCTCGCGGATCACCAGATAGCGCCACGGCTGGCGGTTATGGGCCGACGGCGCCGTCGCGGCACTGGCGAAAATACGCTCGATCACCGCATCCGGCGGATAGTCCGGCCGGTAGGAGCGGACGCTCCGGCGCCCGCGCATCACGGCATGCGCAATAGCAGCGTTGGTCGAAGCGGCGAGGCGCGTCAAGAATTCATTCATCGGAACAGATCGCGCTCCTTCGGCCGCAGCAATTCATAGGTCCCGCCGTCGCGTCGCGCATAGGGAACGCCGCGCGCCAGCACGATCGGGGTTCCTTCATCGGCTTGTCCCATCATCAGCGAGGCGGCAGCCGCAAGCTCGTCGGCGAAGCCGATCTCCGTGGTTTCGAGCGGGCGGCCGTTGAGGTCGGGGCGTCCACGCAGGTCGATCAGCCCGGGCAGGCCGCTGATCCCGATCGCGGTGCCAATGGTTCCCATCCGCCATGCGCGACCGAGGCTGTCAATGACCAGCACACCGATGGCGACGCCGGTTTTCCGCTTCACCTCGGATCGGATGCGCGCGGCCGAGCCGTCCGGGTCGACCGGCAGCAGCAGGACCCGCGCATCGCCGTCGACGTTCGAGCGATCGATCCCGGCATTGGCGAGGACGAAGCCAAGCCGATGCACGACGATCAGCAGCCCGGGACGATAGCGCAGCACTTCGGAGGATTCCTGGAGAATGAGTTCGACGAGCCGCGGGTCCTTCGCCGTCTCGGTAGCGAGCCGAAGCGCGAGCGGCGACGGCGTCACCTCCGCGAGGTCGACGCTGCGACCTTCCGCCTTCGAGATGATCTTCTGCGCGAAGACAAGGACATCGCCGTCGCGCAAGCTTTCGTTCCCGGCTTCGAGGGCGGCGAGTGCAATGGCTGCGGGATCGTCCCCTGCGACAACCCGCGGAACGCCGCGCAGGGGCCGCAGGAGAAGATCGGATGCTGTCATCGCCCCTCCGACGCGCCGCCGGCGCGGTCGAGCCCGGTAATCCTGATCCCGGCGTCGGGGATCTTGTAGGTGCGGTTGATCCAGATCAGCGCCGAGGTCAGACTTTCCGCCACGACCGAATTGGCGAGTGGCCCGGCATCGACGCCGCGAAGTCCCGCCGCTTCCGCAAGCGCAATGCCGACCTTGCGCGCCTCCTTGTCATCGCTCGCCACCAGCACGTCGCAATCGATCCGGCGGTCGGGATCTTTCAGGCTGTGTGCAGAAACGTTCTGGAACGCCGAGACGACCCGCACCTCGGGCCCGAGCGCCGCCTGCACCGCGAGCACGCAGGAATCGCTCGGCGGCAACTGCACGCGCGACACTTTCGGCGGCATCAGCGGTACCGTGACATCGATCAAAATCTTGCCGGCGAGCCTGTCCTTCAGGCCGAGGATGGTCGGCATCTGGGCAGTGAACGGAACCGTCAAAACCACGACATCGGCCGCGGCAACGCCATCGTCGCTGCGCGCACCGACGATACGGTCGGCACCGAGCAGTGCATTGAGTTCGCGCGCGGTGGCCTCCGCCTTGGGGCCATCGCGAGAGCCGATCGTCACCCGATGGCCGGCGCGCGCCCAGCGCAAGGCCAGCCCGCTGCCTTCGGCACCGGTGCCGCCGACCACGCAAATCGACAAATTTTGCGCGCCCATGTCGTTATCCTTTTTGTTGACGTCATTCTTGTTGTTGACGGCGGTTCACGCGATCGCCGCAGGCTCGGCGCATAATGCCGGCTCGGGATTACCTTTGAATCTCGCCACCGGGGTGTTGACCGAAGGCGCGAGTGGGCCCGCCGCGAAGGCGGCCGCGGTGCGGCTTGCGGGTGCGTTGTCATAAAGCGTGGTGCGCGGCCGCGGCCGGCGTCCTGCCGCGCGGATGATCTGCGTGAACTGGTGCGGCCCCATCTCCTGTCCATGCATCGCGCCCGCGGCGCGGCTGATGCTCTCCTCCATCAGCGTGCCGCCGAGATCGTTCACGCCGGCATCGAGACACGCGGCAACGCCATCGGCGCCGAGCTTGACCCACGACGCCTGGATGTTGGTGATCAGCGGATGCAGCGCCAGGCGCCCGACGGCGTGCATTAGCACGGTCTCTCGCCAGGTCGGCCCCTGGCGTGAGCGGCCTTGCAGAAAAATCGGGGCTTCGACCGGCACGAAGGGCAGCGGCACCCATTCAGTAAATCCGCCGGTGCGCGCCTGTAGCCGGCGAATATGCAGAATGTGCCGCGCCCAATGCTCGGGCCGGTCGACATGGCCGAACATGATGGTCGCCGTTGATTTGAGGCCGATCTCGTGCGCCGTCTCGATCACCTGCAGCCATTGCGCGGTCGTCACCTTGTCGGGGCAGATGATGGCGCGGACCGCGTCATCGAGAATCTCGGCGGCGGTGCCGGGCAGCGAGGCCAGCCCCGCCGCCTTCAAGGCGGTCAGGAAATCGCGCAATGTGAGACCGAGCGACTGCGCACCCTGCCACACTTCCAAGGGCGAAAAGGCATGGATGTGGATCGCCGGCGTGACTGCTTTGATCGCCCGGCAGATCGCGAGATAGGTCTCGCCGGTGTAGTCGGGATGAATGCCGCCCTGCAGGCAGACTTCGGTGGCGCCGCGCTGCCACGCTTCGGTCACGCGCCGCTTGATCTCGGACAGATCGAGATTGTACGGGCGGCCACGCAAGTGCTCGCTCATCTTGCCTTTGGAGAAGGCGCAGAACCGGCATTTGAACGCGCAGATATTGGTGTAGTTGATGTTGCGGGTGACGACATAGGAGACCTCGTCGCCGCAAACCGACCGGCGCAAGTTATCGGCCGTCCGGCACACCAGGTCGAAGTCCGGCCCGCGCGCGGCAAAGAGGCGGACGATGTCGTCTTCGCTGAGTTCCGCGCCTGCCGTGGCGCGATCGAGAATGGTGCTGAGTTCGGACGCGTGTCTCGCGCAAGATTTTGGGGCGCGCGGCGGCGGCGTATTGGTGCCGGTGACCCAGTCATCGGGCCGGGCAAAGCCGGTTGAGTCGGCATGCCGCAACACCAGGCCGCGCAACGCCGGATCGATCCATCGCTCAGGCTCGTGGACAGTGGCGGGATAGATGGCGAGGCGCTCGACCAGGGTATGACCTGATCCGGCGGTTTGCTGTGCGAGCTGACTGAGCTGCGGCCACGGCGCTTCCGGATTGACGTGGTCCGGCGTCACCGGCGAGACGCCGCCCCAATCATTGATCCCGGCATCGAGCAGCCCCGGATAGCGCGCATAGCTGAGGTTCGGCGGCACCTGGATGTTCATCGCGGCGCCGAAAATCAGGCGCGCGACTGCGGCCGTCCAGAGCAACTCGTCAAAATCCGGCTCCGCCGCCGCTGCCATGCGGGTGTCGGGCTTGGCACGAAAATTCTGGATGATGATTTCCTGCAGGTGGCCGTGCTCCGCGTGCAGGTCGCGCAAAGCAAGCAGCGAGGCGACGCGCTCGCGGCGGGTTTCGCCGATGCCGATCAGGATGCCGCTGGTGAACGGAACGCGCTGCCGCCCCGCGGCGGCGATCATCGCGAGGCGAACCGCCGGCGCCTTGTCCGGCGAGCCGTAATGCGGGCCGCCGCGCGCGCAGAGGCGATCGGAGATGCTTTCCAGCATGATGCCTTGCGAGACGCTGACGCTGCGCAGCCGCGCGATGTCCTGCTCCGCCATGACCCCGGCATTCACATGCGGCAGCAGGCCGGTCTCGCTCAACACGCGCTGGCACATGGCGGCGAGATAGTCGACGGTGTTGGCATAGCCGAGCGCGGCAAGCGCCTCGCGCGCGGCGGCGTAGCGCAGCTCGGGCTTGTCGCCGAGGGTGAACAGCGCCTCGCGGCAACCGGCGCGCTGCCCCGTCCGCGCGATCGCTAAAACTTCGTCGGGTGAGAGGAATGGTGCGGCAACTTCGCTTGGTGCTGCGGCGAAGGTGCAATAGGCGCAGCAGTCGCGACACAGCCTCGTCAACGGGATGAAAACTTTGCGCGAATAGGTGATGCTGCGCCCGTGTCCCGCTTCGCGTTTCGCGCGCGCCTGCGCCATCAGATCGGCGAGCGGCAGATCGTCCAGGTCCTGCAGCAGCAAATCCGCGCGCTCGCCGTTTAGCAGAGCCGACGGGCCATCGGCGGCCGGGCGTGATTCTAACGTATCGGGTTCATCACCCGGACTGCAGTCCGGGTCGGGGGACTTGGCGTCTAACGTCATGCGCCGGCTTCCGTCTGGTCACCACTCGAAAAGTACTATAAATAGGATGACTGGGAAAACCAAGATCGCCCGGGTGGCCGTTGCAGGGATGACGAATTTTTCCGCAGCGGCCCGACAACGATGCCGATGAGGTTGGAGGCTGCAATCGTATCGGTCGTGCTTTGCCTAAGGAAAAGGCTTTGCTCCGCAGGTGAGATGGGCCACATGCACGCGGCTCGCCCAAGGCCTTGGCGCGCCGACGCACAAAATCTGATCAGGCACTGAACAGCGATTGAAGACCGCGCCAACTCTTTTGGAAGGGACGAGAGATGTCAGCGGATGCCCGCCGGAAAGTGATCGAGACGATCGATGCCAGCAGCGACAAGGCGGTGAAGTTTCTGCAGCAGATGGTCGCCACTCCGAGTGTCACCGGCGACGAAGGACGGATCCAGGCTTTCCTGTCAGATTATATGAAGACGATCGGCCTTGACGTCGACATGTGGGAATCTGACTGGGAGGCCTTGAAGAAGCACCCCGGCTATATCCCGGTCGATCGCGGTTATCAGGGGCGGCCGAACATCGTCGCCACCTGGAAGGGAACGGGCGGCGGCCGCTCGATCTTGCTGAACGGCCACACCGACGTGATTCCGGTCGGCAATGGCGAAGGCTGGAGCGACAATCCCTGGTCGGCCAAGATCAAGGATGGCCTGCTTTATGGGCGCGGCTCGTGCGACATGAAGAGCGGTGTCGCGAGCCACATCCTGGCTGTTGAGTTCCTCAAGGCGGCCGGGGTCAAGCTCGCGGGCGACGTCCTCATCAATGTGGTGATCGACGAGGAAGTCAGCGGCCATGGTACGCTGGATACGGTGATCCGTGGCTACACGGCCGACGCCGGCATTTCGGGCGAGACCAGCGGGCTTGCGGTGCAGCCGGCCTGCATCGGCCGCATCTGGTTCGAAATCGAAATCCAGGGCAAGGCGGCCGGCATCCAGCGGCGTTACCAGGGGGTGAGCGGCATCGAACTTGGCTACAAGATCACCAAGGCGGTCGAAGCGCTCGAAGCCGAGCGGGTCGCGACCGTCAAGCACCCGCTCTACCCCAAGCCGATCGATGCGATCCCCTGCATGATCGGCGCGTTTCATGCCGGCAGCTTCCCAAGCTCGTTTCCTGCCACTTGCCTGTTGAAAGGCAGCATGGCGACGGTGCCCGGCGAGGATCATGAAGGCGTGAAGCGCAGCTTGGTCGAACAGGTGGCGCGCGTGGCCGCCGAGGATCCGTGGATGAAGGACCATGCGCCGATCGTGCGGTTTGTCGGTTACGACGCGCAGGCCTCGGAAATCCAGCATGATCATCCCATCGTTCAGTTGCTGTGCCAAAACTTAAAGGAGATCACTGGGCGTGATGCCGAGATCAGCGGCCGGCAGGGTGCCGCCGATACCCGGTTCCTCAATCTCTATGGACATACGCCGACCGTGATCTTTGGGCCCGGCTCCACGGCGGTCATGCATTCCGATGATGAATACGTGTCCGTCGACGACTACCTGACGGCGATCAAGGTTATGGCGCTCAGCATCTATGACTGGTGCGGCAGCAAGACATCGTGATGTGGGTCTTCGTGGAATCCTCCATCTTCCAGCCACACGCGCAGGCCTAGCGCGCGCAGCTGCATGCCGCGAACATATGAGCAGGCACTCTCGGGTTCCGGGTCACGAAATCATATTGTCCTAAAAATAGGATGACTTTATTGTCGGTGCGTCCTGCCGCCGGTGATGGCATGAGGCAGACTTGCGGCGGTGCAGTGGAACAGAAAGCGTGCGATGAGCCCATTCATTGAGCCGGAGATTGTCGACGCTGGGCGGCGTCGCGCGGCCATTGGTCGGCTGCGCCAGATCAAGTGCACCGTGCCGACGCTGAGCGAACTGGCCGACCCCGCGACAGCCGCTGGCAGGTCACCCGATTTGACACGGGTCGACCCCGACGCAGCCGACGCCGCAAATCTCTGGCGGGTGCATTGGTTCAACGATGCGACGCGCAAGACGCTGGCCGATCTACCGGGTCATCTGGTGCTGCCGCCGGATCTGACCGGCGTCGCGGCGCCGATCGTGGTGCTGCTCGGCGACCGCTTTCCCATGATCGGCGCCCACAAGGTGTTGGCGGCCTATGCGTGCCTGGTGGCGCGGCTGGTGACCGGACGGTTCGACCCCGCCTCCGATCGCGCCGTGTGGCCGTCGACGGGAAACTATTGCCGCGGCGGGGTTGCGATCTCCCGCATCCTCGGCTGTCGCGGCGTCGCCGTGCTGCCGGAAGGGATGAGCCGCGAGCGCTTCGATTGGCTCAAGGCGTGGGTGGTCGACCCGGCCGACATCATCCGCACGCCCGGCACCGAGAGCAATGTCAAGGAGATCTACGACAAGTGCGGCGAGCTCGCCCGCGACGACCGGAACGTCATCCTCAATCAGTTTTCCGAGTTCGCGAACTACCTCTCGCACTATCACTGCACGGGGCAGGCGCTCGACCAAGTTTTCGCCTGGCTCAAGCACGCGCACCCCGACTGCCGGCTGGCGGCCTTCGTCTCGGCCACCGGCTCGGCAGGCACGCTTGCGGCCGGTGATCGGCTCAAGGCAGCGCACGGCAGCAAGGTCGTCGCGGTGGAGGCGATCGAGTGCCCGACCATGCTCTGCAACGGGTTTGGTGAGCACAACATTCAAGGGATTGGCGACAAGCATATTCCGCTCATCCACAATGTGATGAACACCGATGTCATCATCGGCGTGTCGGATACCGTGACCGACTCGCTCAATCTGCTGTTCAACAGCGAGACCGGGCAGCGCTATCTCGCCGCCCGCCGCAAGATCGATGCGGATATCGTGCGCAGCTTCGCGGATGTCGGCATTTCCGGCCTGGCAAACATCGTTGCCGCGATCAAGCTCGCCAGGCATTTCGACTACGGCGCAAATGACGTCGTCATGACGGTCGCGACCGACGGCGCGGCCATGTACCACAGCGAACGCGACAGCTATCTCAAGCGCCGTTTTCCCGGCGGCTTCGACGAGGTCCATGCCGGCGAAATTTTTGGCCGCTGCCTCGACGGCATCGTCGACGATCATCTGCTCGAACTGCGCCATCTCGACCGCAAGCGCATCTTCAATCTCGGCTATTACACCTGGGTCGAGCAGCAGGGCGTGTCGATCCATGACTTTGAGCGGCGGCGCAGCCAAACCTTCTGGCGCGCGCTGGCCAACTCGATTCCTGCATGGGACCGCCTGATCGACGGGCTCAACGCTGAAATCGGCGCAAGGACATGACATGAACGCCGTGCATCCCTACGACAGGCTGCGATCGGATTTGGCGCAGCGCGACCGCAGCCTGCGCGAGAAGGTCGTTTCGCTGGAAGAAGCGGCATCGTTTGTCAGCGACGGCGACAGCGTCGGCATTGGCGGCAGCACGATGTCGCGCACCCCGATGGGAATGATCTGGGCGATCGTCCGCGCCGGGCGGAAAAACCTCTCCTGCTCACGCTGTATCATGTCGAGCGACGGTGATCTTCTGTTCGGCTCCGGCGCCTGCGATCAGGTCATCACCAGTTGGTTCAGCCAGAGCATTCTCTGGGGCATTTCGAAAGTGATGCGCCACCATGTCGAGACCGGGCGCGCCCGGTTCGACGAATGGAGCCATATGGCCATCGGCATGCGCTTCCGCGCCGGCGCGATGGGCGTGCCATTCATGCCGATCCGCTCGATGCTCGGTTCCGACGTTTTGCGCGAGCGGCCGGAGGCGAAGGAAATGGAATGCCCGTTCACGGGCGAGAAGCTGCTGCTGGTCCCCGCGCTCAATCCGGACGTGGCGCTGATTCATGTGCAGCGCTGCGACGCCTACGGCAATGCGCAGATCGACGGTCTGCAGTTCATGGATATCGATCTCGCGCTGGCCGCCAATCGGGTGATCCTGACCACCGAGCGGATCGTCTCCAACGATCAGATCCGGCGCGCGCCGGACCAGACCAAGATTCCGTTCTTCGCCGTCGATGCCGTGGTCGAGCTGCCGTTCGGCTGTGCCCCGCACGAGTGCTACGGCGCCTATGAGCCGATGTTCCGGCACATGGAATATTACGTGGGTCTGGTGAACGCGGACCCGGTCAAGGGCATGCAGGACTATCTCGACCGGTTCGTCTACGGGCCGAAATCGTGGACCGACTTCCTCGACCTGATCGGGATCGACACCGTTCTCAAAGCCGCGCGCGACGGAAAGGCGATCTATGACACCTAGGCCGAACAATTACACGGCAGGCGAATTGTTGGCCATTCTCAGCGGTCGCCAGCTCAAGGATGGTCAAGTCGTGTTCGCCGGGGTCGGCATTCCGCTGCTGGCGGCGACTTTGGCGCAGCGCTTGCGCTGTCCCGGCCTGACCATCCTGTTCGAGGGCGGCGTCATCGGCGCGTTCGTCGAGCCGGGTAAGCTGCCGCCCTCGACCAATGATCAGCGCTGCACCCGCCGCGCCAATATGGTGCTCGGCAGCGCCGAGGTCTTGCTGCTGCTGCAGCGCGGTTACGTCGATGTCGGCTTCATGGGCGGCGCCCAGATCGACCAGTACGGCAATCTCAACAGCTCCTTCATCGGTGACCCGAAGGCGCCGAAAACGCGCCTGCCAGGAACCGGTGGCGGCAACGACATTTCCAGCCTCGCCGACATGATCGTCGCGATGAAGCACGAGAAGCGTCGCTTCGTCGAACAGGTCGACTTCATCACCAGCCCGGGCTGGCTGCGCGGCGGCGACTCGCGGCGCGACAGCGGGCTGTCGCACGGCGGCATGTTCCGCGTCGTCACCGATCTCGCGGTGTTCGGCTTCGAGCCCACGACCAAGCGAATGAAACCGATCGCCCTCAATCCCGGGGTCACCCGCGAAGAGGTGCAGGACAATACCGGCTTTGCGCTCGAATTCGATCACGACACCCGCGCGACCGAGCCGCCCACCGAGCACGAGCTGTCGACGTTACGCACGCTGGATCCCGATCGGCTTTACATCGGCTGATTCCGCGACTGCCAAGAGGAGCGACTTGCAATGACGCAGTTGAGCGGAACCTTCGGGATCGCCGCCCGCAATTTCACCGCCTATCCCGAGCTGCCCGACGTTCACGCTCTGGTCGATTACGGCGTCCGGATGGAGCAGTTCGGCTTCGACTCGCTGTGGGTTTGGGATCACGTCCTGCTCGGGGTCGAGCCGAACTTTCCCATCATCGAAGCACTGACGCTGTTGACGGCGGTTGCCGCGCGCACGACGAAGATCAAGCTCGGCACCGGCATTCTCGTGCTGCCGCTGCGCAATCCGGTCATGCTCGCCAAGCAGCTCTCCAGCATGGACTTGCTGTCGGACGGGCGGCTGATCCTGGGCATGGCATCGGGCTGGTACAAGCGCGAGTTCGATGCCGTCGGCGTGCCCTTTGAGAAGCGTGGCAAGATCATGGACGAAAACCTCGACATCCTGACGCGTTTTTGGACCGAGGACATGGTCAAGGGCGACTTCATGTATCACAAGATTCCGGCCGGCGTGATGTATCCGAAGCCGGCGCAAAAACCGCGCCCGCCGATTCTGATCGGCGGCTATGTCGACCGCGTCCTCAAGCGCGCCGCGCTCAGCGGCGACGGCTGGCTGACGTATTTCTATACGGCCGAAAGCTTTGCCAAATCGTGGGCGAAAGTCCGCGACTTTGCGAAGGAGGGCGGCAAGGACCCCGACACGCTGCTCAACGGTTCGCAGCTCCCGATCCGCATCGGCAAGTCGCGCGCTGCGATCGAAAGCGAGATGATGGAATGGCTGACCAAGGAATGGGACTACGCAGCCTGGAGCGAGTCGACCAAGAATAGCGCCATTCTCGGTACCGTCGATGAGTGCGTCGAGCAGTTGAAGGCCCATCTCGCCGCCGGCGTGCAGAAGCTCATCTTCGTGCCCTACCGCTACGAGATGGAGCAGATCGAGATCATCGCCCGCGACATCATTCCTCGCCTGAAGGCGTGACGCGGCAGAACTTTTTGGGGGTCAGCATGGAATCGATACCAAGCGTACGAGGGCAGATCGTCAGCGATGAAGTGCTGCCGGCGCGCGCCCATTGGCACCGCCGTCTGAGCCAAGGGTCGGTGCTGCGCATCGTCGATCTCGAAGGCCAGCAGGCCGTCGATACGCTGATCTACGACGCCGAGGACATCGCGGTGCGCTACAACGCCGCCAATACGATCAAGCTCGCCAAGAGCATTTATCTGTCGAAGGGCTGCGTGCTTTACGATGATCTCGCCCGGCCGCTGATGACGATCATCGACGACACGGTCGGCCGGCACGACACGCTCGCCGGCGCGTGCAGCCGCGAGATCAATATGGTGCGCTATGGCGCGACCGCGCCGCTGAGCTGTCGTGACAATTTCATCAAGGCCTTGGCCGAGCTTGGCATGAGTTCGCGCGACATTCCGGCGAATATCAACTTCTTCATGAATGTTCCGGTCGAGGCCGACGGTGCCATCGCCATCGCCGAAGGGCTGTCGAAGCCCGGCGACTATGTCGACCTGCGGTCCGAGCGCGACGTGATCGTCGTCATCTCCAATTGTCCGCAGGAGCACAATCCCTGCTCCGGCGGTCGGCCGACGCCGATCCGCCTGATCGTCTCGCGGCCGGCGTGAGGGGTATCTTACCTCGTCATGGTGAGGAGCCGCGCGGAGCGCGGCGTGTCGATCCATGCATCCTTATCCTA
>CAZTTL010000007.1:0-13103 GCA_964616635.1 uncultured Rhodoplanes sp. | reverse complement strand
ACCTCCTCATGGTGAGGAGCCGCGCGGAGCGCGGCGTGTCGATCCATGCATCCTTATCCTACCTCCTCATGGTGAGGAGCCGCGCGGAGCGCGGCGTGTCGATCCATGCATCCTTCGAGACGCGGGTTTGCGCCCGCTCCTCAGGATGAGGCGAGACGTGGGCTACGTCCGCTTCTCAGGATGAGGACAAATCAGGAAGCGCCAAGCCAAGTCCGACGCATCAATACTCAGCCGCTGCGGCCGAGCAAACGGTCGCGTAAACGGCTGAGCGCCGCGCGCAGGCGCGCCATCAGCACCCCAAGCAGCAGCGACACGCCGCCGAGCCGGGCCGGCGTGATGGCCGTGCCCGCCGGGGCACGCAAGCGCAGGTCGACATTCTGCGCGAACGCCTCGCCGATCCTGCCGACCAGGTCGCGGACGAGATCCGAGCGGCCGAACTGGGCGAGGGGGCCCTGCAGGTTGAATTCGATGGCGCAGTCGACCCGGGTGGCATTTTCGCCGCCGGTTGCGTTTTCACTGTTTGGCGCTGCGGCCTCCACCAGCGTGTAGATAATCCGACCGGAGGCGAGGGAGCCGCTGCGGCGGTCGCTGCCGCGCGCCTCGATTGCCATGCGGCGGGCGGAGTCGTCGCGCGTGACCGACCCAGCGCCGGCAAAGCGCGCCACGATGGGACCGATCGCGACCTCCATGCGCCCGCTCAGCTGGCCATCCTGCGGCGGCCCATCAAGGACGAGGCCGGGCAGGCACGGGGCGACTTTTTCCGGGTCGCTCAACAAAGCCCAGACCGCGGTCACGGGATGCTCCAGCACAAAGCTTTCGGTAAACCGCGTGATGCCGCCGGTGACTGTGATCTCACCGACTTCGACTTTCACCGGCCGCCGTTTGAGGTTTTGCGTTGGTGACGGTCGCCCCGCAGGCGACGCGGCGCGGGTAGTTCGGTCCGCGGCAGGGGCTGGCTGCACCGGTGCGGCGGTGACACCGGCTTCCACGGTCGGTGCATCCGGTCCCGGGGCCGGGCCGAGCCAGGTTGTCGCTGCGCGCGCCGGCGCAGTGACGCCCGCATCGGCAGCGACCGCCTCGATCGCCCGGATAATCCCGACATAGCCGGTGCAGCGACAGAGATTGCCGCTCATCTCGACGCGGGTGTCGAGGTCGGGGCGGCTCGCCTTCCGGCGCACCAGATCGCGGGCGGCGATCAGCATGCCGGGCGTGCAATAGCCGCATTGCAGCGCATGCTCCTGGGTGAAGGCGCCCCGCATGCGGTCCATCAGCGGATCATCGTCGAAGCCTTCGATCGTCCGCACCACCGCGCCATCGCAGGCGACCGCATAGGTGATGCAGGAGCGGGCGATCTCCCCGTTGAGCTCGACCGTGCAGGCGCCGCAGACGCCATGCTCGCAGCCGATATGGGTGCCGGTCAGCAGCAGATGCTCGCGCAGGAAATCGGCAAGGTGCGTCCGCGGGGCGACGCTCGCCGTAACACGCTTGCCGTTGACCTCAAGCGTAATCGGCGTCATGCGCGTGTCAGCCCCTGCACGGCGCGCCGGACGGCGACGGCATGGATTTGCATCTGATAATCATCCCCCTTCACGCCGGCCTGCATCAGACGTTTGCGGCCGGTGTGCGGTTCGCCGAAAGCAGTGAGGAGTCGGTCGGTTCCGCTGCTGTCCTCGATGAGGGTCGGCCGGCCGCCACCGGCACCGACGACGACGCGGCAGATGCCGCGCTCCGGATCAAACACCGCGACCCCGATCGCCTCGGCGAATTCGCCGGTCTTGCGGCAGATTTTGTGATAGCCGCAGCGCGCCCGCGGCGAGAGTTTGGGAATGACAATGCCGTCGACGATCTCGTCATGGCCGAGCGTCGTCGCCATGGCGCCGCGCACGAAGTCGGCGACCGGGGTACGGCGCTGCCCGCCGGGGCCGGTAATGCTCAGCTCGGCCTTGAGGGCGGTCAGGACAGAAACCCAGTCCGCGGCGGGGTCGGCATGGGCGAGGCTGCCGCCGATGGTGCCGCGGGTGCGGACCGCGCGATAGGCGATGCCGGCGGCGACCCGCGCGAGAAAGCCGTTGGTCGGATCGGCGATGCGGCGGTCTTCGATCGCGGCATGGGTAATGATGGCGCCGAGCGTGACCGCGTCGGCCGTCTCTTCGACGCGGGCGAGCGCAGGAATCCGCGTGATGTCGATCAGCACGGCCGGCTGCGCCAGGCGCAGGTTCAGCATCGGGCCAAGCGACTGGCCGCCGGCGATGATCTTGGCGCTGGCCTGTTCTGCCAGCAGGGCGCAGGCGGCCTGCAGCGTGCTCGGGCGCACATAGTCGAACGCAACCGGCTTCATCTGTTGGTCTCCGACCGCGCGGCCGCGATCGCTTCGACGATCCGGCGTGGCGTTATCGGCGACACCAGGAGTTCGACGCCGAACGACTGCAGGGCGTCGTTGATCGCGTTGGTCAGCGCCGCGGGCGGTGCGATCGCGCCGCCTTCGCCGATCCCCTTCTGCCCGAACTTGGTGTAGGGCGAGGGCGTTTCCATGTGCAGGATGCGGGCTTCCGGGACCTCGGTCGGGCCGGGCAGCAGATAGTCGGACAGCGTCGAGCCGAGCGGCTGGCCGCGCTGGTCGTACTGCATCTCCTCGTAGAGCGCCGTGCCGATCCCTTGCGCCACGCCGCCCCAGATCTGGCCGTCAACGATCATCGGATTGAGCAAGACACCGCCGTCCTCGACGATGACGTAGTCGAGAATCTCGACCTCGCCCGTCTCGGTGTCGACCGCCACCACGGCGGCGTGGGCCGCATAGCTGAACGTGCCGGTGTCGCGTTGGGCCTTGTAGCCCTCGGTGACTTCGAGACCGCGCGGGTCGACATCGAGCGGGAGGTCCTGCGGCCGCCGGTACCAGGTGCGCGCGACCTCGGCGATGTCGATGCGACCGCCGGGGCCGACCACCGCGCCGCCTTCGAGGCGCACATTCTCAGCCGCGGTCTGCAGCAGCTTGGCGCCGATATGCTTGACGCGTTCGGCCAGCGCCTCGCAGGCCGCGCCAACGGCACCGCCGGACATGATCGCGCAGCGCGATCCCCAGGTGCCGGTCGAGTAGGGCGTCAGCGCCGTATCGCCGTGCACCAGCTTGATGCGCGCATGCGGCACGCCAAGGATGGAATGCGCCACCTGGGACAGGGTGGTCTCCATGCCCTGGCCGTGGCTGTGCGCCCCGATCCGCAGCTCAAGGCCGCCATCCGGGGTGAAGCGCGCCTGGCATTGCTCATAGCCTGGCACGAACGGAATGCCCCAGGCCGAGTAGACGCTGGTCCCGTGGCCGGCCTGCTCGGTGTACATCGCAAAGCCGATGCCGATCCGGCGGCCGTCGGGCTCGCCGTGCTGCTGACGTGCCCGCACGCCGTCGAGATCGACCGCGGCAATCGCCCGGCGCAGCGCTTCGGGGTAATCACCGGAATCGAAATGGCGCTTGGCGATATTGTCGAACGGCATCTGCTCGGGGCGGACCATGCTGTTCAGCCGCAGGGTGGTGGGCTCGATGCCGATCTTGCGGGCAAGGGCATCGAGCGTGACCTCGATGGCAAAGCAGGCGCCGGTCCGCGCCACGCCGCGATAGGGCAGGATCGGCGGCTTGTTGGTCGCAACCGAATGCACCCGACAGCGGTAATGGGGAAAGTCGTAGAGGCCTGGCAGCAGGCTGCCGATCTGGCCGCCTTCGAGGCACGCCGAGAATGGATAGGCCGAGTAGGCGCCGCAATCGACGCTGGCCTCGCAGTCGAGGCCGATCAGGCGGCCGTCGGCGTCGGCATAGGCGGTCAGGTAATAATGATGCTCGCGGCAGTCGGCGCCAGCGATCAGGTTCTCGCGGCGGTCCTCGAGCCAGCGCAGGGGCATGCGGAACCGGCGCGCCGCCCAGGCGAGCGCCACCTCCTCGGCGAGCAGAATGCCCTTGTAGCCAAAACCGCCGCCGACGTCGGGCGCGATCACGCGGATCAAACCTTCGTCGATCCCGAGGCATTCGGCGAGCCCTGAGCGCACGATGTGCGATTGCTGGGTGGCGCTGCAGACGACGAGCTGCTCGAGCCGTGTGTCCCACTCGGCGACAGCGCCGCGGCCCTCGATCGGGCTCATCACCTGGCGCGCGGTGCGCAATTCGCGGGTCACCGCATAAGCGGCCTTCGCCTTTGCCGCGTCGGAATCGACGTCGCTCAGCGAGACCAGGAACAGGTTGTCGCCCCAGCTCTCGTGCAAAAGCGGGGCACCCGGCTCGCGGCCCTGCAACATATCGGTGACGGCCGGTAACTCCTCGAACTCCAGCTCGATCTCGGCCGCAATGTCTTCGGCTTCCGCCCGCGTCGGCGCGATGCACATCGCGATCAGTTCGCCGACATGGCGGACCTTGTCGGACGCCAGCACGGGCTGGGTCGACGACTTGAACCCGGGCAGGGTCGTATCGGCGCGGATCGCAAGCACGCCTTCGAGATCGGCGGCAACGACCACGCGGTCGCGCAGCCTTTCAGGGATACGCACCGCCTTGATGCGGGCATGCGCGAGCGGGCTGCGCAGAAACGCCACTTCGTGCATGCCGGGCAGGCGGATGTCGCCGACATAGCGCCCGCGGCCGCGCATGTAGCGATCATCCTCCTTGCGCAGCAGCCGCGCGCCGATGCCTGCATCAGTCACTGTCGGGATCTCGCCAGCATTTGACTTGTCCTAAGTTTAGCACAAGTCGGGTGCGGGTCACGCCGTTATCGGGCAGAAGCGGCCGCACGCGATCGCATGCGGAGGTCACTTGCTGTCGAACCAATACAATCTGCGCAGGTGATGGCGGTGCTGCACGGACGATCACTGTTGGATATCGACGGGCCTGAGACCTCCGATGGTCATGGCCGGCACGTCCGCTTTTCAAAATTATGCCGATCAGTCGAGCATTATGGTCGTTTGCTGTGCATGTCGTGGCGCGCGGGCGTGCGCATCATGATTTTCTTTATCGATTCAAGGTGCGGACGCGGCAGCTTGTTGCATGGTCGTCCTATTAATAGTATCAATTATCCGCAGCGGATAGCGCGACATCCTTTCGCGGAGCGTGGCAGGTTTTCTGCATTTTAAAATCCGATGGCGAAACATAACATTCTCACTGCCGATATCGTGGAGTGCCGCGGCGCCCGAGTCATCGGTGGCGAGATCGACGCTCTGCAGGGCTTGTCACCATCCGCCCCGCAGAGCGCGGCCAAGATCGCGCTGCATGGCGTGCTCATCATGGCCGGGCGTTTCCTGCATGGCGTGACGACGGGTGAGAATGAGAGCGGATACGCTGCCGCTCGTGGCGACGGACAGACCGGCCGCGCACCGGAGCCGTTGGCCAATCCGACACCTTAGGAGGGCTAGGAGAAATTCCGTTCGTATGGACGGTGGACGTGGCGCAAACATTGCTTGAATTTGGATAAGCGAAGGGAGACCGTGATGCGTATCCATCCACTCAAGGCTGTACTGAGCGTGATCTGGGCCAGTCTTCTGACAGTGCCCGCGTGGTCTCAAGACACCATCAAGATCGGAGTGACCGAACCGCTGACCGGCGCCTTCGCGGCTTCGGGGAACTATGTGGTGCAGGGCGCAAAGATCGCCGAGGACGAGATCAATGCCAATGGCGGCGTGCTCGGCAAGAAGATCCAGCTCATTATCGAGGATAACAAGTCAAATCCGACGGAAGCGGTGAATACCGTCGAGAAGCTGATCGTCAAGGACAAGGTCCCGGTGATCATGGGGGCCTGGAGCTCGACGCTGACGCTCGCGGTCATGCCGAAAATGATGGAGTACAAGGTCCCGCTTCTGGTCGAGACCTCGTCCTCGGGCAAGATCACTACGTCGGGCAACCCTTATGTCTTCCGCATCAGTCCGACCTCGGCGATGGAGGCGGTCGCGTTCAAGGACCTGCTGCCTAAGCTGAAGATCAAGAAGGCCGACTTCTTGAACACCAACAATGATTTCGGAATTGGCTCGGCGGCCGAATACTCGAAAATGCTGAAGGCCAACGGGGTCAAGATCGGGGTCCTGGAGACCATGGACCCGAAGGCCACCGACTTTTCTGCCCAGCTGACCCGCATCAAGGCATCCGGCGGCGACGCGCTGTTCGTCACCACGGCCGTCGAGCAGAATACGCTTATTCTGAAGCAGGCGAAGGAACTCGGGCTCAAGACCCGCGTCATCACCACCGGCGGTTCGAACTCGCCCGATCAGCTGATCGCGCAGGCTGGCGCCGCTGCCGACGGCTCCTATCATACGGTGTTTTTCCCACCCTGGTTCCCCGATACGGTGAAGAACCCGGCGGTGGCCAAGCGTTACATGGCGGAATGGAAGAAGCGCGGTTATGAGCCCGGCGGCCTGACCGAAGGATTCCGCGGCTACGACGGTATCTACACCATCGTCGAAGCGATCAAGAAAGCCGGCAAGGCCGATCCAGCGGCGATCAAGGACGCACTGTGGAAGATCACCGTCCATGGCGTGTACGGCGATATCTCGTTCAAGAAGCAGGGTCCCGCCGGGGCCGAGAGCGGCCAGAACACGCCGACCGTCTATCTGGTCGAGATCAAGAATGGAAAGGTTGTGAATCCGTTCTGACCCAGGATGTCAGGGCGCGTGCCGAGCCGTCGGCACGCGCCACCCCTCTTTGAGCGTCACCCGTGGATCAGCTTCTCCAGCACGTCGTCAACGCTCTCATCATCGGTGGCACCTATGCGCTGCTGGGGATCGGCCTGACTTTGATCTTCGGCATCATGCGGGTGGTGAACTTCACCCATGGCGAGCTGTACGCCTTCGGCGCCTACATGATGTATGCGTGGGTGATGCTGCTCGGCGTCAACTTCATTGCGGCGCTGGTGATTGCCGTAGCACTTGGCGTCGCGCTCGGTGCGCTCATCGAATTGGTGCTGCTGCGTCGCTTGCGCGGCGCCGATATCGATACGACCATGCTGGTGATGATCGGCGCCTGGATCGCGATGCAGAACACCGAGCAGCTCGCCTGGTCCGGCGTGGCGAAATCGATCAACACGCCATTTCCGGCCGATCCGTTGGTGCTGGGTCCGATCTCGGTGTCGTGGACGCGCGTCTTCGTGTTCGTGGTGGCGATCATTCTGATCGCCGCGACCTACGCCCTGATCCAGAAGACCAAGCTCGGCAAGGCGATGCGGGCGACCTTCCAGGACCGCGAGGCCGCGGCGCTGATGGGCATTCAGATCGACACCATCCACACCGCGACCTTCGCGATCGGGTCCGGCCTTGCCGCCGCTGCCGGCACGCTGCTCGGCCCGGTCTTCGTCGTTTATCCGACGATTGGTGACTCGGCTTCGCTCAAAGCGTTTGCCATCGTCATCCTCGGCGGTCTCGGCAGCATTCCGGGCGCGACGGTCGGCGGGTTCATCCTGGCTTTTGTCGAAGAGATCGGGGCCGGCTACATCTCGTCCGGCTACCGGGACGCCATGGGCTTTCTTTTGATCATCCTGATCCTGATCGTGAAGCCGACCGGCCTGTTCGCGCAAAAGGAACGGATCGGATGAGACGGGCCCTTATGCTCGCGTGGCTCGTCTTCCTGTTCTCGATTCCGCTGTGGATGGACAATCTCTATTACCTGCACATCCTGATCATCACCGGCATCTTCATCATCGCGGCGATGAGCCTCAACCTGCTGCTCGGCTATACCGGGCAGCTCAGCCTCGGACACGTGGCGTTTTTCGGGATCGGGGCCTATGTCTCGAGCCTGACCTCGCTCGGCTTCTCGTTCCATATACTGCCGGAGACGGTGGTATCGCTCGAGCCGAAGCCGGTGTGGTTCGCGATGCTCGTTGGCGTTCTCTTCGCCAGCCTCTGCGGCTGGCTGATCGGTAAGATTTCGTTCAAGGTCCGCGGCGCCTATTTCGTCATCGTGTCGGTGAGCTTTGCCGAGGTGGTCCGCCTCGTTGCGCTGAACTGGCTCGAGCTCACGCAGGGGCCGATGGCACTCAACAACATTCCGTCCCTGCGTCTCGGCTTTCCCGGGCTCGGCGAAATCTCTTTCATCGGCAAGGTGCCAAACTACTATCTGGTTCTGGTCGTCGCCATCCTCACTTACGTAATCATCCAGCGCCTCGTCTATTCGCGGGTCGGGCGCGCCATGATCGCCTTGCGTGAGAACGAGCCGCTGGCGACCTCGGTCGGGGTCGACGTGACGCGCGTGCTGGTCTTCGCCACGATGCTGTCGGCGGGATTGGCCGGGCTCGCCGGGGCGATTTATGCGCAGTATATCCGCATCGTCGATCCGGACGTGTTTCTGTTCATCTATACGGTCACCATGGTGATCATGGTGGTCACGGGCGGCAAGGGCACGCTCGCCGGGCCGGTGGTCGGCGGGCTCATCTTCGGCATCCTTCCCGAAGTGCTGCGCGGCTTTGAGGTGATGCCCGAAATCCAGTGGATCGTGTACGGCGTTCTGATGATCCTGATCGTGTACTTCCTGCCCGCCGGCATCGTACCCGCCGTGCGCGCCTGGTTGCCGGGCCATGCAGGCCAGACCAAGAATCCCGCGGTCGAGCGGCAGCCGGCTGCCGAGGTGCGGCCGTGAGCGGGGAGGCGGTCGTCCTCACTGTTGAGGATTTGTCGATCCGGTTCGGCGGGCTGATCGCGGTCGAACAGCTGACATTCGATGTTCGCGAAGGCGAGGTCCTTTCGCTGATCGGGCCCAATGGGGCGGGCAAGACGTCGGCCTTCAATGCGATCACCGGCTACATCCCGCCGAGCGGCGGCAGCATCGTTTATCGCGGCGTCCGCCTCAATGGGATGAAACCCAACGAAATCGCCGCGCGCGGCGTGGTGCGGACGTTTCAGAAAACCAGCGTTTTCGCCGGACTGTCGGTGTTCGACAATGTGCTGACCGGGCTCCATCTGCGCGGACGGCAGCATCCACTCGCGATCATGCTCGGTCTGCCGCGCGTGGGGCGCGACGAAGCGCGGCTGCGGCGCGACGCCAACGATATCCTCCGCCTGATCGGGCTGGAGGGGCTTGCCTTCGAAACGGCCGCCTCGCTTCCCTACGGCAAACTGCGCCTGCTCGAGGTCGCGGTGGCGCTTGCCGCCAAGCCGACGCTGTTGCTGCTCGATGAGCCGGTGTCCGGCATGAATCCGACCGAGACCGCGGAGTTCATGAAGCTGCTCGCCCGCATTCGTGAGCTCGGTGTGACCATCCTGCTGGTCGAGCACGACATGAAGATGGTGATGGGCGTTTCTGATCGGGTGGTCTGCCTCAACCAGGGACGAGCGATCGCGGTCGGGCCGCCGGCCGCGATCCAGCGCGATCCCGAGGTCATCCGCGCTTATCTTGGCGAGAGGTACTTGCGTGCTCAAGGTTGAGGGTTTGGTCTGCCGCTATGGCAAGGTTGCCGCCGTCGAGAACCTCTCGATGGAGGTGCGGCGCGGCGAGCTCGTGTCGCTGATCGGCACCAATGGCGCCGGCAAGACGACGACCCTCAAGGCCATCTCAGGGATCCTGCCGCCGGCCGCCGGAAGCATCACCTTCGACGGCGAGGTCATCACGCACGCCTCTGCGCGGCGCGTGATCAAACTCGGCATCGCCCATTGTCCCGAGGGGCGCCGGGTGTTTCCTTACATGACCGTGCGCGAGAACCTGGAGATGGGTTGCTTCCTGCGCAAGGACAAAGCGGGCATTGCGGAGGACATGGACCGGCTGTTCGCGCGTTTCCCCGTGCTGCATGAACGGCGTAACCAGGCGGCGGGCACGCTGTCGGGTGGCGAGCAGCAAATGCTGGCAATCTCGCGCGCCCTGATGTCGCGGCCGAAGCTCGTGCTGTTTGACGAGCCTTCGCTCGGTCTCGCCCCCAATCTGGTCGAGCGGACCTTCGAGATCATCAACGAAATCCGCCAGCAGGGCGTGACCGTGGTGATGGTCGAGCAGAATGCGTTCGCCGCGCTCGAACTCTCCGACCGCAGCTACGTGATCGAGCAGGGCCGCATCACTTTGACCGGCACGGGCCGCGAGCTCCTCGACAATCCGCGGGTCAGGCAGGCTTATCTCGGCACCTGACGTGCAGCGAATGTCAAAGATTTTGAGTCGTTTGATCGCAAGTCCGCGCTGCGGCGCCGCGCGGCGGAAATCGTCTGTGGTACCGTCGTCGCCGCGGGGAGCGCCTTCCCAGATGATGATAGCGACAGGGCGCGCCGGCGGCGCTTCCTTGTTCGCGGCCAGGAGTATCTATGGAGGCGCGTCCTGCCGTCATTTCGCGGTCGCGCGGCTCTCATCGGGCGGCAGCGGGTTAGACACATAGCCGGTCATCAATACGAAGCCTGCCTTGTTGTCGCGGAGTGCGAACATGAACGGCTTGTCAACGATCATGTGAATGACCCGCTCGGAATCGAACGAGCGCGTCCCGGCTGCTGCGGTTACCGCGGCCGCTTCCGTACCCTCCTCATTGACCGTAATCTCGGTGCGCTGAACGACGCGCGACAGAACTGCTCCTGGCGCGAAGCCACCGAGCGCGCTCGGCGCAAGCCGAGCTTTCCCGAGCCCCATCGCGTCGAGCGGTTTCAGTAATTCCTCTTTTCCCGACGCGGAGAAGCGCGGCAGCGACAACGAGCCGAGCGCCGCGGAGAACCCGTCGCCGCTCAGCCAATCGGCGACCTTGACGAAATCCTTGAGTCTTGCCGGCTTTGTCTTGGTGGTAACGACGACGAGCGAAAACCGGTCTCCCACATAGGGCAGATCAATCGCGATAAACTCATTGTTCTGGCGATAAAGGCGGCGCGCCTCGGATAAATGCATCATCTGGACGCTGGCCGTTTTGCCGTCCGAGTTTTTGAAAGGCGCTGGCGCGGTCTCTGCCGGGTCGAATTGCTTTTTCCAGCGGCTCTTGAAGTGCAGCGCATCCAGCGCGAGGAACGACGGTTTGTCGAGCGGTTCGTCAAGGATCGAGGCGATACGCCCGCGCGTCTTCTCCTTCACCCAGTCGTTGATGCGCGCGATCGCCTCAGGCTGGGTCAGGTCATCGACGGAAACCTCAGCCCCGAGCGCCTCGATGCCCAGGCGCGCAGTCGGGTAAGGCTTGGTTGACGGGTCAAGCACGAATTTGCTCGCGACTTGCAACGCTCCGCTTTCGTCTTGCGCCAAAGCGGCCCTTGCGCGCCGCAAGGCCTCGAAGGCATCGCCAGTCAGCCCCGCTGATCCCGAGCCCAAGCCCAGCGTCTGCAGCAGCGCCGCCCTCATGGGTTCATCGGCGCCGCGCTCAAGCAAGGCAAAGACGGAAGCTATGCCGGCCGGCGACACCGCGACATTGCCCGCCTTCCGGCCCGCCGACAGCTTGTCGAGAAGGGTGACGCCGAACTTGGCTTGCGTTGCGAGAAGCGCCGCGTGCTCGTTCGCGCTCGGCGCTGTCTTCGCGCCGCCGGTGGAATCAGCCGCTTTGGCCGCGGGCGACGGCGCCGGCACCTCATTTGCTGGTGCGGCGCAGGCGGAACCAAAGCCATCGCTCAGGCACGCCGACAGAACGGCCAGCGAAGCAAGAAACGCTAATGGGCGCATCGCAAAACTCCTTGGAGAGTCGGCCGAGAAAGCGCGGAATGCAGCCTCTTTCTCGCTTCGGCCGATGGTGCCAAGAGAAGCAAACCAGGGACCTCCTGAGTGGCATTCGGCTTATCACATTTGCCGCTCTTACCAGCCCCAAGCAAAGATTGCATGCGGATTCGGAATTGGAACAGCGCAAACCGAAAGCACTGTCAAAAGCAATTTGGCGGCCTCCAATCCGATTGTAGGGTGGTGCCGGTCCAGGCAGATTCCGGCGGAACAGGGGACCTGCGATGATGCAAGACGACCCACTCTCGGATGACCGTCAAGAGATCGAGGCGGACCTCTTCGTGCTCGAAAGCCTGCGGTGGAATCGTAAGGAATTCGAAGATCGGTTGTGCCGCGCGAGCGCGAGCCAGGATGAAGCGGTGATCGGAATGCTGCGCTTGAAAGTCGCATACCAATTCGCTGAGTTCTTTTATCAGCTCGCCGCACGGCGGATAACGACAATTGAGCAGATCGAAGCGCTTATACAGGCACACAACGAATATCTCGCCATGTTATTCAAGGATAAAGCCAAAATGAAGCGGCTTGGTCTGCGCCCTGATCGCATTCTTGATGCAATATTCACAGAGGACACGCGACCGAGGCTCCTGCAGAACTGGCGCGATCGTCCGGGTTCGCTTGACCAGTCAAATCTTTCGCGATTGCTCGTCACTGTCATGTCGACGGAGACTTGCCGGAAGCTTATCGTCGCGTGCCAGGCCGCAGGATTCATCACGCGTGATAAGACGCCCTATGGCACGGTTGTGGTGGCGTCGACCGGCGTGATGGAGCAAGTCTTTGGTCAGTGCCTGCGCGACCTGCGGCTTCGCATCGCCCGCGGGGAATGAGCAAATATGAAAAATATGAAACTGCGTCACATATTCGTTATTGCACTGACATTGCAAGCAATCGGATCCGTATGGGCCTCGGCGCAGCCGAGGTCGGACGCGCCATATTTCTCGGAAGGGGAACGACAGATCATCGCCCGGAATGCGCTGCTGAGGCGGCGCCTCGCCTCCGATCCCTGGCTCGTTCGGCAGGCGATCGACGTGCTGACTGCGGAACGGGAGGAGCGACGAAGCGCCATCGACACTGAGGGTGGTAAGCCCATGCATCGCCAGCTCGGAGAGTCGGCGCGTGGCAAGCGCGTCAACCCTGACATCGAGAATCTGGTGCGCACCTCGCCCGAAGCCGCCTACGATCTGCTAAAGCTGCTCAAGAGAGTCGGCACGTCGTCGCCCAAGCCACCTGCGAAGTAGCTTCGACACGGTTGAAGCGAGAAGACCTGAGGGCTCCTGGAGGGTTCGCGCGCCGCCGCACGAAAGGCGGAGACGATCGACAGCGTAATGCTCCACGCTATTTGGCGGAGCCGGTGATTTCCCGCTTCTGGTTCAGTCGCGCAGGAGAAGCCCGCTAAACCTTGTTGGTACAGCCGCCCCGTCTCTCGGTTCAAAGAACAACGCCGGGCCTTTCCAAACCGATGGGAAGGAAGAGGGCTTGAATCGGGCCAAGCCTGGGGCAG
>CAZTTL010000006.1:28520-29550 GCA_964616635.1 uncultured Rhodoplanes sp. | reverse complement strand
ACATCATCAAGGAATATCTCTCGCGCGGCACCTATGTGTTCCCGCCCGCGCCCTCGATGCGGCTGATCAAGGACGTGATCCTGTTCACGACCAAGGAAATGCCGAAGTGGAACCCGATGAATGTGTGCTCCTATCACCTGCAGGAGGCGGGTGCAACGCCGGTGCAGGAGCTTGCCTATGCGCTCGCGACCGGGGTCGCGGTGCTCGACGCGGTGAAGGCCTCAGGTGCGGTCGAAGGGGCGGCGTTTGCCGATTGCGCCGGGCGCATTTCCTTCTTCGTCAATGCCGGCATGCGCTTCATCACCGAAATCTGCAAGATGCGGGCGTTCGTCGAATTGTGGGACGAAATCCTCAGCGAGCGCTACGGCATCACCGATCCGAAGCAGCGGCTGTTCCGCTATGGCGTGCAGGTGAACTCGCTCGGCCTCACCGAGCAGCAGCCCGAGAACAATGTCTATCGCATCTTCCTGCAGATGCTCGCGGTGACGCTGTCAAAAAAGGCGCGCGCCCGCGCGGTGCAGCTTCCGGCCTGGAATGAGGCGCTCGGCCTGCCGCGGCCGTGGGACCAGCAATGGTCGCTGCGCGCCCAGCAGATTCTTGCCTACGAGAGCGACCTCCTCGACTACGGCGATATTTTCGAGGGCTCGACCGTGGTTGCCAAGAAGGTTGCGGAGCTCAAGGCCGAGGCCAAGGACGAGCTGCGCCGCATCCTCGAAATGGGAGGCGCGGTCGAAGCGGTCGATACCGGCTATCTCAAAGCGCAGCTCGTTGAGAGCAATTCACGCCGCGTCGAGGAGATCGAGCTCGGCGAGCGCGTCGTCGTCGGCGTCAACAAATTCATCGAGACCGAGCCGTCGCCGCTGCCGACCGGCGAAGGCTCGATCATCACCATTCCGCCGGAGATCGAGGTGGAACAGATCGCGCAGCTGAACGCCTGGCGCGAGGCGCGCGACGCCAAGGCGGTCGACGAGGCGCTCAAAGAGCTGCGCCGCGCCGCGCGCGAGGGCCGCAACATCATGCCGGCCTCGAT
>CAZTTL010000006.1:0-28510 GCA_964616635.1 uncultured Rhodoplanes sp. | reverse complement strand
GCGCCCAAGCCGGCGTCACCCCCGGCGAATGGGGCTTCGTGCTGCGCGAATCGTTTGGCGAGTATCGGGCCCCGACCGGCGTGTCCTCTGCAGCGCGCAACGACGCCCGCAACATCGACGACCTGCGCGCCGAAGTCGACCGCGTCTCCCGCAAGCTCGGGCGCCGCGTTAAGTTCCTGGTCGGCAAGCCGGGCCTCGACGGGCACTCGAATGGCGCCGAGCAGGTGGCGGTGCGCGCGCGCGATGCCGGCATGGAGGTGGTCTACGAAGGCATCCGCTTCACCCCGGAAGATATCGTCAAGGCCGCGCGCGACAAGAATGTGCACGTGGTCGGCCTGTCGATCCTGTCGGGCTCGCACATGCGGTTGGTGAAAGAGGTGGTAGGCAAGATGCGCGAGGCCGGCCTGTCGGACGTGCCGGTCGTGGTCGGCGGCATCATTCCGGCCGATGATGCGGCGGACTTGAAGGACGCCGGCGTCGCCGCCGTCTACACGCCGAAGGACTTCGAGCTCAACCGCATCATGACCGACATCGTGCACATCGTCGAAGACAAGGCAGACACGACCGAAGCGGCGTGAGCCGGTTGCCTTGCAGGACGTCTCCCCGGTCGGAAGACGTCCGCACCCACCGAGTGCGGTGTGTGCGGAATAATCTCACGACGTCGATGCTTGACCTCGCTCGTCTACGGCTCATCTGTCCACCTCTCCCCAGTGGGGAGAGGTGGACAGTAACCGTCATGCCGGCGTCTCAAACTGCGAGCCGAATAGCTTTCCTGATCGGCTTGAACGGCAATCACAGCCGTAGCACGGTCGGCAGCATGCGAGCACCGTGTCGCCGATAAGCCCACTGCCGATTTACGTTTTGCGCGGGCCTAATTGCGATTCTCATCAATTCAGTAGTACGCGGGTTCGCTGCGCGGCGTTACATAGCGCGGGCCTATTGAACTCATAGAATGGTGGCATTTCCGCTGGACATCGTGAGCTGAGACGTTGCCCCCGCGGTTCAGTGGAACCGCGCTAACCCAAAGGAGCAACGTTATGTCGATGTCCAAGATTGGAGCTATCGCCGGCACGGCCGTCGTTCTCGCGGCGACCGCGGCTTTTGCGATGACCAAAATGTCCGATGGCGAAGGCATCTATGTCTCGCCGCGCGGCTATCACGTCGTTAAGTCGACGAAACAGGGCCACGCCCGGATCATGAAGGAAGCCCGCGCCCTCCAGGCCGGCGCCGTTGTCTATCGCAGCGGCGGCAAGCTCTATCTGCTCGAAGATCACAAGATGCCCAGCGGCAACATGATGTTCGAGGAGAATTGGTTCAAGCAGGCACTCGGGGATCCGAGCGGCTACTGACTCATTTCCGCACGTCGTGGGCCGGCTCTGCACGCGCAGAGCTGGTCTGCATGGGTATCGATCGATCAGTGGAATCGCCAGCCAACGCTGCGGGCAATGTTTTCATTTTCGAAGCCGCGCAAGTCTTTTCCCGCGAGCGATGTTCTTTGCCTGTGATTTGGATCAGGATGCAATCCCAAGCATTGCCCGCCGTTTTCATGCGCGCTTCTGCACGTCAGACGCGCGAAATATCTTATCGACCGTTAACGTGGCCGTTGCTACCCTGCCGCCAACACAACAAAATCTCAGGGAGGTCGCTGCCTTGATCACCTACGGCCATTTCATCGGCGGCAGGCGCGTTGCCGGCGCCTCGTCTCGTTTCATTGACGCCTACCAACCGATGACCGGCGAGGTGCGCTCGCAGGTGGCGCTTGCCTCGCGCGAGGAGGTCCGTACCGCGATCCGGGATGCAGCGTTAGCGCAGCCGGCCTGGGCTGCGCTGAACCCGCAGCGCCGCGCCCGCGTGCTGATGCGGTTTCTTGAACTGGTCAGTCGTGATTTCGATGCGCTCGCTGAGCTGCTCGCGCGCGAGCACGGCAAGACGATTCCTGACGCCCACGGCGATATTCAGCGCGGCCTCGAAGTCGTCGAGTTCTGCATCGGCGCACCCCATCTGTTGAAAGGCGAATATATTACCGGCGCGGGCCCGGGTACGGACGTGTATTCCATGCGCGAACCGCTGGGCGTGGTCGCGGGCATTACGCCCTTCAATTTTCCCGCCATGATCCCCCTGTGGAAGGCCGGCCCTGCCATCGCCGCCGGCAACGCCTTCATCCTGAAGCCGTCCGAGCGTGATCCCGGCGTGCCCCTGAGACTGGCGGAGTTGTTTCTCGAAGCCGGACTGCCACCGGGCATTTTCAACGTCGTCAATGGCGACAAGGAAGCGGTCGACGCCTTGCTGGACGATCCCGCGGTGAAAGCGATCGGCTTTGTCGGGTCGACGCCGGTCGCCGAATATATTTATGCGCGCGGCTGCGCCGCGGGCAAGCGCGTGCAATGCTTCGGCGGCGCCAAGAATCATATGATCGTCATGCCTGACGCCGACATGGATCAGGCGGTCGATGCGCTGATCGGCGCCGGATACGGCTCCGCCGGCGAGCGCTGCATGGCGATTTCGGTTGCGGTCCCGGTCGGTGAAGCGACCGCGGATCGCCTGGTCGGCAAGCTGATCCCGCGCATCGAGAACTTGAAGATCGGACCGTCCACCGACCGCGCCGCCGATTACGGCCCGCTCGTCACCAAGGCCCATCTCGACAAGGTCAAGAGCTACATCGACATTGGTGTCGCCGAAGGCGCGAAGCTCGTCGTCGATGGCCGCGGGTTCAAGATGCAAGGCTACGAGAACGGCTTTTATCTCGGCGGCTGCCTTTTTGATCACGTGACGCCCGAAATGCGGATTTACAAGGAAGAGGTTTTCGGGCCGGTGCTTTCGGTCGTCCGCGCGCATAATTACGAAGAAGCGCTGGCCCTGCCTTCCAAGCATGAGTACGGCAACGGCGTTGCCATCTTCACCCGTGACGGCGATGCCGCCCGCGATTTTGCAACCAGGGTGCAGGCCGGGATGGTCGGCATCAACGTGCCGATTCCGGTTCCGATCGCTTATTTCACCTTCGGCGGCTGGAAGCGCTCCGTCTTCGGCGACCTCAACCAGCACGGCCCCGATTCGTTTCGCTTCTACACCCGGACCAAGACCGTCACCTCGCGCTGGCCATCAGGCGTGAAGGAGGGCGCTGAATTCGTCATTCCGACGATGGGCTGAACGCCGTGTTCCAGGGATTGGGCGCCCCTGGTCGCCCTCTCCGCCTCCCTGTTCGGAGCGCGATGACGGACGCAAACAACAAACAAAGGAGCGGCGGCGTGCGATGAGCAGAATAGCGTTTATCGGCCTGGGCAATATGGGCACACCGATGGCCGCCAATCTGGTCAAGGCTGGCCATGAGGTTCACGGCTACGATCTGCTGTCAGGCAATGTCGCCGCGGCGAAAGGTCTTGGTGTCTTGCCTGCCGCATCCGCTGCTGCGGCGGCGGAGAAGATCGAAGCGGTGGTGACCATGCTGCCCTCGGGCGAGCATGTGCTCGATGTATGGACGAGCATTCTGCCCCATGTTGAACCCGGCACGTTGCTGATCGATTGCTCGACGGTCGACATCGGCAGCGCGCGTCAGGCGCATGACATGGCCAAGGGGCGCGGCTGTCTTTCCGTCGATGCACCGGTCTCGGGCGGCACCGGCGGTGCCGCCGCGGGTACGCTCACCTTCATGTGCGGCGGCGAGGAAGACGCCGTCGGCCGCGCTCGACCGCTGCTCGAAGCGATGGGACGCCGAATCGTCCATTGCGGCAAGGGCGGGAATGGCCAGGCCGCCAAGATCTGCAATAACATGATCCTCGGCATCTCGATGATCGCCGTATCGGAGGCATTCGTGCTCGGCGAGAAGCTCGGCTTGTCACACCAAGCTTTGTTTGACGTCGCCTCGACCTCGACGGGCCAATGCTGGTCGCTTTCCTCTTATTGTCCGGTCCCGGGTCCGGTGCCGACCTCGCCGGCCAACAACAATTACAAGCCCGGCTTCGCCGCGGCACTGATGCTGAAGGATCTCAAGCTCGCGCAGGAAGCCGCTCTCTCCACCGGCGCCGCGACACATTTAGGGGCGCAGGCTGCCGCCCTTTACGCCGCATTCCTGCAGGCAGGTCATGGCGGCACCGACTTTTCTGGCATTATCGAGTTCGTGCGATCACGAAGCCAACTGGGCGGTCAGTAAAGAAAACGCCGCAGCGTCCGCAACTCGGCACTTCACTGGGCGAGCAACCGATACGCGCCTTCTGCCCACGCATTCATCACCGGGCATCCACCCGGGCGCCGAGACGATGCCGGAACTCGGCTGCGGTCGGCGGTCATGGGCATTTTCTCGCAGTGCTCCGGGCGCGATTTATTGGTAATACGCCATGCGAGCGCGCCGGCACGGGCGCGGTCCCGACCCCCGCAACTGCAGATCCCGATCAATGCTCCACAATGCCGCGAAATCCAGCGACCTCGATCCCGAGGATTGGGATGATTTTCGCTCGGTCGCCCATGATGCGCTCGGGGGAATGATCGATTTCATCGAGACCGTACGGGAACGGCCGGTCTGGCAGCAGGCGCCCGCTGCGACGCTGGCGCAATTCCGCGAGCCGCTGCCGCGAACAGGACAAGACTTCCGTGATGTGCTCGCGGACTTTGAATCATTCATCAAGCCCTACGCGACCGGAAATCTGCATCCGCTCTTTCTGGGCTGGGTGCATGGCGCAGGAACTCCGGTTGGCATGGTGGCCGAAATGCTCGCCGCCGGCCTGAATGCCAATTGCGGCGGGCGTAATCACGTCGCGATCGCAGTCGAACAGCAGATCGTCCGCTGGGCAGCAGAAATGCTCGGCTTTCCGGAGAATTCCTCCGGCATTTTTGTGACGGGAACATCGGCCGCCAATCTGTCCGCCGTGGTGATCGCCCGAAATTTCGCCGTCGGTGATGAGATTAGGCAGAAGGGGCTTCGAGCGGCGGGACCGCAGCTCGTCGCCTATACGTCTGCCGAGGCGCATGGCAGCATCCGCCAAGCGATCGAGGTCGCCGGCATCGGTTCGCAATTCCTGCGGACAATCCCGGTCGATGAATGCGGCGCGATGCGCGTCGATCTGCTGGCGAAAGAGATCGCCGCCGACCGCGCCGATGGATTGCAACCGTTTCTCGTGGCGGCAACGGCCGGGAGTGTGAATGCCGGCGCCCTGGACGACCTGTCCGCTCTGGCCGATCGCTGCCAGGCTGAAGATTTATGGTTTCACGTGGACGGTGCATTCGGCGCGCTCTGCGCACTATCGCCACGCCTGAAGCCGCTGGTCCGAGGCATTGAACGCGCCTCATCGGTCGCGTTCGATTTTCACAAATGGGGTCAGGTCCCCTATGATGCCGGTTTCCTGCTGTTGCGCGATGCCGATGCGCACCGGCGCACCTATTACAATCCGACGAGCTATCTGCATCGCATGCCAAGCGGGCTTGGCGCCGGCGAAGTGTGGCCCTGCGACCTCGGTTTCGACCTCTCCCGCAGCTTCCGTGCGCTCAAGACGTGGTTCACCTTGCGCGTCTTCGGAACGGAAGCAATCGCAGCCTGCATCGAACGCAGCTGTGACCTCGCCAAATACCTGGAAATCAAGCTGCAGCGGACGCCAACCTTTGTGCTTTGCGCGCCGGTCATGCTGAATATCGTCTGCTTCGCGCCGGCAAGGCCGGACAGCGACGAGTTGGCCCGACGGATCGTGATCGATCTTCAGGAGCGCGGTGTTGCGGCGCCCTCCAGCACCATTCTCGGCGGCAGGACCGTCATTCGTGCGGCGATCGTCAATCACCGCACCACCGAGGCGGATATCGATGCCTTCTGCGACGCGCTGGAGGAGTCGGCACGCCGAGTCACGTCATCGAAGTGAAATGCGGCGGCACGGGGTTTTCGCGGATGGTGGCCGCGCGCAATAAGCGAGCCGCGCGGCGGGTTGGGGTCGCCGCGCGGCCAGCACATCGGTACGAACGGATTGCTCCCTAGGCCGCCCGCACCGTTGCTAGGAACTTCTGGACCTCGGTTTTCAGACGCGCGCTCTCGCCTGCAAGCGACTGGGCCGACGACAGCACCTGACTTGAAGCAGAGCCGGTTTCGCCGGCGCCGCGATTGACCTCGGTGATGTTATCGGCCACCTGCGTCGTGCCTTGCGCCGCCTGATGAACATTGCGGGCGATTTCCTGCGTCGCTGCGCCCTGCTCCTCGACGGCCGCCGCGATGGTGGCGGCGATTTCGGCGATCCGGCCGATCGTACCGCTGATTTCCTTGATGGCCGCGACCGAATCCTGCGTCGCTGTCTGCATCCCCAATATCTGCTTGGAGATTTCTCCCGTCGCTTTACCGGTCTGGGCGGCCAGTGCCTTGACCTCCTGCGCAACCACGGCGAAGCCCTTGCCTGCTTCACCGGCGCGAGCGGCTTCAATCGTTGCGTTGAGCGCCAGCAGGTTCGTCTGCTCGGCGATGGCGGTAATCAGCTTGACAACGTCGCCAATGCGTCCGGCCGCCTGCGAGAGCTCGTTGATACGAACGTCCGTCTTGCCGGCCTGCCGCACCGCTTCGTCGGCGATATGAGAAGACTCCTGCACCTGCCGGCTGATCTCCTGAACGGAGGATGACAGCTCGTTGGTGGCGGAGGCAACCGACTGGACATTGGTCGAGGCTTCCTCGGAGGCCGACGCCACCGTTGCAGACAGCTGCTGCGTCGTCTCGGCCGTCTTGGTGAGCGTGCCGGCCGCAGCTTCGAGCTCCGTCGAGGCCGAAGACACGGTCTCGACAATGCCCCCGACCGCCTTCTCGAAGGCATCGGCCATGGCATTCATCGCTACTTTTCGCTCCGCCGCCAGCTTGCGATCGGCCTCGGCCTTCTCCTCAGCTTCCTGCTGCGCCTTCTCTGCCGCCTTGACCTTAAAGGCCTCGACTGCGCCGGCCATCTGACCGACCTCGTCCTTGCGGCCGAGGCCCGGCAATACCACCGAGAAGTCGCCTTCGCCGAGCTTGCGCATGGCACCGACCAGGCCCAGCACCGGCTTGACAATGCTGCGGGCGATCAGGAAAGCGATCAGCAAGCCGATCACGAGCGCGGCAATCGCCAGCGCCATCATCATTGTCGTTGCCTGGTCGACGGTCGCACGCGCTTCGCTCTGAATGCGCCCCAGGTCACTCCGCTGTGCTGTGACAATCTCCTTCATGCCGCCGCTGATCTTGTCAGCAAGGCCAACCATCTCGTGATTGACGAGAGCATCGAGAGTGAAGCTCGCTTTGGCAACGTCTTCGAAGGCCTGGGCATAGTTGCGAACGGTTTCTGCGGCATCCGTTGCCAGCCGCTTCCGTTCCGGATTTTTGAGCCTGTTTTGCAGTTCGACAATCGCGCGGTCGAATGCTGTGGCCTGCTGCCTGAAGGCTTCTACAATCTTCTGCTCGGGCTGCACCACAAAGCGCAGGGCATTGATTCGCGCCAGCATCAGCGCTTCCTGGACTTGTCCCGTGATTGCGGCGGCTTCGATATCGCCATCAGCCATTGCGGTCTTTCTGATGTCTGTCAGGTTGCGGCGCGCCTTTGCTCCGAGTGGGTTCATACGTTCGGCAACCCCCGCTCCGCGCGTCGTCCGCAGTTTAACAACCTCGTCGAAATGCCCTATATACTGGTCAGCGAGACGCCTGATGTCCTGCAGCTTGGCCTTTCGTTCGGCTGTCACCGAGACTTCAATCAGCCCAGCCATTTCCTTCTGAATCTGCGGCGCTAGCTCGCGCATGCGGGCGAGAGCCTTCTCGCTTCCGGAGTCCGTATAGGAGACCACATTCCGGCGCAGGCCAACGAAGTTGCGTTCCGCGCCGATGCCGCTCACGGTATTGACGCTGATCGTTCCATAATCGTTGAGCGCTGTTTTGGAATTCCCGAGGTTCAGCACGCCGATCGTGCCAACCACGATCATAAGAACCAGCGTGAGGCCGAAGCCGATATAGACACGGGTGCCAATACTCAACCGGCCAAACACGTTTTCAAGGCTCATGGATTCCTCCTGAAGAAGAAGTCGTTCGTCGATGTCATTGATTCACTGTTCGGCGGGCTGCCGGACCAATCGCCGAAGTCTCGTCCTGATCGACCGCGTCGCCGATTGCCGCGAACTGCTGCTCGAAATGCGATTGCAATAGCAGCCACATTTCATCGATCAGCGAGAGGCTCTCACTGATGTTTGCGACGAGATTGTCCTGCTGCAGCTTGAGTTCGCTGAGCAGTTCTTGGATCGTCACAGTGTTTGCCGGGTTGGACAGCGTATCTGTTATGATCGCGAGGCTTCGGACATGCGCATCGAGGATGCGCTGAAGTGCGGCACAAAGCCCTCCCTCGAGCGCATCCACCATGCTGCCGTTGGATGGAAGCTTTGGAACCAATGCCGCCTGCGTGATCGACATCTTCGGGCAACCTGCGCTAGGGACGGCTCTCACTATCCCGCCAGCCGCGACACAAATGCGCCTCGTTGGTTACTGAACCTTTAATGTTTTCACTCTGATAAAAAATATCGCTTGAATACGCATACTTACCCTATGCCAACGAATTAATTCCATGAACAAATATGAGGCACTTGGGAAAATAAGTTGATCGTCATTCACCGACAAAACAAATTCGGTGTTCGCTACTCCTCGATCATCACCTCGAAGAGAAGCAGGCCTTGCCTTCCTCCGCAGGTATGAGAAGCCGATCGACCGACGCAACTGCTCACGATGCAATTGGACATTGGTGACTATGTGACGCAGTGCGCTTCTGTGACTTTTTGGGTCTATTCCGGCGATTGATTTTTCTAGAAGTTCCCTTCACTCAATCCGCACTACACTGGGGGATTTATGGCAGAGCACGCACACAAGCCGCGCAAGCTGCTGGCGCGTATCGTCGCGATGACGGCGCTGCTTGGACTTTATCTCGGCACCAGCCTTGGCATGACCGGCATCGTTCTTACAGCCGCGACGCCCGCTGCAGCGCAACGCGCCAACCGCGGCAAGCGTGGTCAGGGTCAGGGCCAAGCCCAGGGCCGGCAGCAATTCCAAAACCAGCCTCAGCAGCAACCGCACAAGAAGAACAAGGCCGCCAAGATTATTGGCACGATCAACGCGGTTGGCGCAGCGATCGCTCCGCTTGTCGCCCCACCGCCGTACGTGGTTGACGAGCCGTATCGCCGGCGCCGCCGGCGCCGCCGCCGCCGGGGTGACGACTAGTGAGATCAGGCTTCGACCTGACGACCAGCCTCAGACGCATTGTCGGATTCTGAGCCCGGGTGCGCAGCAATGTCTCTGCTGCGCGCCCCGCTTTTGTTGAGACGAAGGAGCGACACTGCAAAGCAATCGCCATCCGTTCGTCCGCGCAAGCGGGAAACGCAATTCCTTCATCTTAGAGCGAATTCCGTTCTGACCGAATCGGAATTCGCTCTATTTCTATTTGAGTGGCCGCATTTTCTGCGGCGAACCGGTGTCCACTTCGCCGGAAAATGCTCTAGCGATCCAGGCGTTCGCTCCTGAGGCATTCGAAGCTCCGGTTTTTTTTAGAGCGCAGCCAACTTCTTCTTGCATTCAAATAACCCGACCAGGTTTCAAGCCAATAATTTCCCGCATCGTTCGCATAACGAATGGGCCGAGGCCGATCAGCGGCCCCCTAAATCTATAATGACCGCGCGTCGGTTTTTCCGGGCAGCGTCCGCATGGCCTCGGCCATCGCCGATTTTTTCCATTCCGGATGCTGTCTGGCGATGTCCTTGAGCGCGCGCGCCCAACGCAGATAAGCGGCTGGAGAGGGAATGCGCGGCGTGTGGGCCAGTTCCCAGTGAATGCCGTTGATCGGATCATCGAAAAAGACCGCATAATATCCGGGAGAGTAGACTGGATATTCCCTTGGTGGATCGCTCACGGGCACCGCGTTCCTGATCAGGAAGTCCTTGTGGAAAGCGTCAACTTCCCTGCGGGACTTCGCCCAGAGCGCAATGTGATGGATCCCCGTGGCGCGCGCCTCGTGATCGAGCCTGCTGCCGGTCCGTGCTGGTTGAATGCCGATATAGCTGTGCGGGACCGGGAAGCGCGCCATGTAGTAGGTCGAACGATAGCCGATATCGAGCGTCCAGAAGCTCTTGTAACCGAGCCATCCGAACATCTTGTCGTAGAATGTGATGGAGGCCTCATAGTCCAGAGCTGAGAACTCGACGTGATGGACACCTCTCCAGCGCATGTGTTCTCCCTCGCCATGCTTGCCGCCGCGGACTTGCGCGCGACAAAATTACGGTTTTTTAATTTCAGGGACAGGGTGCAGTAAGGTCGCCTTCGAGAAACTGGATTTATCGGAGTGAACCTAATTCTGTTCACTTTCGATCTCACCTATAGATATTCATAGGAGTCGATCATGACAAAAGGACATCTGGCGGTCTCGGCGTTAGCGGTCGCATTCGCGTCCTCCTTGCTTGCCTTTCCGACTTTAGCGCAAAACACGCAAAATGCGCCCAAACCCGCCGCGACTGCGAGCACTGCGGCACCTGCCCCGCCGGGTGCTCAGGCGGTCATGAAGTTTTCGCAAGACGGTAACAATGCAATCCGCGAGATCAACGGCGCCAGGGTGGCGATTTTTGATGGCAACCCGAAGCTTGCCTCAGACTTGCTCACCAAGGCGAAGGCCTCCGTCGCCAAGGCCGCTCAGGAAGCGCCGACTTTCAAGGTCAAGATTACAACCTCGGTGGCGGGCAAGGATCTCGGTACCTCCTCGGAGACCGACAAGGCCGCGTTGGTTCCTGTCGATGGCCAGCTCGTCCTCGCTGACGACTTCGTTTCGACACCGGAAAAGCAGGCGCGCATCAAGAAGGCCAATGAGCACTTCCGCAATGGCAAGAACAAGGAGGCCTTGGAAGAACTGCGGCTCGGCGAGATTGAGGTTATTTACAATCGCGTTTGGATGCCGCTTGCCGCGACGACCAAGCACATCGACCAAGCCATGAAGCTGATGGATGATCACAAATACTACGAAGCGAACCTCGCGCTGAAGGCTGTTGGCGATAGCCTTACCGTTGACTCGGTCAAGCTTACTGATGTGCCGAAGGCAAAGTCGTAATACCTTCACTTTCCACTAAATATGCGAACCTTGGAGGGCAGTACTGCCCTCTTTTTTTGGCGATCACTTCGCCGGACAATACTTTGTCCCATGCACAGCCGTTTCGCCGCCGCGACCCGTGGAAAACAGACGCCCAGCTCGCCTTCGATCAGCATGGTGCGTGTGCGATAATGCGGGTTTCTCTGACGAACAGCGGCAGTGGCCGATTGCACCCAGCGCTGTGCGATTCCGGACGGGGTCGATCTCAAGAAATTCCCGAGCGCCGTCATCTGGTGCGAGCGCTTTGGCGTGTTGATTTCGCCCGCCGACCTCGTGCCGGCATCGACAGCGAAATAGAAGCTCAAAGCAGACGGTTTAAGAGTGGATTCGATTCCGTTGTCTTGGAAGCAGAATCGGCTTTGGCTCTCTTGACTGATCGCGTTTTCTGGGACGAACTCGCACCGGCTTCGCGAATTTGCGTGAGCGAGCAACGGGGATTTCAGCCGAATTCCCGCTACTTCGCCTTCATGTTGATCGACGTACTGCCCGAGGTGAAGCGGACGGTAATTAAAATTGGCTTCGATTGAAGCTGCTCGGATACGGTCGCCAGGCTGAACATAGCCGGCTTGGTGCCGGGTCGGCTCTGACCGGCATTTTCGAGATCGAAGTCTTTTTCTCGGACATACAGCTTTTTCTTGTTTCCCCAGTGATCATGCACGGTCTTGTCGCCCTCCCGATAGGAATCGGAGTCTGCGGCGTAATAAAGAACTGAGCCTCGAAACGGAAAATCGACAGCGCGGCAGCTATTGGGTTCGACGGCCGACCATCCCGCCGCGTGGAAGCCGTTGCTACCTTCGTAGGCGAGAGCCACCCGAACGCGCGCCCGAAAATCATTGCAGACTAATATATCTGCAAGCGCTGTCGGCTTCGGATTCGGCTTCGGGTTCGCCTTCGACTTCATGCTGACCGTCGTGCTGCCCGAAGTAAAGCTGAGGGTAATCTCAATCGGCTTCGATTGAAGCTGCTCGGATACCTTCGCTAGGCTGAACATCGTCGGCTTGGCGCCGCGCCGGCGATGATCGGCATAATCGATTTTGAAATCTTTGCGTGGGACGAAGAGCTTTTTCTCGTTGCCCCAGGTGTTATGAAAGGTCTTTCTACCCTCCCGATAGGAGTTGGACGCTGCAGTGTAGTAGAGGACCGAGCCTTGAAATGGAAAATCGACATTGCGGCAGGCATTGGCATCGACGGCCCACCAGCCCGCCGCGTGGAAGCCGTTGCTGTCTTCGTAGGCGAGGGCCACGCGAATGCGCGTCCGAAAACTATTGCAGACCGTTATATCAGCGAGGGCTGCCGATGACAGGGCGAGCTGGGCAACGATTGCGAGCATGACGCTCAAAATAAGTCTCATGTCACGCCTCCGTTCCGGCCGACGGGTCGGCATAGGTGAATTGGCGCTCCCCGGCAAATCACACGTCCGCGCGCCGCTTTTCTGAGGCTGGCCGCAGACTTAATGGGCGTGCCGAATGAGCCCCGTGCTTTGCACGCGGGCAAGCGCCCGCGGGCGCGCGCTTACGGCGCTCGCGCCCCACGGTGCCGCCTGATGGCACAACACTCCCGCTGTGATAATTTAGCCCCGCGTCCCGAAGGGCGACCGGCAGGACCCTCGACGCGCCTGCCGACCTCCGCCTCCCGGCGGGCCCGGCCTGGGTCAGCAGCGCGATTCAGGAATCCCTACCGATCCGCTCCACGCTGAGGCCGCGTTAGAGGCCGACACTGCTTTGCATGATGCCGCCATCGGCGAAAATGGTGGTAGCAGTGAGGTAGCTCGCGCCGTCGCCGGCGAGAAAGGCGACCACGCTCGCAATCTCTTCGGGACGCGCCATGCGTCCGATCGGGATGGCGGCATCGAGCTTCTTGAGCTTTTCCGGATCGTCCATCGTCGAGAGATTGATCGGCGTCGCCACCGCGCCCGGGCCGACGCCGACGACCAGGACATTGTGGGGCGCGAGCTCGACCCCGGCAGTGCGCGTCAGCATCCGCATTCCCCCCTTGGAGAGGCAATAGGCGGTATTGCCGGGCATCGGCCAGTCCTCGTGCACCGATGTCACGTTGATGATACGGCCGCCGCTGCCCTGCTTGATCATCTGCTTGGCGGCGATTTGGGTACCGAAGAACGCGCTCTTCAGGTTGATCCTCATGACGCGTTCGTATTGGTCCTCGGTGGTGTCGAGAACCGAGGTCCGCGTTTCGACGCCGGCATTGTTCACCATGATGTCCAGCCGCCCGAACCTGGCGACCGCCGCGTCGACAAGCTTCTGGAGATCGGCGATCTTGCTGACGTCGGCATCGATGCCGATGGACCGCGCGCCGAGCTTGGCGATCGCTGCCTCGAGCTCCGTTGTCGCCTCCGGATGAACCACATAGTCGATGACGATGCTGGCACCTTGTTGTGCCAACTCAAGAACAATCGCCTGACCGATTCCACTGTTGCCGCCGGTGACGATCGCGACCTTGTTCTTCAAAGACATGCGCGGTACCTCCATCTCGTGGGCCAAGTCAGTCGTGTCGATTTCTGTAGCGGGGCGCTCGCCTCACGAGATCCGCTGCATGAGTCATGCACGCGGGCAGCAAGACGTGGTTCGCCCCCCGGTAAAGGGCAGAGCATGAATTTACAGTGATACCCACGGCCGGCCGCGAGTTCATCATCCCGCTTGCCGGAGCAGCCGCCGACCATAGGATCGAGCACACCTTCCAGAACTAACATGAATTCCTTACATGCATGCGCCTCAACCGTGTGACAAGTCGGCCGCTGCGTTCAGGCGCGCGATATTTTCGTTCAACAATCTGTCAATCTCGCCCTTCGCCTTGAGGGTCGTGATGGCCGCGTTCAAGAGATCGACGAGAGACCGACGGCCCTTCTTGACGGCCACGCCAAAAGGCTTTTCGTCGAAATGGTCGCCAATATCAATGATCCGATATGCATCTGGGTTATCAGAAGCTCTTTGCAACATCGTCAAATTGATCAGATCGTTGGAAGCGGCATCCGCCTCGCCCTTGGCCACGGCTTCCAGACATCCGTAACTCAGTGGCGTCACCACCAGTGTTTCGTTCGGCAGGGCGGCACGCATTCGCCGGATCGAGATCGAGCCGTCAACCGCGGCGATCCGTTTTCCTTTCAGGTCGTCGAACCCCTTGATGCTGCTTCCCACAGGCACGAGAAGCGCCTCGCGCGTGACCCAGTAGGGAATGGAGAAGTCCACCTGCTCTTCGCGATCCGGCGTGATCGTGAGCTGGGACAGCACCATATCCAGCTGGTCGCTTTGCAGCAGGGGAATGCGCCCCGCGTCGGTAACGGGCCGAAACTCGACGCGATCGGGCGCGCCGAGCAGCGTTGCTGCGATCGCCCTTGCGAGATCCGGCTCGAAACCTTCGATCAGCCCGGCCTGCGGATTCCTGTAGCCCATGCCAGGGATGTCGAAAGAGACGCCGGCGATAATCCGGCCTCTTGATTGAATCGCGTCCATCGGTGCCTCTCGATTTTCCTGATTCCTGGCCGCCCAATTATAATACCGTCGTTTACCTGTCATGACGATGGGGTAGATCACTATCCGATCAAACAGACGGTTTGTGCGGAATTGCCGAACAGCTTTCCACGCATCGATGGAGTGCTGATGCTCAGCCTCGACCAGGTCGCGGTCACCTATCCGAGCGGAATCACGGCGCTGCACCCGACCAGTCTCGCCTTCGTGCCAGGGCAGTTCACGGTGCTGATCGGCGCCTCGGGCGCCGGCAAGTCGACATTGCTGCGCTGCCTCAACGGACTGGTGCGGCCGACCCAAGGCGAGGTTCTTGCCGGAGGATACTCGATCTTTGCGTCGGCCCGCATATTGCGGCGCCATCGCTGCCGCACCGGCATGATCTTTCAGCAACATCATCTGATCGGCCGCCTGACCGCCCTGCAGAACGTGCTGATGGGGCGCCTTTCCGCTCACAGCTTCGTCCGCTCCCTGTTCCCCCTGCCGCACGGCGACCGGCTGCTCGCGCTGTCCCTGCTCGACCGCGTCGGCCTCATCGATCGCGCGCTCGACCGTGCCGACCAGTTGTCCGGCGGACAGCAGCAGCGGGTCGGCATCGCCCGGGCGATGGCGCAGCGCCCGGTGATCGTGCTCGCCGACGAGCCGGTCGCGAGTCTTGACCCGGCGAGCGCCGAGCGCGTGCTCAGCGATCTTCACCGCATCTGCCGCGAGGACAAGATCACCGCGATTGTAAGCCTCCACCAAGTCGATTTTGCCCGCCGCTTCGCCGATCGCGTCATCGGCCTCGCCAGGGGCCGCGTCGTGTTCGACGGCCGGCCCGGGCAATTCACCGGCGCGGCGTTTGACGCGATCTACCAGACCGATCCGCCGGACCTCGCCGAGGCGGCGGAATAGGCGTCTCTAGTGCGAAAAGGACCCTTGCGATGAACCGTCGTACGTTTCTCCTTGCCACGGTGCTGACAACGGCTGCCACGATGGGCGGCGTTGCCTTGCTTAACAGTTCGGCCATTGCCGAAGGCGGCAACCCGGCGCGGCTGCGCGTCGCGCTGCTGCCGGACGAGAATGCCGCCACCATCATCCAGAATGCACAGCCGCTGAAAGCCTATCTCGAAAAAGCGCTGGGCAAGGATATCGAGCTGGTAGTTACCACCGACTATTCCTCGATGATCGAAGCGATGCGGTTCGGCCGCATCGAGATCGCCTATTTCGGCCCGCTCTCCTACGTCCTGGCGAAAAGCCGCGCCCCCGGCATCGAGCCCTTCGCGGTCGGCGTGGCGAAGGGGTCGCCCACTTATCGCAGCGTGCTGATCGCCCAGGCCGACGGCCCGGTCAAGACGATCGCCGACATTCGCGGCAAGACCGTCGGTTTCGGTGACAATGCCTCGACTTCGAGCCACCTGATCCCCCGCGCGATCCTGGCCCGCAACGGCCTCATCGGCGAGCGCGACTACAAATTCGTTCATCTCGGCACCCATGATGCGGTTGCGCGCGCGGTGCAGGCCGGGCAGGTTCAGGCTGGCGGGCTCAGCGAGGAAATCTTCAAGCGGCTGGTGGCGAAGGGCATGATCGACGGCACCAAGGTCAAGGTGATCGCCGTGAGCGATCCTATCCCGAATTACCCGATGGTGCTGCAGGGCAATCTCGATCCCGCCTTGAAGGCGGCAATTCGCAAAGCCTTTCTTGACCTAAAGGACCCTGCGATCCTAAAAGCGTTCCGCGCCGAAGGTTTCGTCGCGACCGATGACAGCGCCTACGACATCCTGCGTGATACGGCACGGGTACTGGATCTCGATCTGACCAAACTGAACGGATGAGCGCAGCCTACGACAACATCCTGGCGCGGGATGGCGCGACGCGGGCGAGGCGCTTCGCCATCCTCGCTTTGACGATGGCCGTCGTGCTGGCGGCGATGTGGCTGACCGGCCTGCTCGATCCGGCCCGGTTCGCCGATGCCTGGCCGGCGGTGCGGCAGTTGTCGAGCGAGATGTTTCCGCCCGACTTCAGCCGCCTCGGCCGCTGGGCATGGCCGCTGGTCGATACGCTGGCGATGTCGATCGCCGGCACCGCGATCGCGGTCGCGCTCTCGCTGCCGATCGCTCTGCTCGCTGCGCGCAACACCACGCCCCACCGCTTCGCCTATCGGGCATCGCGATTCGTACTCAACCTGCTGCGCTCGGTCCCCGAGCTGATCATGGGGATCATCCTGGTGGCGATGGTCGGCTTCGGCGCCCTTCCGGGCGCGCTCGCGCTTGGCCTGCACTCGGTCGGCATGGTGGGGAAATTCTTCGCCGAAAGCATCGAGCATGTCGATCAAAAACCGGTCGAAGCCGCGCGCGCGGCCGGCGCCACGACGCCCCAGGTGATCTGGCACGCGGTATTGCCCCAGGCGATGCCGCAGCTTGCCGACATCACGATCTATCGTTGGGAATACAACTTCCGCGCATCGACCGTACTCGGCGCGGTGGGCGCCGGCGGCATCGGTTTCGAACTGATCGCGGCGTTGCGTGTGCTGGAATATGCGCAGGTCTCCGCGATTCTGATCTGCATTCTTGTCTGCGTGACGATCGTCGACGGGCTCGGAGCGGCGCTGCGGCGATCGCTTAAATAGGGTTCAATCACGCATGCCACTGCCGCAGGTCGTCGTGACCAACCGAGCATTTCCCGAAACTCTGGCGCTGCTCGCCAAGCATGCCGCGGTCGATGCCAATGGCTCGGTCGAGCCGTGGTCCGGCGAGGAGTTGCAGGCGCGCAGCCGCAATGCGATGGGGCTGCTCGCCTATATGACCGATCGCATCGATCGTCACTTCTTCGCCGCCTGCCCTGCCCTGCGTGTCGTCGGGGCGGCGCTCAAGGGTTACGACAATATCGACGTCGGGGCAGCGACCGAGGCCGGCGTGTGGGTGACGATCGTACCCGACCTGCTCACCGCCCCCACCGCCGAGCTTGCCATCGGGCTGATATTGGCGCTCTCCCGCCACATCGTCGCCGGCGATCGCAGCATTCGCGAGCATGATTTCCAGGGGTGGCGACCGCAACTCTACGGCACCGGGCTGAGCGGGGCGACGGTCGGCATCGTCGGACTCGGGCGGGTTGGCCGCGCGATTGCCGAGCGATTGGTGCCGTTCGGATGCCGGCTGCTGGCGCATGATCCGGTCATCCGGCAGCCGCCGCCCGCGCTCGCCTCCCACCTCGTGCTCGCAAGTTTTGCCACGCTGCTCGCGGAAGCGGATTTTCTTGTGCTCGCGTTACCGCTCACTTCCGCAACGCAGCATCTGATCGACGCCGAAGCGATCGGTCGGATGAAGCGCGGGGCGCGGATCATTAACGCTGCGCGCGGCTCGCTGGTCGACGAGGCGTCGGTTGCAGCGGCTCTTGCAGAAGGCAAGCTTGCCGGCTATGCCGCTGACGTTTTCGAATGCGAGGATTGGGCCCGGCGCGACCGACCTCGCCGCATCGACCCCCGATTACGGGCAATCGGCGCCCCCACCGTGCTCACCCCGCATCTTGGCTCCGCCGTTGTCGACATCCGCCGTGACATCGAACGAGCGGCGGCGGAAAGTATTGTCGATGTGCTCGCCGGCCGCGTGCCGCGGAACGCGCTGAACAAGCCCAAAGCGGTGCGAATGGCATGCTGAACCTTTCCCATGTGCGCTCTTATCTTGCCGTCGTCGACGGCCGCGGTTTTCGCGCGGCGGCGCGCGGCCTGAAACTCTCGCCGTCGACGATCGTCGATCATATCAAGCAACTGGAGGCCGGTTTTGCCGCGCCCTTGGTCGTGCGCAAGCGCGGCGGCACCATCCCGACGCCGCAGGGAGAGGCCTTCCTGCCGCTCGCCCGCACGCTCCTGGCGACCGCAGAAAGGGCACGCGAAGTCGTCGCCGGCTTTCCGTTGCGGATTGCTGCCGCCAGCAATGTCGGCACCTATCTGCTGCATTCCACCCTGGCATCGTTCCGTGAGGCATCTGCCTATCCGACGGAACTGTGGATTGGCGGCAATCCTACGGTTTCCGAGCGGCTCCACACAAGGCGGGCCGATGTCGGTTTGATGGAATGGTGGGACGACCGCCCCGGCTTCCGCGCCCACATTTGGCGGCGTGAGCCGCTGGTCGTGATCGTCGGTCCGCAACATCCCTGGGCGGGCCGAACGCAGATCGATGCTCATGACCTCATCGGCGTGCGCATGCTCGGCGGCGAACGCGGCACCGGCACCGGCAAGCTGCTTCGTCAGGCGCTCGGCGCCGTTGCCGATCGCATCGAGACCGTCGACGGTTTTGGCAGTACCGAAGCGGTGAAGCGGGCGGTACGGGCGGGATTGGGCATTTCCCTCGTCCTCGCTGCTGCGGTCGCGGATGAAGTCGTGGCCGGAGATCTTGTCGCGCTGCCGTTTGCCGGTGCTGACCTCGTGAAGGCCATCCGCCTGATCGTCCCTGACCCGCTGCCGGCCGAATCGGCTGCAGCACAGTTCGCTGAGCACGCGCTCAGCGGCTCGGCCGATATGCGGCTCTAGAGCGAATTCCGTTCTGTTGGAATCGGAATTCGCTCTATTTCTCTTTGAGTGGTCGCATTTCCCGCGGCGAACCGGCGCCCACCCCCGGATCAAGTCCGAAGTCATGCTTCGCCGGAAAATGCTCTAACCGTTCGATCCGTCTGAACCTTGCTCGTCGGTTCATCTGCCGGCGCCGTCGAACGCACCGTGGCATCCCCGCTCAAGAGAACGTGCGTAGTGCAGCACCTGCCGCTCGGCTATGGGGTTCGCCCGTCGCGCCGCCGCGCTACACCGCCCGGAGCCTGTCCGGGCCGGAGGCCGCGTGTTCGAGGAACATCATGGCTTGCCAGGAAATCATGAACGCCGATCCGCCGGTGCTGCACGGCACCGATACCGTCGGCAAGGCGCTGTCGCTGCTGCTGGAACGCCGCTATCTGGCGCTGCCGGTGGTCGACAGCGAACGCCGCTATCTCGGCCTGTTCGCCAAAAGCCGGCTGATCGGACTGATGCTGCCGAGCATTGTCGCGCTCGAGGATGTGTTGCCGAAGATCGCGCAGATGACCGATCTCGCCTACCTCTCGGACGACATTGACGATCTGCGCGCGCGTTTTGCCGCGCTGCGCGACCGTCCGGTTTCTGAATATGCCGATCGCGAGGCACCGATTCTAAAACCCGATTCGCCGATCATGGAAGCGGTGCTGCTGATCTTCCGCACCCGCAATTACGTTCCTGTGGTGGACCCGGCAAGCCGGCGCCTGCTCGGCATCGTCTCCACCTGGGACATTCTGGCGAAGCTTGAGGGAGACAAGTAATGCACGGGGCAACAGCGGCCGGTGCCGCCTTTGGCTTGCCGGCAATCTGGGTCGCCACCGCGTTGCTGGTTGCCACCTATGCCGCCGTGATCAGCGAGCGCATCAACCGCGCCGTGATCGCCCTGTTCGGCGCCAGCCTGATGATCGTGCTCGGCATCCTCACCCAGGAAAAGGCGGTCGAGGGCATCGACTTCAACACCATCGGCCTGTTGATCGGCATGATGGTGATCGTTGCGGTGTCGCGCCGCACCGGCATGTTCGAATATCTCGCAATCCGCTCGGCCAAGCTCGTGAAGGCAAATCCGGCGGCGATTATGCTGATGCTGCAGATCGTGACCGCGGTGGTCTCGGCCTTCCTCGACAACGTCACCACCGTGCTGCTGGTCGTGCCGGTGACGCTTGTCATCTGCGACCGTCTCGGCGTGAGGCCCTATCCGTTTTTGGTCGCCCAGGTCTTTGCCTCCAATGTCGGCGGCACGGCGACGCTGATCGGCGATCCGCCCAATATCCTGATCGGCTCGCGGGTCGGCCTCAGCTTCAATGACTTCATCACCAATCTCGCACCGGCGATCATCGTCATCCAGCTCGTTGCCTGCGGCCTGTTCTATGTCATCTGGGGCCGGCGATTCGAGGCGACGCTGCGCGCCCGCGCCAAGGTGATGGCGTTCGACGAGCGCAACGCCATTGTTGATCGCGGACTGCTGGTCAAGTCGCTGATCGTGCTCGCCTGCGTGATCCTGGGCTTCGTGCTGTCGCGCCGCCTCAACCTGGAACCGGCGACGGTGGCCCTGTTCGGTGCCGCCACCTTGTTGCTCCTGACCTGCATCGGCCGCAGCGCGGATGACCAGACCAGGACGGTATCCAAGACCTTCGAAGAGGTCGAGTGGATCACCATCTTCTTCTTCATCGGCCTGTTCATCGTCATCTACGGCGTGGAGAGCACCGGCCTGCTTGGCATCCTGGCGAACAAGCTCGTCGCCGCGACCGGCGGCAACCTGCGGGTCACGGTATTTGCGGTCCTGTGGGCGTCGGCGATCTTGTCCTCGATCGTCGACAACATCCCCTTCGTCGCAACCATGATCCCGCTGGTCAAAGACATGGCGCCGGCGTTTGGCGGGCCGGACGGGCTGATGCCGGTATGGTGGGCGCTCTCGCTTGGGGCCTGCCTCGGCGGCAACGGCACCATCATCGGTGCTTCGGCCAACCTCACCGTCGCCGGTCTCGCCGAGCGCGCCGGCATCCGCTTCGCCTTCGTCGAATACATGAAGGTCGCCTATCCGGTGATGCTGGTGACGGTCGGGCTCAGCATGATCTATCTGGAGCTGCGCTATCTCTGATGGCAACGGGGTGACGCCAAAGCCGGGTGGCTTCTGCTCCGTTGCGGTGAAGGCATGCGCAGGCTATGAGCGCTGGGGCCGCCGACGGCCCCAGCGGACCACCACACCATGTGCGGCATCACCGGCTTCCGGCAGACACGCGCGACCTCCCCCGAGGCGATGACGGCGCATGTGCGCGCGATGACCGACAGTCTGCGCCATCGTGGACCGGACGACGACGGCTTCTGGGCCGATGGCGATGCCGGAATTGCGCTGGGCCACCGGCGCCTGTCGATCATCGACTTGTCAGCGGCGGGCCATCAGCCCATGGTCTCGGCCGACGGCCGCCTGGTGATGATCTACAATGGCGAGGTCTACAGCCACGAGGAGATACGGCCAGGACTTGTCGCGCGCGGCATCCGCTTTCGTGGCCATTCCGACAGCGAAGTGATCCTCGAATCATTTGCGGCCGACGGCGTCGCGGCAACATTGCCAAAGCTCATCGGCATGTTCGCGATCGCGCTGTGGGATCGCAAGGAGCGGAGCCTGACGCTGATTCGCGACCGACTCGGCATCAAACCGATGTACTGGGCGTGGATCGACGGGCTGTTCCTGTTCGGCTCGGAATTGAAGGCGCTGCGCGCGCATCCCGACTGGACGCCGCGGATCAACCGCAACGCCGTCGCGGCCTTCTTGCGGCACAACTACATTCCGGCACCCCACACGATCTATGAGGGCGTGCACAAACTCGAGCCGGGAACTCTGCTGACCCTGCCGCTTCACGGCGAGCCGCAGATCGCGAGCTACTGGAACGCGCGGCAGGTCGTGCATGCCGCCCGCGCCAATCCGCTGCGCGGCAGCGACGCGGAAATCACCGACCGGCTGGAGAATATGCTGACCGACGCGGTGAAACGCCGGATGATTGCCGACGTCCCGCTCGGCGCTTTTCTGTCCGGCGGCATCGATTCCTCGACCGTCGTCGCTCTGATGCAGAAGGCGGGCACCGGCAAGGTCCGCACCTTCACCATCGGCTTCGACATCCCCGGCTTTGACGAGGCGTCCCATGCGAAGGCGGTCGCCGACCATCTCGGCACCGAGCACACCGAGATGACGGTGACGGCGCAACAGGCCCTCGAGGTCATCCCCAAGCTCGCCGACTGGTATGACGAGCCGTTTGCCGATCCCTCGCAGATCCCGACTTATCTCGTCTCCGCCATGACCCGACGCCACGTCACGGTGGCGCTGTCCGGCGACGGCGGCGACGAACTGTTCGCCGGCTATAATCGCTACCGCCTCGGCGCGTTTCAGACGATGTGGCTGCGGGCGCTACCGCGATCCCTGCGCCGGGGTTTGGCGCGCGCCATCACCATGGTGCCGCCGGAACGCTGGTCGGCGCTGCTGGCGCGGCTGCCCGCGCGGTTCGGCCATTCCGAGCCCGGGGACAAATTGCACAAGCTGGCCTCGGTGCTCAGCCTCGGCGATGCCGGCGACGTGTACCGCCGCCTGGTGACGCATTGGGAACCGTCGCTCGTGATGCCCGGCGCGCCCGAGCCCAACGGGGTGCTCTGGGACCCGAAGATCGCCACCGAGTTTCCCGAGCCGGTCGCGCAGATGCAGTTCCTCGACCTCGTCACCTACCTGCCCGACGACATTCTCACCAAGGTGGACCGCGCCAGCATGGCAGTCGGGCTCGAAGCGCGGGTGCCGCTCCTCGACCATCGCGTGGTCGAGTTTGCCTGGCAGCTTCCCGAGTCGACCAAGATACGCGCCGGCAGGACCAAATGGGCGCTGCGCCAGGTCCTCGACCGCCACGTCCCGCGGTCGATCATCGAGCGCCCGAAGATGGGTTTTGGCCTTCCGCTGGGGGAATGGCTGCGCGGGCCCTTGCGCGACTGGGCGGAAACGCTGCTCGCCGAGCGGCGCTTGCGCGAGCACGGTCTCGTCGACGCAGCCTATGTGCGCCGGCATTGGCAGGAGCATCTGTCCGGCCGGTGCAACTGGCAATATCTGATCTGGGATGTGCTGATGCTGGAAGCCTGGCATGAGCGCTGGGCGTTGCCGGCATGACCTGCCGGCGTTCGGTTCTATCAGCGTGCGGGCAGTGCAGGGGGTGCAACGTCAGGCCGGCCCGTCATAGCGACCGGCGGGATCGGCAACGGCCTGCAGGCGCAGCGCCGCGGCCCGGGCGAAGGTTAGCAGCACGCGACGACGGGTCGCCGCATGCAACCGATGCACCGGCCCATCGCGCTCCAATACACCGCCAAACCCATCGGCAATGATCAGACCGGCATCCGCGGGAAAGATTGCAGCGGGCACGTGCGGGGCGGTCGCAAAAAACAGGCGGTCGCAGTGCAGCCGGTAGTCGGGCCATTTGTGATCGGCGCGGAAATCGGCAACCGAGGACTTGATCTCGATGATCCATACCTCGCCGTCGCCGCCGATTGCCACCAGATCGGCCCGCCGGCCCGAGGCGAGCGGCAGCTCGCTGACGCAGGCGAGGCCGAGCGATGCCAATAGCCGCTGCGTCCCGCGGGCAATGGCGAGGGCAACAGCCGACGGGCAGTCGTCGCCGACAAGACTGGTGGCGGAGGTGACAGGCATGGGCGCAGAATGCCAGAACCGGCGGGCCGAATAAACTGCTTCGACCTTCGCGCCGACGCAGAGCTTCCGGGACATAGGCACGGCAATTACCGCGGATAAAATAATTTCCTCAACGAATCAGGAGCCGGCAATGATAGCGGACGAGCAGTACGAAAAGGGCATGGCGGTCAGGCGCGCGGTGCTCGGCGACGCCTGGGTCGACCGCTCGCTCAAGAAGCGCAACGCTTTCAACACCGAGTTCCAGGAGATGATCACGCGCAATGTCTGGGGCGAGATCTGGACGCGCCCGGGCCTCGACCGCAAGACGCGGCGCTGCATGGTGATCGCGAGCATGATCGCGCTGGGCCGCTGGGAGGAGTTCAAGCTGCATGTGCGCGCCGCCCTGAGCGACGACATCACCCCGGACGAGATCAAGGAAATCATTCTGCAATCGGCAATGTATTGCGGCGTGCCCGCCGGCAATCACGCGATCGGCGAGGCCGAACAGGTGCTGGTCGAACTCGGCCTGCTCGGCAGCAATACACCGTAGTCGTGACCGCCATCGTCCGGGCGAAAAGAACTGCACGGGTTGAGCGCAAGCATTTGCCGCGAAAACGCCGGGCCCGCCGCGTCACCATCTCCGATTTTTATTGCGTTAAATTCTCAATTGCAGCGCCCGAATACGTCTCACAACCTGAGGGTTTCCCTTAGGTATCTTGCCGGAATTGCCGGAAAGGCGCCGCGGGCCGAAAAGTTACACGAGTATCAGTCGGCCTTAGCCGCCATGGAAACGTCGGACGAAAGCTCATCACAGGGGCGTGGCTGCGCCCGCTGCGGCGCATACATGCGAATTGCGCGCCGCCTTCCCAAGCTGGGTGCCAATCCCGAATTGGTGTCCTACCAATGCGAAGAGTGCGGGCATGTCGTGACCCAACCGGAAGACGACGGGTCGTGATTGCTCGCCCGTCGCACAATGCGTTGGCCGATGCAATCTGAGATAGGCGGAAGCGGGCGGAACGGGCAGACACAGGCACCTTGAGGTCGGAGGGGGCTTGCTTCGCGCCCGGCCTTCGATATCAAGGCTGCGCTCGTTCCCCCGCCATCGTCTCACATCACATTGTCCTTCATGCCAAATCTGCCCCTCGCCGGCATCCGCGTTCTCGAGCTCGCTCGTATTCTTGCCGGCCCTTGGGCAGGCCAGTTGCTTGCGGATCTCGGCGCTGAGGTGATCAAGGTGGAGCGCCCCGGCGCCGGTGACGATACCCGCAGCTGGGGCCCGCCCTTCGTCAAAGGCAAGGACGGCGAACGGCTCGATTCGGCCTATTATCACGCAACTAATCGCGGCAAGCGCTCGGTCGTCGCCGACTTCGACAGCAAAGAGGGCCAAGAACTCGTGCGCGCGCTCGCGCGCGAGGCCGATGTGCTGATCGAGAATTTCAAGCTCGGCGGCCTCAAGCCGTTCGGGCTCGACTACGAGAGTTTGCAGCAAGTCAACCCGCGCCTCGTCTATTGCTCGATCACCGGGTTCGGTCAGACCGGCCCCTATGCGTCGCGCCCCGGCTATGACTTCCTGGTCCAGGGCATGGGCGGCATCATGCATATCACCGGGGAGCCGGAGCGCGAGCCGATGAAGATCGGCGTCGCCTTCGCCGATGTCTTCACCGGACTTTATGCCGTGATCGCGATCGAGGCGGCGCTGATCGAATGCGCGCGCAGCGGCCGCGGTCAGCACATCGATATGTCGCTTCTCGACGCGCTGGTCGGCGTGCTTGCCAATCAGGCGCTCAATTACCTGGTGTCGGGCACCTCCCCGAACCGCATGGGAAATGCCCATCCGAACATCGTGCCTTATCAGGTCTTCCCCACCGCTGACGGCCACGTGGTCATTGCGGTCGGCAATGATGGCCAGTTCCTGCGCCTGTGCGAGGTGATCGCGACACCCGATCTCGCGCAGGATACCCGCTACGCATCGAATGCCGGTCGCGTCGCCCATCGCGCCGAGCTGGTCGCGCGCATTGCCCAAGAGACTGTGCGGTTCACGCGCGCCGAACTGCTTCCCGCATTGGAGAAGGCTGGTGTCCCGGCTGGGCCGATCCACGACATCGCCGAGGTATTTGCCGATCCGCAGGTGATCGCGCGCGCCATGCGGCTTGACCTTGCGGCGCCCGAGACCGCGAGCGGAACCGTGCCGGGGGTCCGCACGCCGATCCTGTTCTCGCGCACGCCCCTGGCCTACGAGAACGCCTCGCCACGGCTCGGTGCCGACACCGAGGAGATTCTCGCCGACCTTGCCAGCGGCCGGGCGCTGTTCCGCTCCTCGGGTCGCTAGAGACCGATCCCTTCCGATTCCCACAGCCTCTCCCTGACGGGAGATTAATCCCGTGCGGCATATGCGCGCCTTGACGGGAGCCGGAGCACAAGGAGAATACGGACACTAACGAATAAATAGAATACAACAAAAAATTGCACGGGCGAGGCAATTCGGAGGATAACATGCTCAAGACCAGGCTTTCCCTGTCGCGTCGCGAATTCGGCGTGATGATGGGCGCTACCGGTCTCGCTTATGGCGTCGGCCGCAAATTCGTACCGTCGGCCTTTGCCCAGGGCGCTGTAAATGCCGCGGAAGTCATCAAAGGCAAGTCGCCAGAGCTGATCGTCATCAACGCCAAGCTCGGCGTGATGGAAACCCCGCTGACACTGCTGCGCAAGTACCAGCACACGCCGAAAGAGTTCATGTTCTGCCGCTTCCATTATCCGCACGAGGGCGATCAGGCCTGGTTCGGCACCACGGCACTGCCGCCGGAGGAAATGGTGAAGAACTGGACGCTCCAAGTGGGCGGCCTGGTGGAGCGGTCGCGCAGGGTCAAGATCGCCGATCTGCAGAAAATGCCGCAAGAAAAGCGCGTCTCGGTGCTGCAATGCGCCGGCAACGGCCGCTCGTTCTATGCCGCCAAGCAGAAGGCGGTGGGCGGCCAGTGGAAGCACGGCGGCATGGCAAACGTCGAATGGGAGGGCGTGCCGTTGCGCCACTTCCTCGATGAGATGAAGCTGATGCCGGGCGCTTCGGCGCGCTGGCTGACCGCTCAGGGCGTGGACCAGCCGGTGACTCCGGTGGGGTCGGGTTTCTCCAAGAGCTACCATATCGCCGATGCCGCGCTCGACCATGCGATCATCGCCCTGAAGTTGAATGGCGAGCCGATTCCGGCGGCGCATGGCGGCCCAGTGCGGCTGATCATCCCCGGCTTCTATGCCAATATGTGCATGAAGATGCTGAGCATGCTCAGCCTGATGCCGGAACAGTCGGTGAGCTTCTATCAGCGCATCGGCTACCGCATGCCGGACGAGCTGCCGGCCGACCCGCAAACCTTCAAGGCCGACGACTACACCATCTTCAACAGCCAGCCGACCTACGGCCATGTCATCAAGAGCGTGATCTTCTCGCCGCTGCCTGAGGACAAGCCGAAAGCCGGCAATGTCGAGATCACCGGCGTCGCCTTCAATGACGGTACGGCCGCGGTCACCTCGGTCGAGGTCTCTTCCGATGGTGGCAAGACCTGGACCCGGGCAGAGATCAAGCCGCCGGAAAGCCCATGGGCCTGGCATCACTGGACGGCCAAAGGCAAGCTCAATCGCGGCTCCAACATCTTGATGTGCCGGGCGACCGATGCGCTCGGGCGCACCCAGCCGATTGACGGCGTCACCCGCTGGCAGCCGCGCGGCTACGAATGGAACGGCGTCGAGCGTTTGCAGATCGACGTCTGATGGTTTGACCCGGCAAGACGGCGGTGGGGGCACAATGCCCTCACCGTGCAGTTCGCCTGCGCTCCCGCACCCCGTACCCCGGCGCTCGCGCGTCTCCAGCGCCCGCGCCTCCTCCAGCCATGTAGCTCCATGCGGACCATTTTCACCCGCGTTTTGTTTGCCCTGGCGCTGACGAGCGCCGCGTCTGCAAACCCCGGCGGGGCAACAGCGGCAGAGCTTCCGGCCGGGCCCAACCGCCCGCTGGTGTTCGCGCATTGCCAGACCTGCCACAGCCTCGACTATCTCACCGACTCGCGCGGGCTCGACCGCTCGCAATGGGAATCGGTGATCGACAGCATGGGTCGGCTCGGCCTGCCGGCGATGTCGGACGAGGAGCGAAACAAGCTGCTCGACTATCTCGCGACCTATCTCGGACCCAAGAAGCCGCCGGTCACGACGGCATCGGCCGAAACCGCAACGCCTCCTGCCGGCGCTCCAGCAGCAAGCACGGCTGCGCCAGCAGCAAGCGGCGCGGCGTTGTTCGAGGAGAACTGCGCGATCTGCCATCAGCAAACCGGGGAAGGTATACCGCGGCAATTTCCGCCGCTCGCCGGCAATCCCGCCCTCTTCAAGAGCAGCGACTTTCCGGCGCTGGTCATCCTCAACGGGCTGCGGGGAAAGATCGAGGTTCGCGGCAAGACCTACAATAGCGACATGCCCGCCTTCGATTTCCTCACGAACGACGAGATCGCCGCGATCGTTGCCTATATCCGTTCCGCCTGGGGCAACGACAAGCTGCGCCCCGCAGGGTTTTCTCCGCTCGACGCTGTTGCGGTGAAACAGGCGCGGCTGTCGAAAAAAACACCGTATGACGAGCGCTGAGGAAACGGCCGGGGGGCTTGGCGCAACGTCACTTAGAGCGAATTCCGCTATCACGGAATCGGTATTCGCTCCGTTCTCTTTGCGTGATCGCATTTTCTGCGGCGAACCGGCGTCCACTTCGCCGGAA
>CAZTTL010000005.1:4826-30861 GCA_964616635.1 uncultured Rhodoplanes sp. | reverse complement strand
CTTGCTTTTGCCTCGTCACACGATGAGCGTGCTACAAGTTCGAGTGCACTCTAAGTCAAGCCCTAATTCACTTGATCGCCGTAGCACCGAGCAAGGGCCACGGTGGTGAAGCCGATTCCCTTGCAGGGCAAGGCGGCCTAAACCGCCGTACGGCTCGGCTCAACTTCACCTCTCCCAGGGGGAGAGGTCGGATTCCAAGCAAAGCGAGGAATTCGGGTGAGGGGGATCGAACCAACACTTCAGCGCGCCCCCTCAAGGGGCCGCGAAGAAGTGAAGTGAATGCCAGGGCGCTGGGGCCGAAAGGTGCGCGCGTACTCCCCGCCTGCCGACCGATGCGTTTTTGCGACAGTGCGCGATCGCAGTGAAGAAGTGCGTACGGCGCAAGGCTTTCTTAACCATAACAAGGCGTAAATGCTTGGCGTGAGTGTTGCCAAGTTGGATGAGTCGCATGTTGTTCGCTCGGTCCCTGATGGTCGTCGCTGCGATGCTTGTCGTGAGCGGATGCATGCAGACCACTTCCGCGCCTGGGCTGCTCCCGCCGCTCGATGCCGTCGTGCAGAACGAGCCGCTGCCGCCGCCTCCGCCCCCTGCTGTCGCCCTGCCGCCGGTCGTCGAGCCTGCACCGCTGCCGGTCGCGTTCACGGAGCCGCCGCCCTTGCCGCCTGTGGTCCCGCTCGCCGGCGGTCCGGCCCAGGTCGAGCCGACCTACACCCTCGATTCCGGCGACAAGCTGCGGGTCATCGTCTACGGGCAGGAAGGCCTCAGCAATTCCTTTACCGTCGACACCGCTGGCCGCATCGACATGCCGTTGATCGGTGCCGTCTCCGCGCGCGGGCTTACCACCCGCCGGCTTGCTGCGGTCATCGCCGCGCGGCTGCGGAACGGCTATATCCGCGAGCCGCATGTCGCGGTCGAGGTGGAAGCTTACCGGCCGTTCTTCATTCTCGGCGAGGTCACCTATCCCGGGCAGTATCCGTTCGTCGCGCACATGACCGTCGAAACCGCGGTCGCGGTCGCCGGCGGCTTCACCCCACGCGCCTATCGCTGGTCCGCCGAGGTGACGCGTCCGACGCCCGAGGGCCCGGTGAAGCTCGATGGTCCGCCGATGTTCCTGCTGCAGCCCGGCGACACCGTCGTCATCTCCGAGCGCTGGTTCTGACGACAGGCAGAAAGTTGAGAGCGCGGCGCGGAAGCTCCCGCGCTCGCCTTACCCGATATGGTTGGCGAGAAAAGCGAGCGTGCGCTTCAGCGCGAGCTCAGCACTCACGGGATCATAATTCGCGCGCTCGTCGCAATTGAAGGCGTGCCCGGCATTGTAGAGAAAGATCTCGCATTCCGCGCGCTTCTGCCGCAGCACCTCGACGTCCGACATCGGGATCGAAGTGTCGTGCTCGCCGAAATGCAGCAGCACCGGCACACGCGGCACAAGATCGGCGTTCTTTGCGGTCTGTCCGCCATAGTAGCCGACGGCCGCCGACAGCCCGTCGAGTTTTCCGGCGGCGAGAAACGCGACCGTGCCGCCCATGCAGTAGCCGATGATTCCCACTTTCCCGGTGTCCTGCAGCGCCGCGATTGCGGCCGCGGTGTCGCGCAGCATTGCCCCCCAGTCGATCCGCGGGATGATTTTGCGCGCCTCCTCGACCTCCGCCGGCGAATAACCCGATGCAAAATTCCGCACGTAGCGATCGAACACGGCCGGTGCGAGCGCGACATAGCCGAGCGCGGCGAAACGATCGCAGACGCCGCGGATGTGATGGTTCACGCCAAAAATTTCCTGGATCACAACAAGCGCGCCGCGCGGCCGGTCGGGAGGATCGGCGCGGTAAGCGCCAAGTTCGAACCCATCGGATGCGGTCAATGTAAGGTGCGTTCCCACGATGGGTCTCCTCGTTGCGCGCCGGATGGCGTGCCGGCTCGTGATCAGGTCTATGGCGCAGCCACGCGACCCGAAGCAAGCGCGCCCTGGTTCTGCCCGCCGCAGGCGGCGATGGGTGAAAGCGGCAAAACTTGACAAAAGGTATCGGGAGCAACGAACATCACAATAATAATGTGGGCCACCGACCTGTGCTTGCAGGTGCTCAATCGAGTGCGCCTCTGATTCAATGTCTTCCAGGGAGGAATACGAATGCCGATCTCCGAAACCGGACTGTCCCGTCGTACGTTCATTGCGCTTGCCGGCGCTGGCGCGTCATCGCTGGCGCTGCCGTTCGCGCGTCCCGCCTTGGCGCAGGCGCAGCCGATCAAAGTGGGCCTGTTGCTGCCTTACAGCGGCACCTACGCCCAGCTCGGCGAGGCGATCACGCGAGCGATGGAACTCTACCTCAAGCAGCAAGGCGGCAAACTCTCGGGACGTGCGGTTGAGTTCGTCAGGCTGGATTCGGAGGCGAGCCCGCCCAAGGCGACCGAACTGACGACCAAGCTGGTGCAGGGTGACAAGGTCGATATCCTGACCGGCCCGGTGCATTCGGGCGTCGCCATGGCGATGACCAAGATCGCCCGCGAAGCCGGGGTGCCGACCATCGTCACCAATGCCGGCGCCGATCAGATCACGCGCCAGCTATGTGCCAAGAATGTCTTCCGTAGCTCGTTCAGCAACGGCCAGGTCGGGCTGGCGACGGGCAAGGCGATGGTCGATGCCGGCATCAAGAACGCCGTCACCATGACCTGGAAATACGCGGCCGGTGAGCAGATGGTCAACGGCTTCCGCGATACCTTCACCAAGGGCGGCGGCAAGGTGATCAAGGACATCACCGTGCCGTTTCCGACCGTCGAATTCCAGGCGGCCCTCGCCGAGATCGCATCGATCAAGCCGCAAGCAGTGTATTCATTCTTTGCCGGCGGCGGCGCTGCAAAGTTCATCAAGGATTATGCGGCGGCCAATCTGCAGGCTTCGATTCCGCTGTGGGGACCGGGTTTCCTCACCGATGGCGTCGAGAAGGCGGTGGGTGCCGCGGGCAACGGCGTGAAGACGGTGCTGCATTACTCCGACGATGTCGATAATGCGGAAAACAAGGCGTTCCGCGCGGCGTTCAAAGAGGCTTACGGGATTTACCCGGACGTCTATGCGGTGCAGGGTTGGGATGCGATGCAGCTGCTTGACGTTGGCTTGAAGGCGGTCAACGGCGACGTCGCCAAACGTGACGAACTCGATGCCGCGATGGCGAAGGCCTCGTTTAAAAGTCCGCGCGGGCCGTTCCGGCTGTCGGTCTCGCACAACCCGATCCAGAATTTCTATCTGCGCGAGCTCAAGGACGGCAACAATGTGCTCGTGAAAACGGTCGTGAAGGAATTTCCGGATCTCACCACGGGTTGCCGGCTCGCAGCCTGAGTGCGGCGGGCGGCGGCAATCACGCCGCCGCCCAGCCTTCACCCGAAGGTCGGCCGCGCCCATGGAACTCGTCCTCATTCAGATTCTCAATGGCCTGCAATATGGCCTCTTGATCTTTCTCGCCGCGAGCGGGCTGACGCTCGTCTTTGGCATTCTCGGCATCATTAACCTGTCGCACGGCTCGTTCTACATGCTCGGCGCCTATCTCTCGCTGACGCTGACGAGCCTGACGGGCGATATTTTTCTTACGCTGCTGCTCGGCGTGCCGCTGGCTTTCCTGTTCGGCATGCTGGTCGAGTGGCTGTTTGTGCGCCATCTTTACGGCCGCGATCATCTGCAGCAGGTGCTGCTGACCTTTGCGCTGATCCTGATCTTCAACGACCTGCAGCGCATGATCTGGGGCACGCGGCCGCACAGCGTGCCGATCCCGAGCTATCTCAAGGCAAGCATCCAGCTCTCCGACGTGCTGAGCTATCCGGTCTACCGGCTGGCGGTTGCCGGCGTCTGCGTGGTTCTCGTTTTCTGCATGATCTATGTGATCCAATATACCCGCATCGGCCAAATGATCCGCGCCGGCGAATCGAACCGTGAGATGGTCGAGGTGCTCGGCGTCGACTCGCGGCTGCTTTATCGTTTCGTATTTGCCGCCGGCGTCGCGCTCGCCGCTGCTGCCGGGACGATCGCAGCCCCGATTGACAGTGTCTATCCCGGCATCGGCGAGCCGGTTCTGATCACCTCCTTCGTCGTCGTCGTCATTGGCGGGATCGGCAGCATCAAGGGCGCTTTTTTTGGCGCGCTGCTGATCGGGCTCGCCGACGCCTTCGGCAAGGTGTTTTTGCCCGAATTCGCCAGCGTCATGGTCTACGCCCTGATGGCGGCCGTCCTGGTCGTGCGCCCGGGCGGCTTGTTCGGGCGCGTCTGACGTGCTCGCCCGCCCGCGCCTGCTGGTCATCATCGTGCTCGGCGTGCTGCTCATCGCGGCTGCGCTCACGCCAATGCTGGGCGGCATCTATGCCGTCAAGTTTGCGACGCGCGTGCTGGTGCTGGCGATCTTCGTCGTCAGCCTCGATCTCTTGATCGGCATCACCGGGCTTGTGAGCTTCGGCCATGCGATGTTTTTCGCCCTTGGCGCCTATGCGCTGTACTTCATTTCCCCGGAGTCCGAAGGAGCGAACGCACTCATCGCCTTTCCGGCAGCCATGCTGCTCGCCGGCCTCGCCGCACTGGCGATCGGCTCGGTCGCCGTGCTCACGCGCGGCTTCTACTTCATCATGGTGACGCTCGCCTTCGGGCAGATGCTGTTCTCGTTGTTCTTCGACACCAAGATCGCCGGCGGTTCCGACGGCGCCTATATCTACATCAAGCCGGTAATATCGCTCTTTGGCTTCCAGCTGTTCGACCTCGAAGACCGCAATACCTTTTACTTCGTCTGCCTTGCGTTGCTGGTCGCGGCCTATCTCGGGCTCTTGCTGCTGGTACGCTCGCCGTTCGGCCGCGTGCTGCAGGGCATTCACTGGAACGAAGGCCGCCTCTCCGCGCTCGGCTTCAATACCTATGTCTACAAGCTGATGAGCTTCGTGATTGCGGCAGCGATCGCGGGGCTTGCCGGCGTGCTCTACGCCACCATCGACGGATTTATCGCGCCTGAGCTGTTCGGCTGGCGGCAATCCGGCATCGCCATCATGATGGTGGTGCTGGGCGGTGCCGGCACGCTGTTCGGGCCGATCCTCGGCGCGCTGTCGTTTTCGGTGCTGGAAGAGATTCTGAAGACTGAAGGATTCGTCGGGCCGATCGCGAGCTACTGGTCGATGGCGCTGGGCTTCATCCTGATCGCGGCCGTGCTCGGGGCGCCGCGCGGCATCGCCGGCTGGCTGCAAGGCCAGCGCGGCGACCGCGAATCTTCGTCTGCGCCGGGGTTGCTCGCAGCACCGAAGCGCGAGGGTGGACGGGGCACGGGCAAGCTTTTGGAAACCGAGGGGCTGTCGAAAGTGTTCGGCGGCCTCATCGCCGTGCAGGACGTGACCCTGCGCTTCGCCCCTAATCAGGTGCACGGCATTATCGGGCCGAACGGGGCGGGAAAAACCACGCTGATCAATCTGCTCACCGGCGCGATGCGTTCATCGAGCGGGCGCATGCGGCTTGACGGCGAGGACATGACCGCGTGGTCGCAGCACGCCATCGCGCAGCACGGCATTGCCCGCAGCTATCAGCGCACCAATATCATCCTGCCATTTACCGCACGGGAGAATTGCCTGATCGCCGCGCAGGCGCACCATCCGCAGGCGCTGCGCTTCAGCCGGCGCCGCTACGCCGCGGCGGAGGAGGCTGAGGCCGCCTATGCGCTCAATGCAGTCGGTCTCGATGCCCGTGTCGACACGGTCGCCTCACATCTGAGCCATGGCGAGCAACGCCAGCTTGAGATCGCGATGCTGATCGCTTCGGGTGCGAAGCTCCTTATTCTCGATGAGCCGCTCGGCGGCATGGGGCCGGAAGAGACCGGCCGGGTCACCGCGCTCCTGCGCGACCTTGCGGCCAATCACACGGTGCTTCTGGTCGAGCACGACATGGATGCGATTTTCGCCGTTGCCGATACGCTGACCGTGTTGGTCGAGGGGCGCCTGTTGGCGCACGGCACGCCGCAGGAAATCCGCCGTAATCCCGAGGTGCTCAAGGCCTATCTTGGCCGCTTCGGTGAGACGGAGTCGGCCGCATGACTGCCGCCGCAAACGCCGCCGCGCACGAGCAGCCACCCGCCGCGCCCATGCTCGTCGCCGAGCGCATCGACACCTATTACGGGCTGAGCCACATCCTGCGCGGCGTCGACTTCCGGGTGATGCCGCAGGAGACGGTCAGCCTGCTCGGCCGCAACGGCATGGGCAAGACGACGCTGCTACGCACGCTGATGGGTTTGGTGCGCCCGCGCCACGGCCGCATTACGCTGGGCGGCACCGAGATTAGCGGCCGACGCCCGTCGGCGGCGTCGCGCGCCGGCCTCGCCTTCGTCCCTGAGGATCGCGGCGTGTTTCCCAACCTGACGGTGAAGGAAAATCTCACTTTCGTCGCCCGGCAGGGCCGCAACGGCCGCGCCAACTGGACGCTGGAGCGCATCTTCTCGGTGTTTCCCCGCCTCGCCGAGCGGCGCAACAATTGGGGCAACCAGCTCTCCGGCGGCGAGCAGAAGATGCTCGCGATCGGCCGCGCGCTGATGACCAATCCCGACATCATTCTGCTCGACGAGGCGACCGAAGGTTTGGCACCAAGAATCCGCGACGAGATCTGGGAGACGGTGCGCCAGATCCGCGCCGCCGGGATCGCCGCGGTCGTTGTCGACAAGAATCTCGACGATCTGCTGGCGCTCACCGACCGCAATGTCGTGCTGACCAAAGGCGAGATCGTGTTCGACGGCTCGACCGCCGCGCTCAAGGCCGACCCCGACTTCATCCAGCGCCATCTCGGGGTGTGATTACGCCTTCAGCCACGCCGCGATCGCGTCGCCTTCAGCGTCGAGATAGTGGCGGAACCACACGGTGTAGGCGTCGGGCCGGGCGCGGCGGTCGCGGGTGAGCGCGTCGAGGCCGATCCAGCGCCATTCGCTCACTTCCGCTGGGGCCGGTGAGATCGGCCCGTCATAGACGCCGCCGAACGCATGCACCACCTCGTCCTCGATAAAGCCGTTATCGAGCGTGGCCCGGTAATGCGTCTTGAACAGCGGCGTCAGCGGGCAGTCGAAGCCCAGCTCTTCCGGCAGGCGGCGGTGCGCCGCCGCGAGCGGGGCTTCGCCCGGTCGCGGATGGCTGCAGCAGGCATTGGCCCACAGTCCGCCGGAATGATATTTCGCCGCGCTGCGCCGCTGGATCAAGAGCTCGCCACGCGGATTGCGGATGAGGATGGAGATGGCGCGATGGCGCAGGCCGCGCCGGTGCACGTCGGTCTTGGCGCCGACACCGGTTGGGACATCATCCGGGTCGACCAGGATGATGTCGTCAAGCTCGAAAGGCGGGGCTGCGGCTGTTCTCGTCTCCACCAAACCTGATCTCGTCAGGGTTTTGCGCGATCGTATTGTCAGACCGCTGTGGTAATCCACTGCTCAAGCTTCTGCTTCGGCGCGGCGCCAACTTGGCGTGAAGCAAGTTCGCCGTTCTTGAACAGCATCAGCGTCGGGATCGACATGATGCCATATTTGGCGGCGGTCGCCGGATTCTCATCGACATTGAGCTTGACGATCTTGACCTTGCCCGCCAGCGAGCCGGAAATCTCTTCCAGCGCCGGCCCGATCATGCGGCACGGTCCGCACCACTCCGCCCAGAAATCGACGACGACCGGGGTGGTCGACTTCAGCACTTCCGTGTCGAAATCCTTGTCGGAGACTTTGGCAACGCCCATGGGAAACCTCTTGATTTGTTCGCGGCGGGCGGGGTTCGCATCCGCGGACGGGCAAAGACCTAGTAAGCCGGCCCGACAGCGTCAAGCAGCCATCACGTTGAGGTGACTTGGAGAAATGCCTCCGCCAGCGCGGGTTCGGGAACCTCGATCAGATAAGGGCCATCAGTGAAGACGAGTGCCGCCCGCACCAGCCGGTCCGGGTAGAGCGCCGTCAGTACCGCCCGATAGAGGGCAAGCTGGGCAATATAGGGGCGGGGAACCTGGTCCAGCCGTTGGGGAGCCGGCCGGTTGGTCTTGTAGTCAGCAATCAGCACGCTATCGGGCGTGATCGCCAGCCGGTCGACCTGGCCGGAGACGGGGCGCGGCGGCACCCCCGGGCGCACGATGCGGCCGACGATCGGCGCCTCGGCAAAGCTTCCGGGCACGAACAGCTCGGCGAAGCGCAGATCATTCAACACCGCGAGGGTCTCGGCGGCGATTTTCTGGCGGGCTTCGGCATCGAGTTTCTGGGCATGGCGCGCGAGAAAATCCTGCGCGGCTGCGGCCCACTGCCGCGGCGGAATCTCCGGCAACGATTGCAGCAGCCGATGAATGAGCACCCCGCGGGCGATTGCTGCCTCACGGTTCGGGCTTTTCGGCGTGCGAGCCGAAGGCTCATGCTCGAGCGCGCGGGAAGGCGACAGGGCGGCGAGCGACGGTTCCGGTGGCAGCGGCCGGCGCAGCCAGTCGGGTTCGGCCTCGGTTGGCGGCGCCGCGGCGGCGGGAGCCGAGGGGGGAGGGGAGGGGGCGGCCGCGACCTTGCGGTAGAGATGGACCGCGCCGGCCTGCCCCGCGATGGTTTCCGTGATCACGCCCTCCTTGCCAGCGAGCCCGCTGATGATGAGGTCGTGCCAGCAGCCCTCGGGCGGCGTTTTTTTGCCGCGGCACCCGCACACGATGAGATGTTCGGCCGCGCGGGTCATCGCGACATAGAGCAGGCGCCGATACTCGTCGACGGCTTCGCGGCGTGCGGCATCGCGGGCCGCGGCAAGCGCAACCCCATCGCCTTCCTTGCGCCCGGCCCAGACAAGGCCGCGCGCGGGTTCGCCACCTCGCGCATCTCCGAGCGGAAGTGGCAGCAATTGCGGCGGGCGCGGGCCGGCCGGCGGCTGGGTGGTGTCGGCAAGGATGACGAGCGGCGCTTCGAGGCCCTTGGCGCCGTGCACCGTCATCACCCGCACCTCGTCGCGCGCGATCTCCATGTCGCGCTTGATCTCGGTCTCCACCGCCCGCAGCCAGGCGAGGAAGCCTTGCAGCGTCGGTGTTTCGCGCGCCTCATAGTCGAGGGCGAGGGCCAGGAACTCATCGAGCGCGTCATCGGCGTCGGCACCGAGCCGCGCCAGGATGCGGGCGCGCGCGCCCTCGGCGCCGAGCAGCCAGGAGAAGAAGGCGAACGGGCCGCCGCTGCGCGCAACGGTGGCGCAGCGTTCGAGTCGCGCCAGCGCCTCGCCGAATGCCGGCTGCTCGCCGGCGCGGGCCGCGAGCTCCGCGCGCAGCGGGCGCTCACGCCCAAAAGAAAGCGCAAACAGCGCCTCATCGTCCCAGCCGAACAGCGGGCTCTTGAGCGCGATCGCAAGTGCAAGATCGTCGTCCGGCAGCAGCAGCGCATCCGCGAGCGCCATCAGGTCAATGATCGCGATGTGTTCGGTCAGCGTCAGCCGGTCGGCGCCGGCGACGGCGACACCGCTATCCTTCAGCGCGCGGATGACCTGCTCAAACAGCGGGCCGCGCTGGCGCACCAGCACCAGCACGTCGCCGGCGCGTAGCGCGCGGCTTTCGCTCGCGATCCAGTCACCGCGATCGATCGCGCCGCGGATCGTCTGCGCGACCTTCTGCGCGAGCGTCGCCTGCGGGCTCGTTTCCGGCACGTCGTCGAACGGGGCATCCCAGCCCTCGATGTCGCGCGCCGCGTCAGGCTCGATCAGCGGCCACACCTCGACGAGGCCGGGGGCGGCATCCGGCAGCGCCAGATGCGGCGGCACACCGGCTGCATCGGAGGTGACGCTCGCGAAGATATCCCGCTCGGCGAACACCGCGTCGACGGCGCCGAGCACATTGGCGCCCGAGCGGAAGGAAAACTGGAAATCGCGCGAAACGAAGGTGAGCCCGCTGTCGCGATGCGTAGCGTCGAAATAGCCGCGCATGCGCGCGAATTCCTTGGGTGCCGCGCCCTGGAAGGAGAAGATCGATTGCTTCTCGTCGCCGACCGCGAAGATGCTGCGATGGACCGTGCGCGCACCGATCCCGGCCGTGAACTCGGCGGCCAAACGCTTGACGATCTCCCACTGCTTCGGGCTCGTGTCCTGCGCTTCGTCGATCAGCAGATGGTCGATGCCGCGGTCGAGCTTGTAGTGCACCCAGGCCGACTCGACGGCATCGAGCATCGCCAGCGTGCGGTCGATCAGGTCGTCATAATCGAGCATGCCGCGCCGGTTCTTCTCGGCGTCGTAGCGCCTGATCACCCCCTGCGCGAGCGTGACGAGCGCGGCCGTGCGGTCGCGGCAGATCACCGTGCTGCGGCGCTTGAACAGCGCGGCTACACGCTCCTTCTCCTGGTCCAGCCGGGCTGCAAGGTCCGGCTGCTGCTTCGCCAAACTCTTGGTGATGACCGATTTGCGCGGCTCGCCATCGCCTTTGAGAAAGACCTGACGATAAGCTTCGATCTGCTCGGCTCCGATAGCGCTGGCTGCAAGCGTCAGCCGCGTGCACTGGTCCTGGTCCCTGGCCGAACTGGCGCTGCACAACGCCGCCACCCGGCTCCATTCCGATACTGGGAAGTGCGGGCTATCGATGATCTCCTTTTCGATCGCGGCCCGCGTTTCGTCGGTGCCGATCCCGAGCGCGGAGGAAAGCTGGGCGATCGCGTTGTCCAAGCCGCCCGCCTGCTCGATCCAGCGCACGATCTCATCGCGGCGCGCGACCGCCTCGCGCAAGAGCTCGCGCAAGCGTAAATCGGCTGCAGCCGACAGTGCCGTCGTGAGCGCGCGCGCCAGCGTCCCGTCCGGCTGGGCCGCCGCATCAAGCAGCACCACCAGCGTTGCCCGATTGAGGAGATCGGCGCTGCCGCGCTCGTCGAGCACGGAGAAATGTGCCGGCGTTCGCGCCTCGAACGGAAAACGCTGCAGCAGCCGGGTGCAGAAGGCGTGGATCGTCTCCACTTTCAGCCCGCCGGGCACGTCGAGGGCGGCGGCAAACAGCCGGCGGGCGCGGGCGCGCTTGGTCGCATCGATCGCCTTGACGCCGATGGCGCGCAGCTTGTCGTCGAGCGCTGTGTCATCAAGGCTGATCCAGGCGCCGAGCTGGCCGAACACGCGATTGGCCATATTGGCGGCGGCGGCCTTGGTGAAGGTGAGGCAGAGGATTTTCGCCGGGTTCACCCCGTCAAGCAGCAGCCGGATCACCCGCTGCGCCAGCACATGGGTCTTGCCCGAGCCGGCATTGGCGGAGACGAAGGCGGATACGGCGGGATCGGCAACTTCCGACTGCACCGCGGTTACCGCGTCCGGGATGATTCTGTGCGCGCGAGTCATTGGTGTTTCGTCGGGGAACATGTCCGCGTTGGAATCGAACCCTCACACGCGCGAGGCATAAGAGATCGCATCATTCCCGCTCCGGCGTCCATTCCATCTTCGTCAGATCACGCACCCCGTCCATGATCCGTACGACCTGCACGCCTCCGCTCACCTCGCGGTAAAAAGCGATCCACTTCTCGACGATCAGCGCCCGCGCCCCCTCGCCAATTTCTGGACGGGCCGGACCCAGCTGCGGATGCTCGCGAAGCAACCCGCAGCTTTTTTCGATCTGATCAAAGACCCGGTCGGCGGCGTCGATGTTATGCGGCGCAATCCCGAGCCAGATTTGCAGCAGGTCCTCGCGGGCTTGGCGTGTAAAGGAGACTTTCGCCACGGACTCACGCTTTCGCCTTGCCGAGCCGCGCACGGGCTTCCTTCTTCAGCGCCTTGAAATCCATTTCCGCAGCGTCGCCGCTATCAATTCCAGCCTTCCACGCCGCGCGCAGCAGCTTCAGCTTTTCAGCTTCCTGCCGCTCCATCTTCTCCATCAGGCGGAGTGCCTCGCGCACCACCTCGCTCGATGACGCATAGCGTCCCGCCGCGACCTTAGCCTTGACGAACTCCGCCAGATCATCCGTCAGCGATACGTTCATGTTCATGGCCATGCACCTCCTGCCGTCATTCTGTCGCCGATACCTAAAAATAGCAAAAATTGATATTACCTCCATCCGCAGGATCGTGCAGGAATCAGAATTGCGCAGCAGGGCCAAGTCACTGATTGGTCGTCGCTTTCCTGGTGAGAAAGGGAGGTGGAGCGATCATGCGGCCGCCGAGCCGGGGCACGGTTCTTGCGCTGAGGATAGCGCGCTCACCCGATTCGCGCCTATGGCACCCTGGGCAACGGCCGCGCCTTTGTGGCATCGGCCGGCGTCCCGCGCTATGGTCGCCTCGAACCTTTGTTGACGCGGCCCGTTATTCAGCGGCGAACCGATAGCCACCGGAGACAGTTCCGTGGCACGGTTCGCGCGAAAATGCCTGGGAATATTTGTCATGAGCGATCCACCCGGAGACACCCATTTCGGCTTCCGCGCCGTGCCGCTTGCCGAGAAGCAGGCGATGGTGGATGATGTGTTTCATACCGTCGCGCGCCGCTATGACCTGATGAACGACCTGATGTCGGGCGGGCTGCATCGGGCCTGGAAGGACATTCTCGTCACCAAGGTGAACCCGCCGCGCGGCGGCTACGACTTCGCGCTGCTCGATATTGCGGGCGGCACCGGCGATATCGCCTTCCGCGTCGTTAACGCCGGCGGCACCGGCGTGCGGGCGACGGTGTGCGACATCAATGCGGACATGCTGACCGTCGGCCATGAACGCGCGGTCCAGCGCGGGCTCGATGAGGCCGTGCGCTTCGTCGAAGGCAATGCCGAGGCATTGCCCTTCGCCGCGAAAAGTTTTGATGCCTGCACCATCGCTTTCGGCATCCGCAACGTGCCGCGCATCGATGCGGCGCTGAGCGAAGCCTACCGGGTGCTAAAGGCTGGCGGGCGGTTCTACTGTCTGGAATTCTCCACCGTCGACGTGCCGTGGTTCGACCGGGCCTATGATCTCTATTCCTTCAACGTGATCCCGATGCTCGGCCGGATGGTGGCGGGTGACGCCGAGGCCTACCGTTATCTGGTCGAATCGATCCGCAAGTTTCCCAGACCTGAGGCTTTCGCGGCGATGATGCGTGCGGCCGGCTTCCGCCGTGTCGACGTGCAGGTGATGAGCGGCGGCATCGTTGCGCTGCATTCGGGCTGGCGGCTGTAACAAACCCCGCTCCCCTTGCGGGAGAGGGTGGCGAGCACAAAGCCATGGTGCGGTGCGAGCCGGGTGAGGGGTAGACCCGGCGCGCATAGCGAGGCATTACCTCTCACTTGGTCCGCGCGGGATTGTTCCGGCGCCGGACCGCCCGCTCCCGCAAAGGGGGGAGGGCAAGGATCGAAGCCGCGCCCCGTGATCCCGCCGCTGTCCCATTTCTTCCGCCTCACCCGCGCCGGCTTCGTCTTCGCGCGGCAGGGGGTGTTTGCGCTGGTCGATCCCCGCCCGCTGCCGGCGACGGCGCGCACGGCGCTGCGGCTCGCCCGCCTGATCGAGCGGCCGACCGCCGCCTCCGGGGCGACCCGCCTCTCGACCGCGCTGAGTGCGCTTGGGCCCAGCTACGTCAAGCTCGGCCAGTTCTTGGCAACGCGGCCGGACGTGGTTGGCACCGCGCTCGCCGCCGATCTCGAAAGCCTGCAGGACAAGATGCCGCCGTTCCCTCAGGCGGAAGCGGAAGCTGTGGTGGAGAAGGCGCTCGGGGTTCCGCTCAAGTCGGTGTTCGTCCGCTTCGGCCCGCCGGTGGCGGCCGCCTCGATCGCGCAAGTGCACCAAGCCGAGATCGAAACGCCGGAGGGACGCCGGCGCGTCGCGGTCAAGGTTTTGCGCCCGGGCGTCGAGGACGGCCTCAGGGTTGACATCGACGCCTTTCGCTTTGTTGCCCGCCAGGCCGAGCGGTTTTCCGCCGAAGCGCGCCGGCTGCGCCTGACCGAGGTGATCGCGACGCTTGCCCGCTCGGTGGCGATCGAACTCGACATGCGGCTCGAAGCGGCGGCCGCGTCCGAGATGGCGGAGAACACCAAGGACGATCCCGACTTTCGTGTGCCAGCGATCAACTGGGACCTTACCGCGCGTGAAGTCCTGACCCTCGAATGGATCGACGGGACGCCGCTCTCCGACCGGGCGGCGCTGGTCGCGCGCGGGCTCGACCTGCCGCGCCTCGGCCAGGTGCTGATCCAGAACTTCCTGCGCCATGCGGTGCGCGATGGCTTTTTCCACGCCGACATGCATCCCGGCAATCTGTTCGTGGATCGGGAAGGCCGACTGGTTGCGGTCGATTTCGGCATTATGGGCCGGCTCGGCGTGAAGGAACGGCGCTTCCTCGCGGAAATCCTCTACGGTTTTATCATGCGCGACTATCATCACACCGCCGAGGTGCATTTCGAGGCGGGTTATGTCCCCGAGCACCATTCCGTCGATGCCTTCGCCCAGGCGATCCGCGCCATCGGCGAGCCGATCCATAATCGCCGCGCCGAAGAAATCTCGATGGCGCGCCTGCTCACGCTGCTGTTCGAGGTGACGGCGCTGTTCGACATGCGCACGCGGCCCGAGCTGCTGCTGCTGCAGAAGACGATGGTGGTGGCCGAAGGAGTCGGCCGCATGCTCGATCCGAAGCTCAACATCTGGACCACCTCCGAGCCGGTGGTGCGGGAATGGCTGACCCATAATCTCGGCCCGGCCGGCATGCTGCAGGATGCGCGGCTCGGCGCCGGCGAGCTCGGCAAGTTCCTTGGCACGGTGCCGTCGCTCCTCACCCGCGCCGCGCGGCTCGCCGAGCAGATCGAGCATGCGACGCGCGAGGGCTTTGTACTTGCAACCGATAGCGTGAGCGAACTCGGCAAGACGCAGGCAGCGCACAACATCGGCAGTACGATCGCGCTGTGGGTGATCGTGATCCTGCTGGCGCTTCTGGTGTTCTGGAAGTGAAGCCGGAAGTGATTGCATTGATTGCAATGCTGTCATGTCCTATCTTCGTGGCCAAAGGAGTTCCCTCATGGGCACGATGACCATCAGAAACCTCAACGATCGCGTGAAGGAAGCGATCCGGTTGCGGGCCGCAAAGAGCGGTCATTCGATGGAGGAAGAGGCGCGGCGGTTGTTGACCTGGGCTGTCGACGCGCCGCCAAGCGATGAATTCGGGTTGGCTTCCGCCATAAGGCGTCGATTTGCTTCGGCTGGACGTTTGGAGCTTGAGCGTCTGCCGCGCGGCCGCATGCGCGACGTTCCGAAGTTCAAGTGATGTTCATTCTCGACACCAATGTGCTGTCGGAAATCATGGAGCCTGAAGGCGCCGAGGAAGTCGTGGTTTGGTGCGATGCGATTCCGCGTCACGACCTATTCACGACCGCACTGAACCAGGCTGAAATTCTGTATGGGATTGCGATCAAGGAAAACGGTCGGCGGCGCGAGGCGCTAACCGCTTTGGCCGATGCCATGTTCGGCGAAGACTTTCACGGCCGCATCCTGCCATTCGACGAGCGGGCAGCTGCGCATTTTGCGGATATCGCTGCGACGCAAAGGCAGCGAGGGACGCCGGTTGGCATTATAGATACGCAAATCGCCGGCATTGCCCGTTCGCGCGGGATGATCGTTGTAACGCGTAACACCAAAGATTTCGAGAATTGCGAAGTAGAAATCGTGAATCCCTGGTCGCCGTGAGCCGCCAATGTCTCTGTCCTCCAAGCGCATTCTTCTCATCATCTCCGGCGGTATCGCGGCCTATAAATCGCTCGATCTCATTCGCCGGCTGCGCGAGCGCGGCGTCGGCGTGCGCGTGATCATGACCAAGGCGGCGCAGCAATTCGTCACGCCGCTCGCGGCCGGCGCGATCGCCGGCGAGCGCGCCTTCACCGATCTGTTCGACGCGGTCACCGAGTTCGACATCGGCCATATCCGGCTGGCCCGCGATACCGATCTCGTCGTGGTCGCGCCCGCGACCGCCGACCTGATGGCGAAGATGGCAGGCGGCCATGCCGACGACCTCGCCTCGACCGTGCTGCTCGCAACCGACAAGCCGATCCTGATCGCGCCGGCGATGAACCCGCAGATGTGGAGCCATAAGGCGACGCAGCGTAACCTCGCGCAGCTTCGTGCCGATGGCGTCGCTACCGTCGGGCCGAACGCCGGCGAGATGGCGGAATCCGGTGAAGCCGGCATCGGGCGGATGGCCGAGCCGCTGGAGATCGTCGCCGCGGTCGAAACCTTCTTCCCTGCGTCGGCGAGCGGCCAAACTGCCGCAACAGCGCCGCGAGCGCTTGCTGGCCTTCGCGTGCTCGTCACCTCGGGGCCGACCCGTGAGGCGATCGACCCGGTCCGCTACATCGCCAACCGCTCGTCTGGCAAGCAAGGCCATGCGATCGCGCGCGCGGCCGCCGAGGCCGGCGCCGAGGTGACGCTGGTCTCCGGTCCGGTCAGGATTGCCGATCCGCCGGGCCTGAAGGTCATCCATGTCGAAAGCGCGCTGGCGATGCTGGCCGCGGTCGAGGCCGGGCTGCCGGCCGATGTCGCAATTTTTGCTGCCGCTGTCGCCGACTGGCGGGTCGCCGAAGCAGGCAAGCAGAAGACCAAGAAGACGGCCGCAGGTCCGCCCACGCTCACCCTCGTGGAAAATCCCGACATTCTCGCCACCATTGCCAAGCGCAAAGCCGGCCGGCCGCGGCTGGTCGTGGGTTTTGCCGCCGAAACCGAGCGCGTCATTGAGCACGCCCGGGAAAAGCTCGGGCGCAAGGGCTGCGACTGGATCATCGCCAATGACGTGTCGAAGGAGTCCGGCGTCATGGGCAGCGACCGCAATACCGTGCATCTCGTCACGGCGGCGGGCATCGAATCGTGGCCGTCACAGTCGAAGGAAGAGGTGGCGCGGGTGCTGATTGCCCGCATCACCGCGACGCTGAAGGTGATGGCACCCGCCGAATGAGCGTCGTCAACATCCCGATCCTGCGGCTTGCGCATGGCGCCGACCTGCCGCTCCCGGCCTATCAGAGCGCGGGCGCCGCGGGGCTCGATCTTCTCGCCGCGGTTCCGGCTGACGCGCCAATCGCGATTCCGCCGGGTGGGCGCGCGGTCATCCCGACCGGCTTTGCCTTGGCCTTGCCGGAAGGGATTGAAGCGCAAGTGCGTCCGCGCTCGGGGCTTGCCGCACGCCACGGCGTGACGGTGCTCAACACGCCGGGCACGATCGATTCCGATTATCGTGGCGAGGTATTGGTCATCCTCGCCAATTTTGGCGAGTCAGCATTCGCGGTGGAGCGCGGCGCGCGCATCGCCCAGCTGGTCATTGCGCCGGTGCTACGCGTCATGCTCCGTGAGGCAGCCACTCTGCAGACGACATCCCGCGGCAGCGGCGGCCTCGGCTCGACTGGCGTCGCAGGCAAGCGGGAATGAGCCGTCCGGCGCTCACTTCCTGTGGGATAATCGTCACGCCGCCCGGCGTTCTCAGTCTGGACTCTTTCGGTCGGAGTCCCGATGGGGGTAGATTGCCCTGATTCGTGCCGGCCCGGCAGACGCTGGCGGGTGCGCTGTCTCTTGCCGGCATCGGCTGCCTTGCCCGCCGGCAGTTGGGTCGTAGTCTTTCGCGTCAGTTTTCGCAGCGAGCGCGCGGCCTGGCCGGGCGGTGCCTTCAGGAGATCGATTGATTGCTCGGCAGTGACGATAGGCCGGGCAGGGGCTGTGCGATGCCGGATGGGGCCGGAAGGTGTAGCGAGCAAGTTCGGTTATGCCGGCGCGATGGCCGGTGGGCGGTGTTCGTCTTCCTGGCGCTATCGCTTGTCCCGCAGGCCTCTGCGGCTGAGCCGATGGTCGGCAGTGCCGTCGGCGGCGGGCATTTTCTGACAGTTGGTCGCCTCGCTCCGCATGAGCTAGTTGCGCTCGCCCTCATTCTCGGCGCGATCATGTTTGCCGTCGTCACCGCGGTCGCGCTGGTGCGGACCCGTCAGCGCGCCGCGTTGCGCGAGAGCGAGGCGCGCGCCGAGATCGCCTCGCTGCATACCGACGTCGATCGACTCGCCGCGCTGGTGATGTCGGAACCGCAGGTGCTTGTCATATGGACCGCGGGTGCCGCCGAGCCGGAGGTTATCGGTGATGTGTCCTGCATCGTGCCCGAGATGCCGAACCACGCGCCGCAACGGCTCCTTGCCTTCGGTGATTGGCTCGGCCCGGATTTCGCGCAGTCGATCAACGGCGCCATCGATCGGCTGAAGACACAAGGCGAGGCCTTCGCCCTTCAGCTAGCGACCCAGTCGGGCCGGTATGTCGAGATGGATGGCCGCGCAATGGGCGGCTTCGCGGTGATGAAGCTGCGCGACGTGACCGGGACCAAGCGCGAGGTGGCGGAACTCAGTGCCCGTTCGCAGCGCTTGCAGAACGAGCTCGATGCCCTGCGCAACCTCATCGAGGCGCTGCCTTCTCCGATCTGGCTGCGCGATGCCGGCGAGCGCCTTGTCCTTGTCAACTCGGCTTTCGCCCGTGCCGTCGAGGCTCCCGATCCGGCGATGGTCGTCGCCAAGGGCATCGAACTGCTCGGCACCGCGGAGCGCGAGGAAATCAGCCGCCGCGCCGCAGCCGGCGGATTTTATGGCCGGTTGCCTGCGATTGTCGCTGGCAGCCGGCGCATGATGGATGTCATCGAACTGCCGACGGGGCGCGGGCGCGTCGGCATGGGCGTCGACGCCAGCGAAGCCGAGCGGCTGCGCGTCGAGCTCGCGCGTATGCTCGACGCCCATCGGCGCACGCTCGACCAGCTCGCGACCGGCGTCGCCATTTTTGACGCGGATCGCAAGCTGAGCTTCCACAACGCCGCCTATCGCGCGCTGTGGAGCCTTGATCCGGCCTTTCTCGAAGAAGGCCCAAGCGACGGGCAGATTCTCGATCGCCTGCGCGCGGCGCGGCGCCTGCCGGAAGAGCGGGATTTCCGGCAGTGGAAAGCCAGTCTTCACACGGCCTATCAGTCAACCGAAGCCGAACGGCACGAATGGCACCTGCCCGACCGCCGTACCTTGCGCGTCGTCACCACGCCCAATCCGGAAGGCGGCGTCACCTATCTGTTCGACGACATCACCGAGCGGCTCGAGCTTGAGCGCCGGGCCGACGCGCTGATCCGCGTGCAGGGTGAAACGCTCGACAACCTGTCCGAAGGCGTCGCGGTGTTCGGCAGCGACGGCAGGCTGCGGCTTTACAACCCGGCATTTCTGCAGCAATGGCGGATCGATGCGGTAACGCTCGGCGACCGGCCGCATATCGAAGCGGTGATTGCCCGCTGCATGCCGCTCCATCGCGATGGAAGCACCTGGAATGCGCTGCGCGGCGCGGTTACGGCGCTCGACAAGCGCGACCCGATTTCCGAGCGCATCGAGCGCAGCGACGGCAGTGTCGTGGATTTTGCCACCGTCCCGCTGCCTGATGGCGCGACACTCGTCACCTTCCAGGATGTGACCGATTCGGTGAATGTCGAGCGCGCGCTACGCGAGCGCAACGAGGCGCTGATCGCCGCCGACGAGATGAAGCTCGACTTCGTCCACCACGTCTCCTACGAGCTGCGCTCGCCGCTCACCAATATCATCGGCTTTGCGCATTTCCTCGGCGACCCCTCGACCGGTCCGCTCAATGAGAAGCAGGCCGAATATCTCACCTATATCACCACGTCCACCAACGCGCTGCTGGCGATCATCAACAATATTCTCGACCTTGCGACGATCGATGCCGGCGCAATGAAGCTCAATCTCGGCCCGGTCAATATTCGCGAGACGATGGAGGCAGCCGCCGAAGGCGTGCAGGATCGCCTGGTGAAGGATGGGATCGTGCTCGATCTGCGCGCCGACCCGGAGATCGGTGCGTTCATCGGGGACGGCCGCCGCATTCGCCAGGTGCTGTTCAACCTATTGTCCAATGCGATCGGCTTCTCGCCGCCTGGCGGCCTCGTGACGCTCACCGCCACGCGTAGCGATGAGGCGGTGATCTTCTCGGTCAGCGATCAAGGGCCCGGCATTCCCGCCGACATGACCAGCCGGGTGTTCGGACTGTTCGAGACCGACTCGCGCGGCTCAGATCACCGCGGTGCCGGACTTGGTCTCTCGATCGTGCGTTCATTCGTCGAGCTGCATGGCGGCAAGGTGCGCATCGAATCCGGGATTGGACACGGGACGACCGTGGTGTGTACGTTTCCGCTTCCCAGCGCCGCCGCACAGACGGCCGCCGAATGACTAATACCAAAGCATGATGGCTTCCCCGCCGCCGGGTGCAACGACGATCACGATCAACCTGCCCAACGAACAGGTGATGCGCGATTTTGCCGTCGATCTCGCCAACGCGCTGGATCCGGGCGATGTCGTCGCTCTGTCCGGCGATCTGGGGGCGGGAAAGACGACGCTTGCCCGCGCGATCATCCGCCATCTCGCCGGCGATCAGTCGCTCGACGTGCCGAGTCCGACCTTCACGCTGCTGCAAACTTACGAGCTGCCGCGCTTGGTGCTGGCACACGCGGACTTCTACCGCCTCAAGGGGCCGGAAGAGCTGGCCGAGATCGGCTTCGAGGATTTGCCCGTCGGCACGGTGGTGCTGCTCGAATGGCCGGACCGCGCCCCCGATGTGCTGCCGCCCGACCGCTTCGAAGTCGAGATCAGGCTCGATCCGAGCCGAGGGCTTGATTACCGCAGCCTGCAGCTGACCGGCTTCAAGAGCTTTGCCACGCGCGCCGAGCGCGTACCGAAGGCGCGGGAATTCCTCGAAGAAGCAGGCTTCGGTGCCGCCGTCCGCGAACGGCTCGCCGGCGATGCCTCGACCCGGTCATACGAGCGGCTCACGCTCGGCGAGCGCACGGTGATGTTCATGAATGCGCCGCGCCGGCCCGACGGGCCGGCGGTCCGCTACGGGCGTCCCTACAGCGCCATTGCCCATCTCGCCGAGGACGTCAGGCCGTTCGTCGCGATGGCGAATGGGTTGCGCGAGCGCGGATTTTCCGCGCCCGAGCTTTACGCGACCGATATCGAGAACGGCTTTGTCGTGCTCGAAGACCTCGGCGACCGCGGTGTGGTCGAGGGCGACCCGCCGGCGCCGATCGCCGAGCGCTACCAGACCGCCGTCGATCTCCTGATCGCTCTGCACAGTCTCAAGCTGCCTGGAGAACTGCCGCTCGCGCCCTCCGCGAGGCCCTACCGCCTGCCGTACTACGACGCCGAAGCCTTGATGATCGAGATCGAGCTGTTGCTCGACTGGTACCTGCCGCGCCTTGCCGCACCGCCGACGCCGACGGCGCGTAACGCCTTCCTGTCGTTCTGGCGCCACGCCATTGAACCGGTGCTGGCGGCGCCGAAGACCTGGGTGCTGCGTGATTTCCATTCGCCGAACCTGCTGTGGCTGCCGGAGCGGGAAGGGATCGCGCGGGTCGGCCTCCTCGATTTTCAGGATGCGATGCTGGGGTCGGCGGCCTACGACCTCGCCTCGCTGCTGCAGGATGCGCGGGTCGACGTGCCGGAGGCGCTGGAGATCGAGCTGTTCGGCCGCTATGCGCGGGCGCGCCGCGAGGCCGATCCGCGCTTCGACGTTGCCAGCTTCGCCCAGCTCTACGCGACGCTGGCTGCCCAGCGCGCCTCGAAAATCCTCGGTATTTTTGCCCGCCTCGATCAGCGCGACCGCAAGCCACAATATCTGCGCCACATGCCGCGCGTTGCGACCTATCTGCAGCGCGCGCTGGCGCATCCCTCGCTGGCGCCGCTGAAAGCCTGGTGCAACGCTTATGTGCCGCCGCCGCCACCGGGGTGATGGGGCCCGTCAATGGCTCTTGCGTCTGCGTTTTCTCTGCGGCTTTTGCGGCTCGGCGCCCTTCGGATCAAACCCGACATAGATGACATAGTTGCCATATCCCTTATTAGGCGGCATCGGCACCACCATGTCCTCCATCACATGCGTAAACGGTATGTTCGCGTCGTCGGTCGGGATGGTGACGGGAACGAGATAGAGCTTCGACCATAGCGTCTGCGGCTCCATTCCCTCCTTCACCAGCGCGTAGCGCAGCGGCAGCGTGGTCTCGCCTGAAGCGCCGGCGGGTCCGAGGATGAGCCGGCCCTGCACGCCAACCTTGATCGCCAAATTGCCGTCCACCTCGGCGCATTGCCGCGCGGTTTGCCCGAATGTCGCCTGATAACGCACGGCCATCGCGTTGTCGCTGCCGGGCGCCGTCATCTGTAAGGTCGAGGCGCCTTGGCGGATCGTTACCGGCGGACAATTGCTGAGGGGCGTGCCCAGGCCGGTGGGAGCGGGCGCCGCCGGCGTGGCCTGTGGTTCAGAGCCGCTCCCGAACAGGCTGCGGAAACGCTCGGTGAACGACGACGCGCCGCCGCCCGACGGCTGCGGTTGGCTACTTAAATACTGGTCTACCGACGAACAACTGCCGATCAATGCGATGGCGAGCAATCCGGTGGCAATGCGCAGCAAGCGTCTGGGTGCGAGCGGTGCTGCGTCAGGCATTGCCGCGGGCGGTCCGGCAAGAGCGCCGTCGGTCGTGTCGTGAGGTCTGCAGCAGAGATGATGTTTCCAGCTCATGATTACGGGTCATCCTTGAGCCGAGCATAGAGCAAATGGTCCTGCCATGTTCCGTTGATGCATAGATATTGGCGCGCATAGCCTTCGCGGACAAATCCGCAGGATTCGAGGAGCCTGATCGAGGCGCGGTTGGTCGGGATGCAGGCGGCCTCCAACCGGTGCAGCCGCAGCACCGAAAACGAATAAGGCATGATAGCGCGGACGGCCGCTCCCATGAAACCGCGCCGGGCGAAGGGGGCTCCCATCCAGTAGCCGAGACTGGCGGCTTGGGCGACACCGCGCCGGACATTGGCGAGCGTCAGCCCGCCAACCAGGGCGCGGCGGTCGGCGGTGAAGATGAAAAATGCATAGGACTGATCGGTGCGCTGGTCTTCCACATAGCGCTTGAGTCGGCGGCGGAAGGCGCCGCGGGTGAGATCATCGAGCGGCCAAGTCGGCTCCCAGGGGGTCAGAAATTCGCGGCTTCTTTCGCGGATCGCCGCCCAAGCATCGAAGTCGCTCATCAGCGGCGGACGCAGGACGACGCCCGTGCCCTCGATGGTCGCGACCTGCTCGGCCAGGTTGACGGTGCGAAAGAACGCCATGGTTGTACGCAGGCCTCGGGAATAGCACAGCCGGCTTTCAGCCGCGGATCAGGCCGCCTTCAAAGCGAGACTTTCCGCGATTGCCGCCGCCCGTTCAAGCCCGCCGGGCCCGAGCGCTGCGACCGCGGGTCGGCCGCGTGCCATCATGGCCTGCCCGGCGCTGCGTGCGCTCTCGACGGTGACGCTGTCGACCCGGGCGACGATCTCCTCGATCGGAATGACCCGCCCGTGAATGATCATGTGGCGGGCAAGCTGCTCGGCGCGCGCGCTCGAGCTTTCCAGCGCCATCAGGAGACCGCTCTTCATCTGCGCCTTGGCGCGGGCGACCTCCGCCTCGGTCAGGTTGCCGGCGGCGGCTTCCAACTCACCGACCACGACGCGCATCAGTTCCTGCGCATCGGAAGCGTCGGTCCCCGCATAGAGCCCGAACAGCCCGGTGTCGGCATAGGGCGCGTGAAATGTATAGATCGAATAGCACAGCCCACGTTCCTCACGCACTTCCTGGAACAGGCGCGACGACATCCCACCGCCGAGAATATTGGTGAAGACCTGCAGGCTGTAGAGGTCGGGATCGCGTTGCGGCAGGCCTTCGAGCGCCAGCGCAATATGCGCCTGTTCGAGATCGCGGGCCTCGATGTGAATGCCGCCGTTGAACGATGCCGGCTCAGGAATCGCCGGGGCCGGTCCGTTGAAGCCGGCAAACCGGTGCGCGACCTCGTCGACCACGGCTTGATGGCTGACTGCGCCTGCTGCCGCGACCACGGTTGCCGGTGCCCGGTAATTGCGGGCGAGATATTCGCACAGCTTCTTGGCGTTGAAACTGCGCACCATCGCCGGCGTGCCGAGAATCGAGCGGCCGACCGGCTGGTCGGCAAAAGCGGTTGCCTGCAGGAAGTCGAAGACGAGATCGTCGGGCGTGTCCTCGAGCGCGCCGATCTCTTGGATGATGACGTTCTTTTCGCGCTTGATCTCCACCGCATCAAAGCGCGGATGCGAGAGGATGTCGGCAAGAACGTCGAGCGCGAGCGGCACGTCGCCTTTCAGCATGCGGGCGTAATAGGCCGTGACCTCGACGCCGGTCGCGGCATTGAGGTCGCCGCCCACCGCCTCGATCGTTTCCGCAATCTCGCGGGCCGAGCGCGTCTGTGTTCCCTTGAACGCCATGTGCTCGAGAAAATGCGAGATCCCGTGCTCTTCTTCGCTCTCATTGCGGCTGCCGCAATTCACCCAAACGCCGAGCGACGCCGTTTCAAGATGCGGCATGTCGTCGGTAATCACCACGAGTCCCGAGGGGAGGCGGGTCACCTCGACGGTCATGCGGCGGCTCCTTCGCGTTCACGTGCGGCACGGCTGTGGGCCAGAATATAAGTGGCGACCGCGGCTTGGTCAGCGGCGAGCGCGGTCGCGTGTTCGGGGCGGCTGTCAAGGTCGGCGAGCCAGTCCGGCAAAGCCGGCCGAATGCCGCATGCGGCCTCGACGGCGTCGGGAAACTTCACCGGATGCGCGGTCGACAGCACGACCATCGGCACGGCCGGGTCGCGCGCTTCTTTCTCGGCGACCGCCATCGCCACCGCAGTATGCGGATCGAGCAGATAGCCGGCCTCGCGGCGCACCGTGCGGATCGTTGCCGCGGTGTCGTCCTCGTCGGCGCGGTCGGCGGTGAACAGCGTCCGGATCTCTGCAAGCGCGTGGGCGGGAACGGAAAAGCTTTGCGACCTTGTGAGCGCCGCCATCGCCGCTTGCACGGCGCGCGCCTCGCGCCCACAGGCTTCGAACAGCAGCCGCTCGAAATTCGACGAGACCTGGATGTCCATCGACGGCGATGTGGTGGCGACGACCTCGCGCACCTGGTAGACGCCGGTCGCGAGCATCCGGGCGAGGATATCATTCACGTTCGTCGCAATCGCGAGACGCTGCACCGGCAGGCCCATGCGTGCCGCGACATAGCCGGCAAAGATATCACCGAAATTTCCCGTCGGCACCGTGAACGCGACCTTGCGATGCGGCGCGCCGAGCGCGACGGCGGCGGCGAAGTAGTACACCACCTGCGCGACGATTCGGGCAAAGTTGATCGAGTTGACCCCCGACAGGCCAACGCGGTCACGAAAAACGTGGTCGTTGAACAAGCCCTTCACGATTGCCTGGCAGTCGTCAAAGGTGCCTTCGATCGCCAGCGCATGGACGTTGTCGGCGACCGCCGTCGTTATCATCCGGCGCTGGACGTCGGAGACGCGGCCATCCGGAAACAGCACAAACAGGTCGGCGCGCGCCGAGCCACGAAACGCCTCGACCGCAGCCCCCCCGGTATCGCCCGAGGTCGCAACGACGATGGTGGTGCGCTCGCCGCGCAGCGCCAGCGCATGATCCATGAGCCGCGCCAGGAACTGCATTGCGAGGTCCTTGAAAGCAAGCGTCGGACCATGAAACAGTTCGAGCACGAAAGTGTTGGGGGCGATCTGGACCAGCGGCGTCACCGCGGGATGGCGGAAGGTGTCATAGGCCTCGCGCAGCATGCAGGCGAGGTCGGCATCCGCCGGCGCGCCGCCGGTGAAGGGTTGGATTACCGCGCGCGCGAGCTCGGCATAAGGCTGCCCGGCAAAGCCGGCGATCGCCGAAGCGTCGAACTGCGGCCATGCGTCCGGCACGTAAAGCCCGCCGTCGCGGGCAAGCCCCGCAAGCGTCACATCAATGAAGTCGAGCGGCGGAGCTTCGCCCCGGGTCGAGATATACTGCACGCGCTTTCGCGTCTCCTGAAAACCGGCGCGTATTCGGCGCCGCCACAACCTCATTACGCAGAGCAGCCGTTCGCCGCTCTGTTCGCGTAAGCATCTGTTTTCGCTGCCGCTTCAGCCCGGTACCAGGTTCGGCTCGGGCGGCGAGGGGGCACACTAGGCCGAATTGCGTTCGGGTGGAATCGGAATTCTTATCAAGACCGAATAATGCCTTAGCAGTCGGCTGCGCCGGCGGGGTTGGTTAAACAAAGGCTTGGCCTGTCACAAGCTCCCGACCTTGAA
>CAZTTL010000005.1:1290-4726 GCA_964616635.1 uncultured Rhodoplanes sp. | reverse complement strand
AGTAGCCACCAAGCTCCGAACCCGACAAGAAAAGCTGGGTTTTGGGCGAAACGGTTCGCGGTGACGGCCGCGACCGGCGCGCGAATCCGCTAACATCGGTCCATGGCTTCCGCTCCGCGCGTGTTCACCATTCCCGCTGCCGTGCCGTTTCTGCCGACGCTCGCGCGCGCGCTCGTCGACGGCACGCTGGTGCCCGGCAAGGCGAGGCAAGACGACCCGCTCGCGCTTGCCAAAGCGACGCTCTACCTGCCGACCCAGCGGGCCTGCCTGCTCGCGCGCGAGGCCTTTCTCGATGCGCTGGGCACCGACGCCGCCCTGCTGCCGCGCATTGCCGCGCTCGGCGACATCGATGAAGACGAGTTCGCCTTCGCGGCGATTGCCGGAGGCGCGGAGCCCCTCGACCTGCCGCTGGCGCTTTCCGGCCTCGCCCGCCGCTTTCTGCTCGCGCGTCTCGTCATGCGCTTTGCCGAAGCGACGCGCGTGTCGGGCGATGATGCGCCGCTTCTCGTCGGCACCCCCGCGGCCGGACTCGCGCTCGCCGATCATCTCGCCCGGCTGATCGACGACATGACGGTGCGTGATGTTCCCTGGGACCGGCTCGACGGGCTGGTGCCCGACGAGCTCGATGAATACTGGTGCCGCACGCTTGAATTCCTCGCGATCGCGCGCCGGCACTGGCCGCAATTGCTGGCCGAGCGCGGCGCCATCGAGCCGATGGCGCGGCGCGACCGCCTGCTCGCCGCGGAAGCTGCCCGCCTCGCGCAAAAGCGCGATGGCCCGGTGATCGTCGCCGGCTCGACCGGCTCGATGCCGGCAACCGCGCGTTTTATCGCCGCCGTCGCCCGGCTGCCGTATGGCGCCGTCGTGCTGCCTGGGCTCGACACCCACCTCGATCGCGAAAGCTGGGACGCGATCGGAGGCGAAGCCAAGAGGGGCGGTGGACCGCAGAGCGAGCCGGAGAGCGGCCATCCGCAATTCGCGCTGCATGGATTGCTCCGCCAGCTCAAGATCGGCCGCGACGATGTCACGGTGCTCGGCACGTTGCCGCGGCACGATCGCGCCATGGTGATGTCCGAGGTTTTGCGCCCGTCCGTCACCAGCGACCGCTGGCAGACGCGGCTGGCCGATCCGGGCTTCATCGAAGTGCTGGCGCCAAGCCTCGCCGGTTTGGCGGTGGTCGAAGCGGCCAATGCCGAGGAAGAAGCGCTGGCAATCGCCGTGGCGTTGCGCGAAGCCCTCGACGATGCGAACAGCCGGGTCGCCCTGGCAACGCCGGACCGCGCGCTGGCGCGCCGCGTCGCCTCAGCGCTTGGGCGCTGGAATATCGCGGTCGCCGACTCGGCCGGTGTGCCGCTCGCCGACACGCCGGCGGGTGTTTTTTCCCGCCTGGCGGCGGAAACGGCGCTCTCCGGCGCCGCCCCGGTGCCGCTGCTCGCGCTGCTGAAGCACCCGCTGTGCCGGCTCGGTGCCGCGGCCGATGCCCATGCGCGGGCGATCGCGGCGCTGGAGCGGGCGTTGCTGCGCGGGCCGCGCCCGCGTGCCGGATCGCGCGAACTCATGCGCGCACTTGCGGCGTTCGGCGAGGAGCTGGAAAAACTCCGGCGCGGCGAGACCTCGGCGCTGCATCCGGCCGACCCGCGGGCACGGGTGCGCGAAGCCGATCTCGCCGCGGCGGAAAATTTACTGGCGCAACTTGCGACCGCGCTCGAACCGCTGGAAGCGCTCGAGCCGACAAAGCCTCACGCGCTGGCGGAGCTCGCCCGCTGCCATCGCGATGTTGTTGTGGCGCTCGGCAGCGATGCCGCGGGCGAGGTGGGCTCATTCGCCGGCACGGACGGTGGCGCGCTGGAAGCCGCATTCGATGAGATCGCGGCCGAACAGGCCGCGTCCGGCCTGATGGTGACCGCGGAGGAGTATCCGGACCTGTTTCGTGCCGCGATCGCCGATCGCGTGATAAGGCCGCCGGTGGCGACAGAAAGCCGGGTCGCCATTCTCGGCCTGCTCGAAGCGCGGCTCGTCAACGTGGACCGCCTGGTGTTGGGCGGGCTTGTCGAAGAGGTATGGCCGCCGGCAATTCGCCCCGATCCCTGGCTCGACCGCGGCATGCGTCACGCGCTCGGCCTCGACCTGCCGGAGCGCCGCGTCGGCCTGTCCGCTCATGACTTCGCCCAGCTTGCCGGCGGCGCCCGCGAGGTGGTGCTGACGCGCGCCGGAAAGATCGGCGGGGCGCCGGCGGTCGCCTCGCGGTTTCTCCAGCGGCTGGCGGCGGTCGCCGGCGCGCACTGGGAGGGCGCGGTGACGCGTGGCGAGCGCTATCTCGCGCTTGCGCGAAAGCTCGACCGGCCGGATCATCCGCCGCGTCGGGTGGCGCGTCCCGCACCGTGCCCGCCGCGCGCGGCCCGCCCGACCGCATTGTCCGTCACCGAGGTCGAGCACTGGCTGCGCGATCCCTACACCATCTATGCCAAGCATATTCTCAAGCTCGACCGGCTCGATCAGGTCGACCTGCCGCCCGGCGCCAAGGACCGCGGCATCGCCATCCACAACGCGATCAGCGCGTTCGTGACCACATACCCCGAGCGTTTGCCAGACGATCCGGTCGCGGCGCTGCTAACGATCGGCCGCGCGCAATTTGCCGCGCTCGACGCGTATCCTGAGGCGCACGCGTTCTGGTGGCCGCGCTTTTGCGAGATCGCGCACTGGTTCGCGCATTTCGAGCGCCAGCGCCGCGCCGCGTTTACCTCGGCACAGGTGGAGACGCGCGGCACGCTGACGATTCCGCTCGGCGAACGCAGTTTTAAGCTTTCGGCGCGCGCCGATCGCATCGAGGGTTTGGCCGACGGCCGCTACGCCATCCTTGATTTCAAGACTGGATCGCCGCCGAGCGACAAGCAGGTGCGCATCGGCGTGGCACCGCAGCTCACGCTGGAAGGCGCCATTTTGCGCAGCGGCGGATTTGCCGATGTGCCGGCCGGCGCCACGCTCGCCGAGCTCACCTATGTGCGGCTCACCGGGGCGGAGAAAGCGGGCGAGGTGCGCGAGATCGACTTCGAGACCCGCACGCCTGATGCCGCAGCCGACCACGCGCTCGCGCGCTTCAAGGCTTTGGTGAAGGCCTTCGAGGACGAGACGATGCCCTATCGCTCGCTCGTGCTCTCGATGTGGAAGCACCGCTACGGCACCTATGACGACCTCGCGCGGGTGAAGGAATGGTCGGCCGCGAGCGACGAGGGGGAGGAGTGAGTTCTTGAGTGTTGCGTGCTTTGACTGAACCGGAAGATCTGTCGTGAAAGTGAGAGACGTTATCGATCTAATCAGCGAGGATGGCTGGTATCTGGTCGCCACGCGCGGGAGCCATCGTCAGTTCAAGCACCCGGACAAGAAGGGCCGCGTAACGATCGCCGGTCACCCATCAGACGATCTCGCACCCGGCACA
>CAZTTL010000005.1:0-1190 GCA_964616635.1 uncultured Rhodoplanes sp. | reverse complement strand
CAGGCCGGTCTGAAGGAGACGCGTTGATGCGTTATGCCATTGTCATTGAACGAGCGGATGGGAACTACTCCGCCTATGTGCCCGACCTGCCGGGCTGCGTCGCGTCCGGCGCAACGGTGCCCGAGGTCGAACAAGGCATTCGCGAAGCGATCAGGTTTCACATTGCCGGCCTGAAGGAAGACGGGCTGCCTGTTCCCGAGCCGACTAGCATCGCTGATTATGTCGAAGCGTAAGGGACATCGCGCGCGAAGGTCATAGGCGTTGCCCGAACTGCCGGAAGTCGAAACGGTTCGCCGCGGGCTCGCCCCGGTGATGGAAGGCGCGCGCTTCGTCAAGGTCGAGGCGCGGCGGCCCGACCTGCGCCGCCCGCTTCCGGAGAATTTTTCGGCACGGCTCGAAGGGCAGACCGTCACCGCGCTGCGGCGGCGGGCGAAATATCTGCTCGCTGATCTCACCTCCGGCGAGGTGCTGATGATGCATCTCGGCATGTCCGGCTCGTTCCGCGTGAGCCGGGGCGAGAGGGTGGCACGGCAACGCGACGCAAAAGGGGCGGGGGCGCGCGCGGGCACGCTGGGTGCTTTTCATCATCCGCGCTCGGAGGCGCAAGCCCACGACCATGTCGTGTTTCATATGTCGAATGGCGTGCGCATCGCCTTCAACGATCCGCGCCGTTTCGGCCTGATGCTGCTTGTTCCCGCGCCCACGCTTGCCGCACATCCGCTGATGAAGGCGATCGGGCCAGAACCGCTCGACAAGAAATTCGATGCTGCGGTGCTCGCGCGCGCCTGTGCGGGAAAAGCGACGAGCCTGAAGGCGGCGCTGTCGGACCAGACGGTCGTGGCGGGGCTCGGCAACATCTATGTGTGTGAGGCCCTGCATCGGGCGCGGCTGTCGCCGAAGCGCGGCGCTGCCACCATCGCGACCAAAGCGGGCAGGCCGAATGCGCGCGCAGAGGCGCTGGTCGCAGCGATCAAGGCCGTGCTCAAGGACGCGATCGCGGCCGGCGGCTCCTCGCTGCGCAACTATTCCCGCACCGATGGCGAACTCGGGCTGTTTCAGCACCGCTTCCGCGTCTACGACCGCGAGGGCGCGTCCTGCGTCACGCCCGGCTGCAACGGCACCGTCATCCGCATCGTGCAGAACGGCCGCTCGACCTTTTTTTGTCCGAAATGCCAGAGGTGACTGTCTGC
>CAZTTL010000004.1:0-34087 GCA_964616635.1 uncultured Rhodoplanes sp. | reverse complement strand
GCCCCGCAAGCGTGCTTGCCTCGCTCGGCGTGATCCGCCCCTCAGCGACGGCCGCCAGAAGCGCACCGAACGCCCTCGCCGCGTCCTCGACGCTTGCGAGCGCCGGCATTTCAAACGCGATGGCGCGCTCTTTGCGGGGCGGCAGAAGCCGTTCCAGGCACAGCCGCAGCGCGACCGTGTCGCCCGCCAGCGCCATGTCGACGGCCTTCCGCGTCAACGCCTCCGCCTCGCCCTCAAGCAACGCCTCAGCCGCGATCGTCGCCCTGTTCCGCGCTCCCTTCGGCCGCCCCCTCGGATTGCCGCTCACGCCCTTCGCGAACGGCTTCCCGCGCTGCTTGCTCTCTGTTCTTTCAGCGTCCATTCTTACTCGCCGCACGCGCCGGCATGCCGGACGAAACGCGTCCCGTTGGTATTATGGTTGGTATCGCACAAATCGAAATCTTAAACAACACGTAATATCATATCGTTAGATGGCTAATACGAGTCCTCTCCTGGCACCAAAGGACCGTCCACCCGGTCTTGGCCCCGGCTTCCATTTTCCGACGAGCGGCATACCCTGACCGCGGATACCGACGCCGTCAGGGATCAGAAACCCGCGATTGATCAATGGCAAGATCGCGCTGCAAGACCTATATTAATCCTGTCAAGGCGACTGACAGTGAGGCATGCATCGGCTCGCCCGTGCCGGCCGCGGTAAAGCTTTTGCGCTTGGCCTGGCCGTCTCATGTGAAGCAGAAGACCCTTGCGCCAGCCGTGAAAACGCACTGTCTTTGGTGCATCAATAGCGATCAGTCCTTACTGTCCTGAGTCCGGAGCAGCCGATCGAGGCGCTTGAGGGCGTAGCAAGCAACACGAGCCGGCGATCCGATCCCGATCGGCGCGACTGATCTTAATCATTGCCATGGGGGCTGAGCCGCAGGAGAAGAACAATGACTGTACCTGGTAAGCCAAATTTTGCCTCTCAATCTGAGGGCCCGATTCGATACGGCTCGCATGTCATCGTCTATGGCTGCGGCGATGGTTGCCGGTGCGGCGAGTGCCACGGCATCATCCGCTCGGAGGCAGATCACCGGGCCCAGGGACTTTCACCTTTTGGCGACAAGGTCCTCGTCTATTTCACGAGTTGCGGTGAGCGCGTGGTGAACCGGACCGAGGTGTTCGAGGAGCCGGAGGTGATGAAACGGGTCCCGCTTGCACGTCGGCGCGCGCGCTGAGACGCGAGTGGTTCAATCTGAGGCAATGATTTCGATTGCCGAGGCTGCTTAATCGCCGCCCGCGCCGCTTTAGAGCTCTCGCGCGCCATGCGGCAAAAAGCAACGGCTGTTCGGGTGCACCGCGGCGCGATTGCATGATTTGAGAATTGGGAAACGCGCTGCGTGCCGTTTTATCGGCGGGCTACTGTAAGTCCGCCCCGTAACAGCATTTTCCGCGCCGGGCGGCCGCCGCTCAATTCGTGCAAACGCTTCCACCAGTAAAGAACTTGGCGCATGCTTGGGCTGCCGGTTCGCCCGCAAGGTGTAAGGTTTACAGGTAACGCGAGCATTTGCGGTTCGGGGGCCGACACAGCCGCCCGCACAGATGTTCGCTGCGGGCACCGCTGCGAGGTTTTCTTGCCATGCCCGACCGTGTTGCGACTATTGACGCTCCTGCCGCTGCCAGCGCCGCTGCCGCCGGCGACACCAAGATTTTGAAAAGCGTCTGCCGGAGTTGTCATGGCGGCTGCGGTGTTCTTCTCCATGTTGCCGGCGACCGGCTGGTCAAGGTCGAGGGCGATCGCGATTCTCCGCTCAACCACGGCCGCCTGTGCCCGATCGGCACCGTCACCCTCGATCTGGTCTACCACCCCGACCGCCTGAAATATCCGATGCGGCGCGAAGGCCCGCGCGGCGCCGGCACCTGGCATCGCATCGGCTGGGATGAGGCGCTCGACGAGATCGCCGAAAAACTCGAGGCGATCCGCCGTGAGCATGGTCCCGAAGCCATCGCGCTCGGCACCGGGACGGGGCGCCATCACATCCGCTGGGTGTCGCGCTTCGGCCATGCGCTCGGCACGCCGAACTGGTGCGAGCCGGGCTTTGCCCAATGCTTTCACCCGCGGGTCAACACCTGCATCCTCACCTTCGGCGATTTTCCGGTTTCCGATTTCACCGGCGGCACGCCGCCCGCCTGCATGCTGTTCTGGGGCCACAATCCGCTCAATTCCGGCCCCGACGGCGAGACCCGGTTCAATGTCCGCGAAGCGCTCGACCACAATCCGAAGATCGTCGTGGTCGATCCGCGCGAGACTGAGCTCTCGCGCCGCGCCGAAGTGTGGCTGCAGCTCCGCCCCGGCACCGACGACGCGCTTGCGCTCGCGATGCTCAACGTCATCATCGCCGAAAAGCTCTACGACGCGTCGTTCGTCGCGCGCTGGACCCACGGCTTTGATGCGCTTGCCGACCATGTGCGCCCCTATACGCCGGAATGGGCGGAGCCGATCACCTGGGTGTCTGCTGAGAAGATCAGGGCGGCGGCGCGGCTGTTCGCCGAGATCAAGCCGGCGATGATGGAATGGGGCTGCGCCATCGAGCACACGCCGAACTGCATTCAGACGGTGCGCGCAATCTCGCTGTTGCCGGCAATCACGGGTAATGTCGATGTGCCCGGTGGCTGGGTGTTCGGCATGCACGGCCTCGGCCGCTTCCCGAGCCTGATCGAGCACGTCTCGCCGCAAGCCGCTGCGAAGCGCCTCGGCGCCGACCGTTTCAAGCTGCTGGGCGGCGAAGGCGCCGACCTTCCGGCCGCGCATATTCCAACGCTGCTGCAGGCGATGCGCGAGGGCAAGCCTTACCCGGTCAAGGCGTTCCTCGTCTTCGGCAACAATACGCTGACCACCTATGCAAACAGCGCGCTGGTGCATGAATCGCTGATGAAGCTCGACTTCATGGTGTGCGCCGACCTGTTCATGACGCCGACCGCGGAGCTTGCCGACATCGTGCTGCCGGCGGCAAGCTGGCCCGAGCTTGATCAGCTTGCCGGCCTGCCGACAGTCGCCGCCAATGTCGTGCTCGCCAATCAGCGCGCGGTGCGCACCTTCGAATGCAAGTCCGACGAAGAGATTTTCGTCGAGTTGGCGCGGCGGATGAAGCTGCCCGCCTGCACCGAGCCCGTCGAAGCCGTGCTCGATGCGCAGCTCAAGGCCGGCGGGCTCAATCTCAGCTTCGCCGAGTTGAAGGAACGCGGCTCGATCACCGTGCCCTTCACGTATCGCAAATACGAGGATCACGGTTTCAAAACGCCGACCGGCAAGATCGAGCTTTATTCGACGCGCTTCGAGGAGATGGGCTACGCGCCGTTGCCGACCTATGCCGAGCCGCCGGAAAGCCCGCTCAGCCGCCCGGACCTTGTCGCGGACTATCCGCTGGTACTGACGACCGGCGCCCGCATTCCGTATTTCTTCAATTCCGAGCATCGGCAGATCGACAAGCTGCGCAAGGCCCATCGCGAGCCGGTCGCCGACATTCACCCCGACACGGCGCAACGCTACGGCATCCGCAATCGCGACTGGATGTGGATCGAGACGCGGCGCGGGCGCATCAAGCAGCGTGCCCGGGTCACGACCGGTATCGATCCGCGCGTGATCGCCGCCGAGCACGGCTGGTGGTTCCCGGACGAGCCGGCGCCCGAATACGGCGTGTGGAAGTCGAACGTGAACCTCTTGACCGACAACGCCCCGCCCTACGATCCCGCGATGGGAACCTACCAGCTTCGCGCGCTGCTCTGCCGCGTGAGCAAAGCGGAGGCTTGATCGCGCCCGCGCGCCGAACGCGGTTGCCACGCCCCTGTCATCCATGTACGCCCATGCCAATGTCGGGCTTAGACCATCCGGCGCAGCGGGGCGCGCGTGGCGGACACAATCGACGACATTCTTGAGGCTCACCGTTCCGGCGAGCGGACGCCGGAAGACACCGTGGCGCAAGCGTTTGCGCGTATCCGTGCCCACGCCGATCCGGCGCTGTTCATCACGCTGCGCGACGAGGGCGAGGCCCACGCCGAGGCACGCGCGCTGGCGGCGCGCGGCGCCGCCGATCTGCCGCTTTGCGGCGTCCCCGTTGCGGTGAAAGACAATATCGATGTGGCCGGCCTGCCGACGACCGCGGCCTGCCCGGCCTTTGCCTATCATCCGAGCGACGATGCCACCGCCGTGGCGCGGCTGCGCCGGGCGGGTGCAATCGTGATCGGCAAGACCAATCTCGACCAGTTTGCCACTGGCCTCGTCGGCGTGCGCTCGCCCCATGGCATCCCGCGCAACGCACTCAATCCGCGGCTCATTCCTGGCGGGTCCAGTTCCGGTTCGGCGACGGCGGTTGCGGCGGGCCTGGTGCCGCTCGCGCTCGGCACTGACACGGCCGGCTCCGGCCGGGTACCGGCGATGCTCAACAACATTGTCGGTCTCAAGCCGAGTCTTGGCCTCGTCTCAGCCTTCGGCGTGGTGCCGGCGTGCCGGACGCTCGACTGCGTCTCTTTGATCGCGCTGACTGTCGATGACGCCTGGGCGGCGCTCAGCATCATCGCCGGCGCCGACGACAAGGACGCGTATTCCCGCCCGCGCGGGCTCGGGCTTCCGGGTGCGATCCCGCCGCGCCTGCGCATCGGCGTGCCGCGGGCGGGCGATCGACTTTTCTTCGGCGACGACCGTGCTGCGGCGGATTACGACGCCGCGCTCGAACGTTTGAACCGCCTCGGGCTCGCTATTACCGAGATCGACATCGCGCCATTTCTCGCGACCGCACGGATGCTCTATGAGGGGCCGTGGGTCGCCGAGCGCTACGCCGCGGCCCGCACCCTGATCGAACGCGACCCGGACGCGCTGCATCCGGTCACCCGCGCGATCATTCTGGCCGGACGCAACGTGACGGCGCCCGACGCATTCGCCGCCTTCTACCACCTGGAAGAGCTGCGCCGCGAAGCCGCGCGCGTGTGGACCGATATCGACGTGCTGGCATTGCCGACCGCGCCGACGACCTACACGGTCGATGAAGTACTAGCCGATCCGATCACCCTCAACGGCCGCCTCGGCACCTACACCAATTTCGTCAATCTGCTCGATCTGTGCGGGCTCGCGGTGCCGACGGCTTTGCATGACAGCGGAGCGGACATTGGCCCCCTCCCCTTCGGCATCACGCTGCTGGCGCCGACGGGAGAAGATGCGCTGCTCGCTTCGATCGGCCGCGTGCTCCACGCCGATACCGGACTGCCGCTTGGCGCGACCGGCCGCCCGCAACCGGCGCTGCCGCCTCTCCCATCGCGCGCGATCGGCGACAGCGTGATCCTCGCCGTCGTCGGCGCGCATCTGACCGGTCTGCCGCTCAATGGCGAACTGCGCGCGCGCGGTGCGCGCTTCTGCGAGGCGACGACCACCAACGCCGAATACCGCTTCTTCGCCTTGCCCGGCACGATGCCGCCGCGCCCCGGCCTGCTGCGCGTCGCGAAAGGCGCCGGCACGCCGATCGAGGTCGAGCTTTGGGCGATGTCGCCGGACAATTTCGGTCGCTTCGTCGCTGCCATCCCACCGCCGCTGTCGATCGGCTCGCTCACGCTCGCCGATGGCCGCGTGGTGAAGGGTTTTCTGGTCGAGGCCGACGCAACGAAAGGCGCGCGCGATATTTCCGCGTTCGGCGGCTGGCGCGCTTATCTCGAGGCAACGCAACCGAGCTGAGGCTGCGCCCCTCCGCGATCACAGCGCTCGCATATAGGCCTCGTATTCCTCGCGCACGGTGGTGATGTGCCCGCGCATCGCTTCGCCCGCCCGTGCGCGTTCGCCGCGCATGATCGCCACCATCACCCGATCATGCTCGGCATGCGACTTGGCGAGGCGTCCGAGATTGCGGAACTGAGCACGCCGGAACGGCGCGACCCGCACGCGCGTCGTGACCGTCAGCTCGGCCAGATAGCCGTTATGCGCGCCGTTATAGATCGCGGCATGGAACGCCTCGTTGATCTCGTGATAACGCTGCGGGTCGCCGCTATGGATGAGCGCCCGCAGGGTTTCGTGGATGTCTTCCAGCCTCTGGCGTTCGGCGCGGGTCATGCGCTCGGCGGCGAAGGAGGCGCACAGCGCTTCCAACTCCGCCATCGCCTCGAACATGCCGACGAGTCGTTCGTGGCTCGGGCGGGCGACCACAGCGGCGCGGTGCGGACGCGCTTCCACGAGGCCGCTCGCATCCAACAGGCGGATCGCCTCGCGCACCGGCGTGCGCGATACCTGGAAGCGGCGCGCCAATTCGGTCTCGTCAAGCGCGGTGCCGGGCGCAAGCTGGCCGGTCATGATCTCATCGGCAAGCTGGTGGCGCAAACTCTCGACCAGCGTGCGGCGCCGCGTTCCGTTCTCGGCGCGGTCAAGCACGAGCGTGTTCATCCTGTTGCCCCTCGATCACGCTCACATGCGCGGCGACGACACGCCAGCCTTCGCCGAAGCGCACCCACGTCTGCATCTGGCGGCCGACTTTGCCCGGCGCGCTGGCGCGGTAAAACAAGGTCGAAGCGACGGCAACGTCGCGGCCATAAGCCGTAATGACGGTTCTTGCGCGTTCGCGCGCGAGGCCGGCCGGCGAGCGCGCCTGGCGGAAGGCCGCGATCGCGGCATAGCCGTACAGATTCTCACCCCCACCATAACGGATCGTGCGCGGGTCGTCGCGGAACAGCGTGTCGAGCGTGCGCACGTCGTTGGTCACCAAAGCGCGCTCATAGCGGTCGAAGGCCTCCTTCACCTCGGCGACGACCTCGGGCAGGTCGACCTCCATCACGCAGCTCCCTCGATCGCGGGTTTTGGCGCAGCGGCAATGCCTGCCTGCTCGAGCACGCTTGCGATGCGCAAGGCAACGTCCTCCCGCCACGGCGGCGCGATGATCTGCACGCCGATCGGCAGCGGCGACAGCGGCACCGGCACCGCGACCACCGGCAGGCCGATGAAGGAGATCGGCTGGGTGTAGAGCCCGAGATTGGGCCGCACCGGCAGTTCTACCCCGTTGAGGACAAACGTCTTCTGCCCAATCTTTGGTGCCGTGCAGGGTGTTGCCGGCGCGATGATGGCATCGACCCCGTCGAACAGCGCAAGCACGCGCGCGCGGTACCAGCGGCGGAACTGCTGCGCCTTCATCACCAGCGCTGCCGGGATCATCGCCCCGGCGATCAGGCGGTCGCGCACGGCGGGATCAAAATCGCCGGGCCGTTCGCGCAGCCGATCGAGGTGCAGGGCCGCACCTTCCGCCGCGGTGATGACGTAAGCCGCGGCCCTTGCCCGCCGCGCCTCCGGGATTTCGATGGTGCCGCTGACGGCGAGCGCTGCGGCAACGCGCGTGAGCGCCTCCTCTGCCTCCGGAAGCAGCCCTTCATTGAAATAGCCGATCGCGCGCGCAATCCGCAGCCCGGCGATCCCGGCGTCAAGCGTCGGCAGCGCAAGCTCCGCCGCCCGGTCGGCGCAGATCGGATCCTCCGGGTCCGGCCCTTGCATCGCGTCATAGGCCAGTGCGAGGTCCCGCGCCGTCCGCGCGAACGGGCCAAAATGATCGAGGCTCGCGACGAACGGAAAGCTGCGCGCGAGCGACAGCCGGCCATAGGTCGGCTTCAGCCCGAAAATGCCGCAGAGCGAGCTCGGCACCCGGATCGAGCCGTTGGTATCGGAGCCGAGTGCGAGCGGCACCAGCCGCCCGGCAACGGCGCTACCAGAACCGCCCGAGGAGCCGCCGGTCATGTGCTGCGAATCGTGCGGATTGCGCGACGGGCCGTCGTGGAGGTTCTCGCCGGTGAAGTCGTAGGCGTATTCGCCCATGTTCAGGGCACCGACCAGCACCGCGCCGGCGGCCTCCAAACGTTCGATCAGCGGCGAATCCTTCGGCGCCGGCATGCGCTCGCGATTGATCTTCGATCCGGCGCGGGTCGGCAAGCCTTCGACAGCGAACAAATTCTTCACCGCAAAGGGCACGCCGGCGAGCGGCCCGAGCGCTCGTCCGGCAGCCCGCGTGTCATCGATCGCTTTCGCGCGCCGGCGCGCGCGCTCCGCGGTGACATCGGTAAATGCATTGAGCAGCGGATTGAGCCGGGCGATGCGGGCAAGCGTAGCTTCCGTCACCGCGGCTGCCGTCGTGTCCCCGCGCGCCACGGCCGCGGCGATCTCGCCCGCCGACGCATCGGAATAATCAGGCGCCATCGCTAGGCCCGATAGACTGGCGCCGGCGGCATTTCTTCCGGCAGCGGAAACGCGTCGACGAGGTCAGCGAAAGCGAGCAGCATTTCGAGATTGGCTTTGACTGCTGGACGCCAAGCCGTCTCGATCGGCAGGCGGAGCGCGCCGGCAGCGCCGTCCAGATAATCGTCGAGCGTATCTCTTGTTGTCATGAGTATTGAGAAAAATCAGATCGGCGGGTGAGGAATGGCGGTGAGAAGTTCACGGGTGTAGTCGCTCTGCGGGGCGCTGAGCACCTGGTCGCTCGTTCCCTGCTCCACGATCTTTCCCGCGCGCATGACAATGACCCGGTCGCACAGCAGGCGCACCACATTGAGATCGTGGGAGACAAACAGATAACTCATGCCGAGTGCCGTTTTCAAATCCTGCAGCAGGTTGAGCACGATCGCCTGCACCGAGACGTCGAGCGCCGCGGTCGGCTCGTCGAGGATCAGCAATTCGGGGCCGAGCGCGATCGCGCGGGCGATGCCGACGCGCGCCTTCTGCCCGCCGGAGAGCTGGTGCGGGAAGCGGTCGAGCAGTTCGACCGGGAGCCCGACCTGACGCGCCAATTCCGCGCAGCGCGCGCGCACCGCCTTCGCGCCGCGCTCCTTGCCAAGCCGCAGGATCGGATCGGCAATCGCGCGCGCCGCGGTGAAGCGTGGATTGAGGCTGTCGGTCGGGTCCTGAAACACCATCTGGATGCGACTGCGCAGCGGCGAGCCCGCAAAATCCTTCACCGGCATGGCACCGATGTCGTGGCCGTCGAAGCCGATGGTGCCGTCCGTCTTGTCGAGCAGGCGCATCACCATCATCGAGGTGGTCGACTTGCCGCAGCCCGATTCCCCGACGAGGCCGACGCTCTCGCCGCGCTTGATGTCGAAGCTGATGCCATCGACGGCGCGGAATGCCGTGTCATCTGGCTTGTCACGCCGGCGGCGGAACAGATCGGCCAGCGTCCGGCTCATCGCGTTGCGCGGATATTCCTTGATGAGATGGTCGACCACGAGCAGCGGCGCGCCGATCTTCGCGGCGACAGGCGCTGCAGGCGGGCTTTCTGGAAGCACCGTGTCGGGCGGCAGCAGGTCGCGCAGCGTGACGCCGATGCGTGGCGTCGCCCGCATCAGCTTGCGGGTATAGAAGTGCTGCGGGCTCTTGAAGATCGTCTCCGACGCCGCGGTTTCGACCACGTGGCCTTTCTGCATGACGACGACGCGGTCGCAATAGGCAGCCGCGAGCCCGAGGTCGTGGGTGATCAGGATCGTCGACATGCCGCGCTCGCGCGTCAACTCGACGACGAGCTCCATCACTGCCTTCTGCGTCGTCACGTCGAGGCCGGTGGTCGGCTCATCGGCGATCAGAAGCTGCGGCCGGCAGGCGAGTGCCAGCGCGATCACGACGCGCTGGCACATGCCGCCGGACAGTTCGAACGGATAGGCGTGATAGCGCTCCTGCGGCCGGGCGATCCGCACCTGCTCGAGTATCGCGATCGCTTTCTCGCGAGCGTCGCTCGGCACCGCCTGCACATGCTGCAGCAGCACGTCTTCGATCTGGTGGCCGACCTTGCGGATCGGGTTGAGCGCCGCCCGCGGATTCTGGAAGATCATCGAGATCTCCCGCCCGCGCATGTCGCGCACTTCGGTCTCAGACGCGTGCCGGATGTCGATTCCGGAGAACATGATCGAGCCGTCGGCAATCCGCCCGGCACGGTCGAGAATGCGCATGACGGCATAGGAGGTGACCGACTTGCCGGAACCGGACTCGCCGACAATGCCGACCGTCTCGCCCTTGGCGACACTGAGGTTCACCTGATCGACCGCACGCACGGTGCCGCGGCGCGTGGCGAATTCGACGGTGAGATCGCGGACATCCAGGAGCGGAATCGTATTCGTCATCGCGACAACCTCACGTGCGCCGCTGCGGGTCGACGATATCGCGCAACCCGTCGCCGAGCAGGTTGAAGCAGAACACCGCGAGCACGAGGGCCGCACCGGGGAAGAAGGCGTTCCACCACTCGCCCGACACCATGAAAGCCGCGCCTTCCGCCACCATGATTCCCCATTCCGCGGTCGGCGGGCGCACACCGAGGCCGATGAACGACAGGCCTGCGGCGTTGAGAATGGCGTAGCCCATGGTGAGCGACATCTGCACCACCATGATCGGCATGACATTCGGCAGAATCTGTCCGAGCAGGATACGCATCTCGCTGTTGCCGGAGAGCCGTGCCGCCAGCACGAAGCCGGCATTGCGGCGGGTATTGGCTTCCGCGCGGGCAACCCGGGCATAGAGCGGGAAGTTGATGATCGCGGTGGCGATGACGATGTTGGTCACGGTATTGCCGAGCGCCGCAACAATGCCCATCGCCAGCACAAACAGCGGAAACGCCATGATGGTGTCGGCGAGGCGGCCGACCAGAAGGTCGACCCAGCCACCGAAAAAGCCGGCGGCAACGCCGGAAATGCCGCCGAGCAGAAACACCAGCGCGACCGACCAGACGGCGATGCCGAGGTCGAGCCGCGTCGCGACGATGACCCGGCTCAGAATATCGCGGCCGAGCTGGTCGGTGCCGAACCAATGACTGGCCGAGGGCGGTGCCAGCGTCGCGTCCGTGCTCGCGAGCGGGTCATAGGGCGCGATCCACGGGCCGAACACCGCGCAGATGACGATGAGCAGGAACAGCGCGAAGGCAAAGCCGGTGACCGGGTTCTCGCTGATCACATAGCGCGCATGATGGAAGATCGACGACTGCGGCGCCGGCGGCCCGGTGTCCTCTGGCGGCATGGCGTTGGTCGGCACCGGCGTGGGCTCTTCCGACTGCCCGGCGCTGCTCGGCGCACCTGGCTGTGCAACGACAGTCGCGGACGAAACCTCGTCGACAGACACGGCCTGGTTCATCCTTCGAGCCTCATACGCGGATCGATCACGCCATAGAGCAGATCAATCGCCAGGTTGAGCATGACGTAGAGGACGGCCATGGTGAGAACGAAGCCCTGCACCGGTGCATAATCGGAGGCGATCAGCGCTTCGACCGCGTAAGAGCCGATCCCCGGCCAGGCGAACACCTTTTCGACCAGCACATTGGCGCCGAGCAGGAACGAGAACACCATGCCGAAGGTGGTGATCACCGGCAGCATGGCGTTGCCGAACGCATAGGTGATGACCACGCGATAGGGCGAAAGCCCGCTGGCGCGCGCGGTGCGCACGAACTCCGACGACAGAGCCGACAGCATCGAGGCGCGCGTCATGCGGGCGATCGGCGCGATCGAGAAGATCGCCAGCGTCGCCACCGGCAGCACGAGCTGGGCGAGTGCCGCGCGGAAGGTCTCGAACTCGCCGGCAAGCAGGCTGTCGATCAGGTAAAAGCCGGTGACCGAGTTGGGCGTCATATAGAAAATGTCGAGGCGGCCGAGCGGCGCCGGCGCCCAGCCGAGCAGAAAATAGAACACATAGACGAGGACCAGCCCGGTGAAGAATACCGGCAGCGACACCCCTGCGGTCGCGACCACCCGGCAGGCGTGGTCGATGAACGAGCCCTGCCTCACAGCCGCGACGATGCCGAGCGGCACCGCGATCAGGATCGCGACGATCAACCCGAGCAAAGTGAGTTCGGCAGAGGCCGGCAGGCGCGCAGCGATATCGGAAACCACCGGCTGGCCGGTCGTCAGTGACGTGCCGAAGTCGCCATGAACGAGATCGCGAAGGTAATAGACGAATTGTGTGGCCAGCGGCTGGTCAAAGCCCAGCGTCTTGCGGATCTCTTCGATTGAATCCGGCGTAGCGGCGGGCCCGGCGAAGTAAACGGCGGGATCACCTGGCAAGACCCGCGTGAGCAGAAAGGTGACGATGACGACGCCGATCAGCGTCGGAATCACCGTGAGCAGGCGCCGGCCGATGGTCTGCAGCATCCGCACATCTCCGCGGTCGCGGATAGGCGGGCGAAGCCCCGCATATCCGTCGTCTTTGGCGGCGGCAATCGCATCATGCGCGAAAGTGGAAACCGGTTTCGCGAAAACACGATGCGACAACAAAAAGCTCGACCGGCAGAGCGATCGCGTTAGATCGCTCGTCGGTGCAGCCGTTATGCCTTATCGAGCGAGCGATAATCGAGCTGGCGGTGGAACCAGTACGAATAGCCGCTGATGTTCTTCTGCAGCGCGACGTTCAGATAGGGCTGGAACAGCGGAATGCGCGGCACTTCGACGAAGGCTTTGGTGATGAAGCCCTTTACGTCCTTGTCATAGGTCGCCCAGTCGCCCTCACCCGCGGCTTTGCGGGCGCCGTCAATCATCGCGGTCATCTCGGGATTGACATAGCTCATCGTGTTGAAGATGGCGTTCTGGCCGTGATAGCACCAGAAGAAGAAATACTCGGGATAATCGAGCCAGCCGGAGAAGAAGTTGACCATCATCGGCATGGTCTTCTTCGCCATCTCGCTGCGCCAGTTGGCGCCCGGCACCTTGTTGATGGTGGCGTTGATGCCGATCTGCTTGAGGCTTTCCTGAATCAGGATGGCAATCGGTTCGCTGACGACGCCCTGGCCCAAATCAAATGACAGCGTCGTATCGATCGGGCCAGTGATGCCCGCCTCCGCCATCATCGCCTTGGCCTTGGCGATGTCGGTCACATAGGCATGTGGCTGCGGCCATTCGGTCGAAGTGACCTGATTGGACTCGGCGCCGGAAAGCGGTCTGGCGAGATTGAACATCGCGGCGTCGATGATCTTCTGATAGGGCACCGCATAAGCCACCGCCTGCCGCAGCTTCTCGTTGTTGAAAGGCGGTTTCGTCACGTTCATGCCGAGATAGTAGATGCCGTTGCCGATCGGGGTCGACACGACCGTGACCTTGCCCGCCGTTTTCATTTCCGAGAAATCCTTGGAAGGCAGGTCGAACGACACGTCGGCATCGCCGCGTTCCATCAAGGCGCGGCGGTTGCCCGCCGACGGGATGGTCCGCCAGATGACCCGCTTGAGCTTGGGCAGCGGGCCGCCTTTCCAGCCATCGTAGCGCTCGTAGACGACCTCTGTTCCGGGGGTAAAGCGTACGACGCGATAGGCGCCGCTGCCGGCGGTGTTGTTCTTGGTATATTCAAGACCCCAGGGGTCCTTTTCGCTCACGTGCTTTTTAATCAGTGCTGAGTTGTAGACGCCCGGCACGATCACCGCGAGATCGGGCATCGTCAGCCGGTCCTTGCGGATGAAATCGACGCGGAAGGTGTGATCGTCGACAACGACGAACTGTTCCGGCTTTTCCAGCGACCCCGCCTTCATTTGTACCCTCGGGAAGCCGCCGACGCCAATCGCGCGGTCGAATGACCATTTGACGTCCTTCGCGGTGACCGGCGTGCCGTCCTGGAACTTGGCATCCTTGCGCAGCTTGAAGGTCGCCGACATGTCGCCGGTGGTCCACTCTTCGGCGAGCTCAGGCACCAGCTTGTCGCGGTCGTAACTCGTGCTGCCGTCCGGCAGCGTTTTCTTGGCGTGCGTCATCAGCCGGTCATAACAGTTCCACGAGACCTCATAGCCGGGGCGATTGGTGCCAACGCCGTGGATATCGAGATTGTTGGGTCCATTCTCGGTGACCAGCAGCAATGTTTCCTTGCGCGATTGCGCCCTGGCTGGCGACCAAACCGCGGGAGCAGAGACGAGGCTGCCGGCGGCGACCGCCGTCATCGACTTTAGGAAATCTCGACGCTTCATGAAGAGCCTCCAACACAATCGCCCTCTGGCGCGTTGAGCGCTCTTCCGCAAACTCCGTGCCACGCCCGTAGACGGCGGGCCAGAATCCGTTAACACCTCACAGGGGCACGCAGAATCCGCCAGCTTGTGCGATCTTGGCGCTTTGACCGCAGCGACTTTTGATGGCCGAATTGCATACAATCTGCTTCTTTATGATTATATCTTGAGCAAACTGATCAATTGCATCATTTCGCCGGCGCGAATTTGTTCGGCAGCATCGTCTCGGAACGGAATTCGCTTGTCGCCCGGCATTGCCGAGCTGGTGCCTTTAAGCTGCTTTCGAGAGAAACGCTGGCAGAAACCTACAGCCGCCCACCGTAAAAAGAGCAATACGATCTTAAGCGGTAACCGGAACGCGCATCCCCACGCCAGCGCGTTCCGGTTGAAGGGACAAAAAGCTTAGAGCATGACCCCGAAAAGTTGCAGACTTTTCGGAAAAGATCATGCGACAAAACAAGGAAGTAAAGAGCGCGATCGATGCAACCTCAAGCGATCGCGATCGAGAGCAATTTCCGGCGAAACCTCCCCCTGGGCATGATCGGGGATAGACACCGGCTCACCGCAGCACACGTGATCCCGCCAAAAGAAATAGAGCGAAGTCCGATTCCACCTGAACGGATTCGCTCTATTCGGTGAACTCCGCAATTTTTACTTTCGGCACTCTTAGCCGTCAGTCACTTCAAGCACCACTGACATCGAGGTGTCACCGGCGGCACACCCGGTAAACAGCCCATAGCCGCCGCCCTTGAGTACGAGTTCCTCGATCAGTTCGATGACCGCCCGGGTTCCCATCGGTGCCTGCGGATGGCCCCAGACCAACGAACTGCCGTAGTTATTCATGCGGTCGAGCGCTACCCCCATCTGCCGCGAAAACAGGATGTCGTTTACGGCGAAAGGATTGTGGGTCTTGATCGCGGTCATGTCGTCGACCTTGACGCCCGCCTGATCAAGGGCCCGGCGCGCCGCCGGAATCGGCGCTTCCGGCATGTAGGCCAGCGGCGCGCGAAAAGCGCCGAACCCGCGCAAGCGCACGCGGATACGCGGGTCACGGCTTAATTCCCTGGCCTTTTCGGGTTTGGCGACGAGAATTGCGCCATTGCCGTCGGCAGGATGGGTCTGCGCACCAAAGGTCACCGTTCCCCCCTCAACGACCGGCTTGAGCTTGGCCAAGCCCTCGGCATTGGAAAAATGAATGCCCTCGTCTGACGACAGAGTCGCCGCCGTCTTTCGATAGGCCGGATCGGGCACAGGGAATGGCAAGGTGATATAGCGCTTCTGAAACGCACAATCATCGGCGAGCGCGTCGCGATATTGTGCTTCTCGCTTCAGCACGACCTCATGCTGTTCCGCTGTCGTGATCTGATGCTTGGCAGCCACGTTCTCCGCGGTGCGTATCATCGAATGCTTGCCGAGCGGATCGTTGCCGAAATTGTCCATCACCCAATCCTCGTGCGTGCCGGTGCCGCCGGGACCGCGCGGATTGGGATAATAGAGGTGCGGGCCGTTCGACGTGCGGTCGCAGGTGATGGCAATCGACGTCGTGCACAGGCCGGCATCGATCTCCTGCACAGCGGCAAGCAGCGCCCGCACGCCGGTGGCGCAGGCCTGCATTACCACTTGGCCGCCGACATGGCCAAATCCGGCCATGCCAGCAACCCAAGGCATGCCAAAAAATGAATGCTTCTGCGGCACGCTGAATCCGAGGACGCCGTGTTCGATGACTTCGCCCGGTATATTGCGACGCGCCAGCTCCTGACGGGCGGTATGGGCAGCGAACTCGAGCGCATTCAGATTGGCAAACGCACCCTGCCAGCGCGTGAACGGTGTGCTCCAATAAGCGCCATAGGGAATTTCCGCTTCATACGCCATGCCCGCTGTCCTCCGTCAGCATTATTGTCAAACGCACAGCCCCGGCTTCGGCGTCGATCGCCACAAACCGCGTTCATCGAAACCTCGATTGGTCGCAGTACTGAGCAGAAGCGGCGGGACTAGTCCATCACCAAGGGTAAGGCTTTTGGATAGCTATACAAGGCCCGGGAGACGGCGGTGTCCCTCGGGAAGAGACGACGCTGCGCGGTCTGCGATTATCCGCGCGTGCTGCGCCTGATTGTCCCGGGCAGGCCGGTCGCGAAAATCATGATTGCCATTTTTCATTCACCACTAAAAAGACATGGCCCGACGGAAAAGGTCTGACATTACCGATAGCTGCAGAAATATTTCGAAATGTGGATAACATTCCGATCTGATGCGGGAACCTTTTGCCACCTGCAACCTTCATATAATAATATTGTTTTGCCTTGCCGATTCGTAGCTTATATATCATCTGCATTTAAGTGTTCGAACTCTTAACCTTCGGAGGCCGCCATGGCGGGCTTAAACATAAAAAGTCTCGACGTCGATGGGCTGCTGGCGCTGCGGTCGGAAATCGATAAGCGTTTGACCGAAAAGCGCCGGCTCTTGGAGAAGCAGCTTTCGCTCTTGGGGTCAGAAAACGGCAGTGGTGCTGCAACTGCGCGGGCTTTGGCAAGTTACGATCGGCGCAAGTTCAGCGCCCTGAAAGGACGAAAAATCGAGCCGAAATATCGCGGTCCCGGTGGCGAAACCTGGGCCGGCCGGGGGGCGCAGCCGCGCTGGCTTTCCACTGCTTTGAAATCCGGCAAGAAGCTTGAGGATTTCCTCATCGAAAAGTTGGCTCGTAAACAGCCGAGGAAGCCCCGTGCAAAGCGGCAGCAAGCTCGCCAACAAGCTTGAACACGCGCAGCATTCGGTAAGACCCGACGGGGCGCACCGTCTGACTTTACCAAGCGTCACGATAATGAGTTAGCTTACGTATCGACCGTCCGTGATGTTTGGCTGGCCTACGACAATCCGGCCGCGGTGGTGTGGGGTTTGCCCAATCGGATACTGCTCAATCTGCACCCTAAGGTTTAAAGGCTGCGGGGAACCGGTTCAGTCTGCTTGTCGTCATGGGACTACGGCGCCGAGGCCTGCATCGAAGGCCGGCAGGCAACATCATCCAGCCAGCCGGCAAGATCAGGACGTGCGGCGCGCCACGCGATATCCGGGAGCCGGAAATCGAGATAGGCAAGGCCGCACGCCAGCGTCACGCCGGCGAGGTCAAATTGTCTTGAGGGTGCCGCCGCGGCAAGGATGCGGTCGATTGTGCGACGCTGGCGGGCAATCCATCCATCCCATTGCTTGGCGGCCGGGCGGCGCCGCTCAATCACTATTGAAAGAGCGGCGTCGATCAGCCCTTGCGCCAGGGCGGCCCGGCCGAGGACGCTAAAGCGGTCTGCGCCGATCAAGGTGGCCCCCGGACCCGATCTCATCGAAATAGGCTGCGATGAGCGTACTATCGGCAAGCAGCGCACCATTATCGGTCAGGAGCGCCGGCACTTTGCCGATCGCGCTCGCCGCGATGAGCTCCGGCGGATCCGACCATGGGTCCACGTTTACAATATCGATCTGAGGAACAATATCCTTCTCATAAGCAGCGACCAGCACTTTACGTCCATAAGGTGACGGCCGGTTGATAAAAAGTTTCATGATACTTCCGCTTTGTAGCCGGCGCTTATAGGGCGGGCAGATTGTGAGATGTCGAGCAGGAAGGCGGCCACCAGGGCCGCGGCGGCGAGCGCGAACATCAGCGCATAGGCGCCGCCTCCCATGCGCGAAAACAGATATGAGAAGCCATAGGCGGCGCCCGCCTGTCCGATCGCGAATGCCGTCGTGCACCAGCTCCACGCCGCTTGACGCCTGGTTGCGTCATGGACGAGCTCGTGCATGCGACCGAGCACCACCGGCACCACGCCCGGCACGAAGAGGCCGACGGTCACGCTCGACACGATCAAGGCTGCCGAACGATCGGTGATCGCGATCAGGGCCACCGCCGCCGCCTGAACGATAAAGCTCAACCGCAGCATGCGCCTGAACCCGGCGCGGTCGGCAATCGCCCCCATCAGCATCGGGCCGGCGATCGCGCCCAAACCGAAGATCGTCCAATAAATGCCGCCGACGCCGAGCCCCTGTCCGAGGCCGCGGGCGATATAGTCGACCAGAAACACCATGTGCGGAACCAGGCCGACGGCATTGAGCGCGTATTCGACGCACAGAAGCACGAAGGCGCTTCCGAGCCCGCGGGAGGCCACGACAGTCGGCGATGGCGATGGCGATGGCGTACCGGAGAGTGCCGCCGCCTGCGGCCATCCCGACCACGCCGCCGCGGTAAGCGCAAGCGAGGCAAGTCCGAAGCTGATCCAGGTCTCTCGCAACCCGACTTGCATCAGAATAGGGACAAGCGTGCCGGATGCGGCAATCCCGAGTCCCACCCCGGTGAAGATTATGCCGCCGACGCGCCCGCGCCGCCCCGGTGGCACATGCGGCAAGACGGCAAGCGCCGCGAGAACCATCAGGGCGCCGCCGGCTGCGCCCGCGGCAGAGCGCCAGAGAAAAAACCAGGCGAACGGCAAGCGCCAGGCACAGGCGAAAAATGACATCGTGGCAACGAGCATCATCGCGCGCAGCCAGGGCACCAAACGCGCCGAACCAATCCGTCCCGCGAACAGCGCGCCGATGAGATAGCCGGCAAGATTGGCGGCGCCGAGATACGCCGCCTGCGCCGGCGAAAACCAGTGCTCGCTGATCAGCGCCGGAATAAGCGGCGTATAGGCAAAGCGCGCCAGTCCAATGCCGACAAGGTTCGCGCACAGCGCGGAAAAGGCGGCGCGCCACACTGCGATGTCCCGTCCGCTTGCCGCCGTTGTCATGGCTTTCTGCGCTTCGTCTCACCTCAGACAAAGAGGTAGGGAGGCGCGGCGCAAAAGGACAATAGATTTAAGTGATCGCGCCATCTGCCAAAGAGATGGTTGGCGCTCACTCCGCTGCAATTTTCACGTTAGCGACGCGGATGCAGGCGAGGAAGGCTGCAAGGGCAGCCGAGATCGGCACCTCGCGGAGCCGGATAAACACCGTGTCGACTTCCGCTTCGGCCGGCGAAAGCGAATGGATCGCAATTGCGCCCGCCCGCTCCCGTGCAGCGATCAAGCTTCGTGGCAGCAGCGTCAGCCCGATGCCGGCCGCGACCGCGCCGAGAAGGCCGTCGATGGTACCGAATTCAAGGCGGCGCAGCCCGACGACGCCGCGCCGCACGAGCACATCTTCGAGGCGCTGGCGATAGGAACAGCCGGCCCGCAACACCACGATCTTGAGCTGACGCTGGCGCAGGATATCGGCGAGGCCGCGCGCTGACTGGGTCGGCGCCGTCACCACGACAAGCTCCTCGCGAAAGACAATTTCCTCGTCGAGGTCGGGATGATCGACGGGCCCGCAGACCAATGCGCCGTCGACATCGTGATTGAGCGTTCGCTCGATCAGCTCGCCGGTCGTTCCCGGCGTCAGCACGAGATCGACCTCGGAATAAGCAGCGGCAAAGCCGGCAAGAATCCGCGGCAGGCGAATGGCCGCCGTACTTTCGAGCGAGCCGATCGTCAGCGGGCCGCGCGGCGTTCCGTCATCATCGACGGCGCGGCGGGCATCGACCAGCAGCCGCCTGATGCGCCCGGCATAAGGCAACAGGCGCCGGCCGGCATCGGTCAGTGCGACGCCGCGGTTGGTCCGATGAAAAAGCCGGGCACCAAGCTCGTCCTCAAGCGCGCGAATGCGTGACGTCACATTCGACTGAACCGTGTTCAATTCACTGGCGGCACGGCTCATGCCGCCGAGCCGCGCTACCGCTTCGAACACGCGCAGGTCCGCCGCGTCCATCGCCTGTTCCTCGTGGGTCGCTTTCCGCTCAGGTCTGGTTCACCGCTACGCGGCGCATCAGCGGCGTGATCCGCAGCGCGGTGATGCGGTTGCGCTGCTTGCGCAGCACCTGAAAGCGAAAGCCATGAAAGGTGAAGCTCTGCCCCGGCTCCGGGATCGAACGCGCTTCGTGAATGACAAGGCCGGCAATGGTGGTGGCATGCTCGTCAGGCAAGTTCCAATCCATCACCCGGTTGAGATCGCGGATGGGAACGGCACCGTCGAGATTGACCGAGCCGTCGGGCTGCAGCCGTACGCCCGGCACCTGAACGTCGCGCTCATCGGTAATGTCGCCGACGATCTCCTCGACGATGTCCTCAATGGTGAGGATGCCCATCATCTCGCCGTACTCGTCGACCACGACCGCAAACGGCGACTTGCGGTGGCGAAATGCCTTGAGCTGCTCCGACAGCGGCCGCGTCTCCGGCACGAACCAGGCCGGGCGCGCAAGCGTCATCACGTCGACCTTGCTGACATCATTGCCGGCCGCATAGATGGCGCGGAACAGATCCTGCACATGCAGAATGCCGACGATATTTTCCGGCGTGTCCTGCCACAGCGGCAGCCGCGTCACCGGCCGCGACAACACGTCGTTCAGGATCTTTTCCGGCGGATCGCCGGCATTCGCCATGATGACGTCGGTGCGATGGATCATCACGTCGCCGACGGTCAGCTCGCGCAGGTCGAGCAGGCCGCCGAACATGTCGCGGTCGAGCTTTTCCACGCTGCCCGCACGGTGCAGGAGGTCGACGGCGCCACGCAGCTCTTCATGCGCCGAGAGGAAGGCCTGATCGACACCGACGCGCACCCCGAAGATTCGCAAAATGGCCCGGACCATCGCCTCGATCCCGACCAGCATCGGCCCGAGCAACCGCACCACGATCGAGATCGGGCGCGCCACGAACAAGGCAATCCGGTCGGGCGTGTTGATCGCGAGCGTTTTCGGCAGCACCTCGGTGAACACGACAGTCAGCGCCGTCATGATCGCGGTCGCGTAATACACGCCGACATCGCCGAACCAGGACAGCAAGAGGCCGGTGGTCAGCGCCGATGCAAAGATATTGGCGACATTGTTGCCGGTGAGAATGGCGCCGATCATGCGCTCGCGCTTCTCGATCAACCGGTTGACGCGGGCCGCGCGCTTGTTGCCGGTCTTTTCCATGCGCAGCATGCGCGCGCGGGAAAAGGCCGTCAGCGCCGTCTCGCTGCCGGAGAAGAAAAACGACCCAACCAGGCAAACGACGATGATTGCCAGGTAAACCCAGTCTTCTTTCAGCATTGCTCGGCGAGCTTCTCGATGAGGAAGGCGCGCACGTCACTCGCATCGACGTCTGGCGCAATGAATGCCTTGCCGATGCCGCGTGCCAGAATGAAGGTGAGCCGGCCGCGCCTGACCTTCTTGTCCTGCGCCATCAGGTCCATCAGCCGGTCGGCATCCGGCGAGCCGCCGGGAATGTCGCGCAGATGGGTCGGCAGCCCGACCTTGGCAAGGTGACGGGCGGCGCGCTCCGCGTCCGCCGGCGGCGCCAAGCCGAGCCGTGCCGAGAACGCGAAGGCCAGCGCCATCCCGAGCGCGACCGCCTCGCCATGCAACAGCCGCCCGGAGAATCCCGCCGCCGCCTCGAAGGCATGGCCGAAGGTATGGCCGAGATTGAGCAACGCGCGCTCGCCGGTCTCGCGTTCATCGCGGGCGACCACGCCGGCCTTGGCACGGCAGCTGGTGGCGATCGCCTGCTCACGACCCGGGCCGCCGGCAAACACATCGTCGGCGTTTGCTTCGAGCCAGGCGAAGAAGCCGGCATCACCGAGCAGGCCATATTTTGCGACCTCGGCATAGCCGGCGCGGAATTCGCGCGTCGGCAGCGTGTCGAGCAGCGCGGTATCGGCGATCACCAGAATCGGCTGATGGAACACGCCGATGAGATTCTTGCCGAGCCGCGAATTGATGGCCGTCTTGCCGCCGACTGACGAATCGACCTGCGCCAGCAGCGTCGTCGGCACCTGCACATAATCGAGCCCGCGGCGCAGGACAGCGGCGGCAAAGCCGGCGAGATCGCCGATGACGCCACCGCCGAGCGCAACCACGACGTCGCAGCGCTCGATCTTGGCCGCGAGCAGACCGTCGCACAGCTCTTCGAAGACCTGAAAGCTCTTGGCGCCTTCACCGGAGCGCACGACGATGGGTGCGGTCTCCACGCCGGCCGCCGCGAGCGCTGCCGCCGCAGCGTCGAGATGCAGCTCGGCAACGGTCGAATCGGTCACGATCGCGGTTTTGGCGCCGGGCTTCAGTGCCGCGACGCGTTCGCCCAGCGAGGTGATAAGGCCGCGCCCGATGACAATGTCATAGGCGCGGGCGCCGAGCGCCACATCGACAATGATCGGCGGGCGATGCAAGGGGGCAGTCACGACGGGCTTCCTTCGGCCGGACGACCGGCGCTTTCGAGTTGTTCGGTCACCGCGGCAATGATCTCGTCGACGATCACCTCATGGGGAACGTCCCGCGACTGCAGGGTCACGTCGGCCTCCGCATAGACCGGATAGCGCTCTGCGATCAGCCGGTTGAGCGTCGCCTCGGGGTCGGCGGTCTGGAGCAGGGGCCGGTCGGAGCGCCGCTTGATTCGCCGCATCAGCACGTCCGGCTCCGCCTTGAGCCAGACCGAGATGCCCTTCGCCCGGATCAGCGCGCGCGTACCCGGATTCATATAAGCGCCACCCCCGGTTGCCAGCACCTGCGGGCCCTGCTCGAGCAGGCGCGCCAGCACGCGCGCCTCGCCAGCACGAAAATACGACTCACCATGCTGCTCGAATATCTCGGTGATCGTCATGTCCGCCGCAAGCTCGATCTCCCTATCGGCATCAACGAAAGGCAGGTCGAGCTTTTTCGCAAGCCGCCGTCCGATCGAGGATTTGCCGGCCCCCATCATCCCGATCAGGACGATCGACCGCCTTCCCAGCGCCGCGGCAAGGGCTGCGCAAGGCGGCAGCGGCGGTGTCGGTCGCATCGAGGTGTTGGGCATGCGGCGCGGCTGTTCTTCTCTGCGTCGTCAAGGTATCGGGCGGAATCGGGACAATCGGATATGCGCTTGGCGGCGCGGCTTCCGGGAAATTGCCTTGGCCGGCCCGCAACATAGCACCGATCGCAGCGGCTGCGAACCGGACGCCCGTGGGCAGGCTGGCGCCCGGGCGACTTTACAAAACTTTACACGGGCGAGAAGCCCGCGAAACGCACCTCTCCCAGATTGTTCACCATGACATCGGCCATGATGGTTTGCAAAGGAGAGTGTCATGAGCAACCAAACCCCCAGCACCCCCGTCACCCCCGCCTCGCCAGATCTTTCGACGACACCGGCGGCCGAGCCGCGGGCGCGGCGCGGCGGGATGGCGAAATACGCCGTCCTTCTGGCGACGGGCCTCGGTATCCTCGGTGTCGGCGCCTTCGCCACCAACTCGTTCAGCCAAAACCCGGGTTTCATGCCTGCTTTCGGCCTCGGCCCCGGCTTCGGCCACGGCTTCGGCCACGGACCGGGCTTCTGGGGCGGCGGCCCCGGCGGTGGCCGGTTTGATCCGGCGCGGGCCGCGGAGCGTGCGGACCACATGGTCCGGCATATCGCGGTCGAAATCGACGCCACCGCCGACCAGCAGCAGAAACTGCGTGACATCGCCAAGAACGCGGTGAAGGACATGCTGCCGCTGCGGGAGAAGATGGCCACCACACGCCAGCAGGCGCGCGACCTCCTGCTTGGCCAGACCGTCGACCGGGCCGCGATCGAGAAGCTGCGCAGCGAGCGGATCGCGACGATGGATGCGCTGAGCAAGCGTATGACTCAGGCCCTCACCGACGCTGCCGAGGTGCTGACGCCCGAGCAGCGCCAGAAGCTCAGTGAGATCGCTCCCCCGCACGGACGCTTTTGGCACCGCTGGTTCCGCGGCTAGAACCTGATGACCTGACCACGGAAAGTTGCAGACTTTCCGGGCCAGATCATGCGATCAACCAAAGAAATGGTAGAGCGCGATTGATTCATCCCGAAGCCATCGCGCTCTAGAGCGAATTCCGTCCTGACGGAATCGGAATTCGCTCTATTTCTCTTTGAGTGGTCGCATTTTCTGGCGGCGAACCGGTATCCACTTCGCCGGAAAATGCTCTAAGAGACTGCCGTGAGCGACCGTATTCTCCTGATCGAGGACGATCCGCGCCTTGCCGAGATGGTGAAGAACTATCTCGGCGAGTCCGGATTTGCGGTGATGATCGCGCCGACCGGTCGCGCCGGCCTTGCCCTGCACGGCCGCGAGAGTTTTGACGCGCTCATCCTCGATCTGATGCTGCCGGACATCGACGGGCTCGAAGTATGCCGCAAAATTCGCGCCGGCGCGCGCACCCCGATCCTGATGCTGACGGCGCGGGGCGACGCCATGGATCGCGTGGTCGGCCTCGAAATCGGCGCCGATGATTACCTGCCGAAACCGTTCGAGCCGCGCGAGCTGCTGGCCCGGCTGCGGGCGATCCTGCGGCGGGCCAAGGGCGGCGAGGAGCGCGCCGAAAGTCTGCACTTCGGTCGCCTGGAAATCGACGGCGGCGCGCGCCAGGTGCGGCTCGACGGCGAGGTACGCAGCCTGACCAGCTACCAGTTCGAACTGCTGCTTGTGCTGGCGCGCCATGCCGGCCGCGTGATGACGCGGGAAGCGATCATGGACCTGATGAAAAACGAGCGGCTCGACGCCTTCGACCGCTCGATCGACGTGCATATTTCCCGCATCCGCGCCGCCATCGAAGACGATCCGAAAAAGCCGCGCCGCGTGATCACGGTGCGTGGCGCCGGCTATGTTTTTGCCAAGGCACAGGACTGATTATGCAGGTTTCGGTGGGATTGAACCGAGTCGTTCCCCTCCCCCTGAAAGGGCGAGGGTCAGGGTGGGGGTCGTTTACGGTGAGCGCCACGGGCGGCAACGGCTGACTCCCTCCTTAATCCTCCCCCTTTCAGGGGGAGGAAAGTGATTCAAGCTAACCGGAACCTGCAGATCAGGCTGCTGTTCCGAGTTACCTGCTGGTAGGGCCACTCCTCAAGAGTCACGCATGCGCAAGCTCTACCAGAAAATCTATCTGACGATGATCGCGGCGCTACTGATGGTCGTCGTCATCGCGGGGGGGCTATGGCGGCTGGGCTCGGCGCCCTCCCCGCTGCACCAAGCGCTGGAGATGGCGGGCGCGCTTCTCGGCGGTGCGCTGCCTCCAGCCACCGCGCCCCGCGACGTGCAGCAGCAGGCGCTCGACCACCTTGCCCAACGGGTGCACGCCGATCTCGGGCTGTTCGATGCTACGGCGCGGCCACTCGCTTTTTCCGGACGGCCGGTCCCGCCCCCGTTTCCCGATAGCGACGGCGGCTGGGTCTATGGGCCTGGCGGACCGGCCTGGAGTTTTCGACTTCCCGACCTGCGCTGGGTGGTCGTGCGCGCGCCGCGCCGCCATCGCAACCCGGCCGTCGGCCTCGTGCTGTTTCTCGGCCTGATCGCGCTCGCGGTCGCCACCTCAGCCTTTCCCGTGGTCCGCGGTCTCACCCGCCGCCTGGAGACGCTCCAGGCCGGCGTGGAGACGCTGGGCGCTGGCAATCTATCCACACGCGTTAAGGTTGAGGGTCACGATGAGATCGCGCGATTGGCCGAAAGCTTCAATCGTGCCGCCGCGCGGATCGAGGACCTCGTCGGCGCCCACCGCATGCTGCTTGCCAATGCCTCGCACGAATTGCGCACGCCGCTGTCGCGCATCCGGCTCGGCATCGAGCTGATGGGAGCAAAATCCGACCCGAAATATGCCGCCGACCTCAAGCGCGACATCGCCGAACTGGACGGGCTGATCGACGAGATTCTGCTGGCGAGCCGTATCGAAGCCATCCGCGCGGCGATTGCCGAGGAGGACGTCGATCTACTGGCCCTCGCCGCGGAAGAATGCGCCCGCTATGACGATTGCGACCTGCAGGGCGAGCCCATCACACGACGCGGTGACCCCCGGCTGCTGCGGCGGATGATTCGCAATCTTTTGGAGAATGCCGAGCGCCACGGCAAGCCGCCAATCACAGTCACGCTGAAGCGCGCCGGCAATGAAGCGGTCATCGAGGTCAGCGATGCCGGGCCGGGCATCCCGCCGTCGCAGCGCGAACACGTCTTTACCCCGTTCTATCGCCTCGCCGGCGACCCTAAAGGCGCCGGCCTCGGCCTGTCGCTGGTGCGGCAGATCGCGCGTCTCCACGGCGGCGACGCGGTGGCCGCGCCAAAGGCGGACGCGCCCAGCTCATTCCGGGTGACCCTGCCGATCGCGGCACGCAATTGACAGGCGTGTTCGTATGAGCGGCCAATGAGCGGCCCGGAAGCCCTTGCCATCGCGGCTCTGACATGATCGTACTCGGGCTGATCAACAATCTGGCACGAGGCGTCTTCGGCGGACCATGCCCAGCCTGCTCCGTTTTCTCACCGTCATCGCCATCCTCGCCGCCCTCGGCTATGCGGCGATGTACGCGCTCGCCACGATGGTCCCCTTGAAGCCGCGCGAGATCACGGTCTCGGTCCCGCAGGACAAATTCATCAAGGTGCCGCATTGACGCCAAGCGCATGACGCGCCCCGCCCCCTCCGCTAACCGCCAGATCGAGCTGTTCCTCGACATGATCGCGGCTGAGCGCGGCGCCGGTGTCAACACGCTCGACGCCTATGCGCGTGATCTGCACGACCTCGCGGGTTTTCTCCACAAGAAGGGCCGCACGATTCCGGCGGCGCAGACCGCCGATCTGCGCGCCTACCTCGCCGACCTCATGGCACGCGGGTTCAAGAGCACCTCGGTCGCGCGGCGGCTTTCGGCAATCCGCCAGCTCTACCGCTTCCTTTATGCCGAGGGCCATCGCGGCGACGACCCCGCCGCCGTGATCGAGGGGCCGAAGCGCGGCCGAGCACTGCCGAAAATCCTGTCGATAGCCGAGGTCGACCGTTTGCTGGAGACGGCGCGCGCGGGCACGGCCGACACCGCACGCCCCTTGATGGATCGGTTGCGCGCCCTGCGCCTCGTCGCGCTGATCGAGGTGTTGTACGCAACGGGCTTACGCGTCTCCGAGCTGATCGCGCTGCCGGCCACCGCCGCAAAGCGTGACGAGCGCATGCTGGTCGTGCGCGGCAAGGGCGACAAGGAGCGGCTGGTTCTGCTGAACGAGGCAGCGAAAACGGCAATGCACGACTATCGCGCGTTGCTCGACGAAGCCGGCAAGAAAGACAAAGCCGGCCAGTCGAAATGGCTGTTTCCCTCGTTCGGCGAGAGCGGCCACATCACCCGCCAGCACGTTGCCCGTGAATTGAAGGGGCTCGCCGCCGCCGCCGGTTTGCGCGCGGAAAAGGTCAGCCCGCATGTGCTGCGCCATGCCTTCGCAAGCCATCTCCTGCAGAACGGCGCCGATCTGCGCAGCGTGCAGACGCTGCTCGGCCACGCCGACATTTCGACCACGCAGATTTACACCCACGTGCTCGAGGAGCGGCTGAAGTCGCTGGTGCGCGACCTCCATCCGCTGGCGGATGAGTAAGGAACTCCTTTCGCCCCGCCCTTGACTCGCCATGTTCTTGTCGGCTTTGTCGCGTGTCGGGTCTTCCAGAGCGAATTCCGTCCTGACGGAATCGGAATTCGCTCTATTTCTCTTTGAGTGGTTGCATTTTCTGGCGGCGAACCGGTATCCACTTCGCCGGAAAATGCTTTACCCCATGAGTGTTGATGCGAACCTATCTCGATTTTGAAAAGCCGGTCGCCGAACTTGAAGCCAAGGTCGAAGAGCTGCGCACGCTCGGCGATTCCGACGGCGGCGTGGAGATCGGCGAGGAGATCGCGCGCATCGAAGCCAAGGCCGCCGATGCGCTACGCCAGCTCTACGAGAATCTCACGCCGTGGCAGAAGGCGCAGGTCGCGCGCCATCCGCAGCGCCCGCATTTTCGCGACTATGTCGCGAACCTGATCAGCGACTTCACCCGGCTCGCCGGCGACCGCAAGTTCGGCGAGGATCATGCCATCGTTGGCGGCTTCGGCCGGTTCCGCGGCGAGCCGGTTTGCGTGCTCGGCCAGGAGAAGGGGGCGAATACCGAGGATCGCCTCAAGCACAATTTCGGCATGGCGCGGCCCGAGGGCTACCGCAAGGCGGTGCGGCTGATGGAGCTTGCCGACCGCTTCGACTTGCCCGTCATCGCCTTTGTCGACACCGCCGGCGCCTATCCCGGGATCGATGCCGAGGAACGCGGCCAGGCCGAGGCGATCGCCCGCTCGACCGCTACCTGCCTGCGGCTCGGCGTTCCCAATATCGCGATCATCATCGGCGAGGGCGGCTCGGGCGGCGCGATCGCGGTCGCGACCGCGAACCGCGTGCTAATGCTGGAGCACGCGATCTACAGCGTGATCTCGCCGGAAGGCGCGGCCTCGATCCTCTGGCGTGACTCCGCCAAAGCGCAGGAAGCGGCGCAGAACATGAAGATCACCGCCGATGACCTCCTGCGTTTCGGCGTCATCGATACGATCGTGCGCGAGCCCTCGGGCGGCGCGCATCGCGACCCGGTGACGACAATCCGCGCGACCGGCGAGGCCATTGACAACGCCTTCGAGGATTTGCGTGGGCTCGATCGCGACATGCTGCGCCACCAGCGGCGGGAGAGATTTCTCGCCATCGGTCGGACGCTCGGCTGAGCGAACGGCATGCCCGCAGATATAATGCTTCGTAGAATTCCATTCTTCTTCCTTCGCCACGGTCAGACTGACTGGAATGCCCGCCGGCTCTGTCAGGGGCAGACCGAGGTACCGCTCAACGCGACCGGCGTGCAGCAGGCCCATTCGGCAAAGGAGCGGCTTCAGGCCATTCCGATCGCGACCATGTGCTGCAGCCCGCTCGGCCGCGCCCGACAGACGGCAGAGATCATCAATGCGGCATTGGAGCGTCCGCTCGTCATCATTGATGAACTCAAAGAAATCTTCTTCGGCGAGGCGCAAGGCAAGCCGCTCGCGACCCTATCTTATGCTGAGCTGCTACGCAGTGCTGCGCAGTCCGGCGGCGAGACATTCGATGATTTTGCCGCGCGGGCTCTCCGAGGCATCGCCATGGCGCTGAGCCATCCAGGACCGGTGCTGATCGTGGCCCATGGCGGCATTTTTCATGCATTCCAATCCCGCATGCGCCTGCAGCAAGACGGCCGCGTGACCAATGCCACGCCGGTTCTTGTTGAGCCGAAGGATGGCGCCGATGTGACTTGGTCCGTGCAGCCTGTGTGAACCTTTGTAGGTCGCTTACCGCCAGCGGCGGTGAATCCACAGCCACTGCTCGGGATGCTCGCGCACCCATCCTTCGATGGTCGTGGTGATGAGCTGCATGGTGCCGGCAATGTCGATCTTGCCCTCGGCGTCGCGCGGGGGCGTAAGCGGATCGTTCAGCTCGAAGCGAAACCGGCTTCCCTCGAGCCTGATCGCACGCGCACCGTAGATCGGGCAATCGAACAGGCGGGCGAAGCGGGCGATCATCGGATTGACCTTGCAGGTGCGTCCGAAAAACTCAACATCGATGCCGCGGTCGGAATGCTGGTCGATCAACAGGCCGACCATCCAGTTGCGGCGCAGATATTCGCGAATGCGGAATTGGGTATCGGGGCCGGCGGGAATCACCGCCGCCACTTCCTGTTCCCGCGCCTTGGAGAGCGCTGTCGCGAAGGCGGCATAGCGCGGGGCACGGAACACGAGCGCAATCTCGCGGCCGATCGCTGGCGCCGCCAGCGCCGGGATCTCCCAATTGGCAAGATGCGCGGCGAACATCAGCGCGCCGCAGCCCTCTGCGCGCAGCCGCGTCAGCGCACCAATGCTGGCCTCGTCCATGGTGATGCGCCCGGGCGTTTTCGTCGCCCAGTCGTAGTCCCACAGCCGATCGAAGTGCGGATACTCACCCGCCACCCGGCCGAGATTGTCCCACATGTCGGCGAGAATCTGCTCGCGCTCGACCTCGCTCTTGGCAGGAAACGCCATGGCAAGCTGGGCGCGCGCAACCCGATGACCGCGCAGTCGCGGGCCAAGGCGCCGCATCAGCCGCGCGCCGAGATCAGCGGTGCGGTCGAGATCGAAGCGCCGCACCGCGCGGAGCAGCCATGAAAGCATCGTGCCAATCACGCGTCAGTGCTGCTCGTCATGCTTCCGGCTCGACTTCGGCGAGCGCGTGGTCGAGCAGCCGCCGGCACTCGGCAAGCTCCTGAACGGCCGTGGTCAGACGTTGACGATCGACATCCGACAGTCCGAGCACGCGCTCGGGTGCCGGCATTGCCGGCTGGTCGTGACCCTTGCCCGCTTCCGACTCGGCCTGCCCGGCTTCATCCGGGCTCGGAGCCGCGTTGGTTTCCGCGCTTTCGCTCGGCACGATCGGCGCAAAAGTCGGCTCGCGCCGCGTCGCTTCCGGTGGCAGCGGAGAATTCACCTCGTGCAATGGTGCAACTTCAGGCTCTGCCCTCACGATCGGCGCCGGCTCGGCCGCGCCAGTATCCCGATCGTCGCCCTCGGCAACCTCGACCTCGCCTTCACCGATGTCTGGTTCGGCCGGCTCCGGCTGGGGGGCACCCTCCTGCCAGACGCTCTGCACGAAGCGCGGCCCCTGCTCGCGCAAAATCCGCTGCACGCCGCGAATGGTGTAGCCCTGGCCGTAGAGCAGGTAACGAATGCCGCGCAACAGCTCGACATCGTCGGGGCGGTAGTAACGCCGACCGCCGCCGCGCTTCATCGGCTTGATCTGGGGAAAGCGGCTCTCCCAGAATCGCAGCACGTGCTGCGGCAGGTCGAGGCCTGCGGCAACTTCGCTGATGGTACGAAATGCGTCGGGCGCCTTGGTCACGAGCCGCCTCTGTTGTGAAAATCAGTGTGTCTCGTGGGGCGTCTACTCGCCGCCCTCGGCCGCGGTTGCCTTTTGGGGAGCATTAATGCGCTGCTTGAGAATCGCTGAAGGCTTGAACACCATAACGCGCCGCGGCGAGATTGGAACTTCCTTGCCGGTCTTAGGATTACGGCCGATTCGCTGGCCCTTCTTACGAACCACAAACGAACCGAAGGACGACAACTTCACGGTCTCCCCACGTTCCAGACAATCGGTGATTTCCTTCAAGACAAGCTCAACGAGCGCCGCCGACTCCGTCCGCGACAATCCCACCTTGTGATACACGGCCTCACACAAGTCCGCCCGCGTTACCGTCTTCGCGCTCATTGCCCCGGCCCCAAAGACCCAACTGAGTACTCATTATTTTTCAAGGATATGAGCTTGATTTTCCGCGGTCAACTGCAGGCGCACTATCGTTTCGAAATTTGAACGGCAATTGTGTCCACTGCAGGTGCTGCACAATGCTTTCCCGCGCAGATTGAATTTTATACAGAACGATTCGCGACCGCTCGCAGCTCGCCCTGGCTGGTTTCCACAGGAACGAAGCGGCAAATGCGTCTTCTTTCCAGCGGATCGACCCCTATCCGTCACCAGCGCACGAGCGCCGCACCCCAGGTAAAACCGCCGCCAACCGCCTGGAGAAGCACGAGATCTCCCGCCTTGATGCGGCCGTCGCCGACGGCAACGTCGAGCGCCAGCGGGATCGAGGCAGCGGACGTGTTGCCGTGCTTCTCCACCGTCATGATGACCTTCCCCGGCGCAATGCCGAGCCGGTGCGCCGCCCCGGCGATGATGCGCTTGTTGGCTTGGTGCGGCACGTACCAGTCGACATCGGCAGCACCGCACCCGGTGTCCGCGAACACCGCTTCGACGGCGTCGACGGTGCCGGCCACCGCATGGCGAAACACATCGCGGCCTTCCATGCGCAGATAGCCCGCAGTGCCGGTCGAGGACGGCCCGCCATCGACATAGAGCTTGTCCCTGAAGCGGCCGTCCGAGCGCAGCCGCGTTGCCAGCACGCCGCGGTCGGCAGAGGCACCCGACGCCTCTTCCGCGGCGAGCACCACAGCGCCGGCGCCATCGCCGAACAGCACGCAGGTGCTACGGTCCTTCCAGTCGAGGATGCGCGAAAAGGTCTCGGCGCCAATCACCAGGGCGCGCTTGAAAGCGCCGGTCCTGAGAAAGCTATCGGCAGTGGCGAGCGCAAAGACAAATCCCGAGCACACCGCCTGGAGATCGAAGGCGGCCCCGTGGGTGATGCCAAGCCCCGCCTGCACGGTGACCGCGCTCGCCGGAAACGTATAGTCGGGCGTCGCGGTGGCGAGAATGATCAGATCGATGGAGGCAGGATCGATCGAACCGGAAGCCAGCGCCGCCAGCGCCGCATTCAGCGCCAGATCGGATGTCATCTCGCCCTTAGCCGCGATGCGCCGCTCGCGAATACCGGTGCGTTGCGCAATCCAGGCGTCGGAGGTCTCCACCATGCCAACGATCTCGGCATTGGTCACCACCCGGGCCGGCAGATAGCTGCCACAGCCGACAATAACGGACCTGATGGTTGTCACGAGGCTACCCCGCGAATTGCGGGTATTGGCGCGTCCGCCGTCAGCGGGCCAATCGCTTGGCTGATCTTCGCGAGCACGCCGTGGCGCGCCATGTCGTAGCCGACGTCGACCGCCGCGGCGAATCCTTCCGCGTCGGTTCCGCCGTGGCTTTTGATCACCACGCCGTTGAGGCCGAGAAATACGCCGCCATTGACCTTGCGCGGGTCCATCTTGTCCTTGAGCGTCTTGAAGGCGTGGCGCGCGAAGAAACAGCCGATCCTCGCCATGAGGGTCCGGCTCATCGCGCTCCTCAGGTAGGCGGCGATCTGTTTAGCCGTCCCCTCCGCAGTCTTCAAGGCGATGTTTCCGGCAAAACCTTCGGTGACCACAACATCCACCGTTCCCTGGCCGATATCGTCCCCTTCGACGAAGCCACGATAGTCCATCGAGTGGCTCGCCATCCCGCGCAGGATGCGATGGGCCTCTCGGACTTCTTCGAGCCCCTTCACCTCTTCCACGCCGATATTCAGCAGGCTGACGGTAGGGCTCTGAAGATCAAAGACAACCCGCGCCATGGCATTGCCCATGATGGCAAGTTCGACCAGATGCTGGGCGTCAGCGCCGATGCTGGCGCCGACATCGAGCACGATCGACTCGCCCCGCAAGGTCGGCCACAGCGCCGCGATCGCCGGCCTGCTGATCCCCGGCAGCGTGCGCAAGTGGAACTTCGCCATCGCCATCAGCGCGCCGGTGTTTCCCGCCGACACCGCAACGCTCGCCTGCCCCTTCTTCACCGCATCGATTGCCAGCCACATCGAGGAGCGCCAGCGTCCGTGGCGCAGCGCCTGGCTTGGCTTCTCATCCATTTTCACCACGACGTCGGTGTGGATGATTCGGGAGGCTTCGCGCAGCGCCGGCCGCGTGGCGATCAGCGGCGCGATTGCCGCCTCGTCCCCGAAAAACAGCATCTCCGCGTCTGGATGACGCGCGAGGGAGACCTCGGCGCCAGCAACCACCACGGCGGGCCCGTGGTCGCCGCCCATTGCGTCCAGCGCGATCGATACCTTTTCAGTCATGCAGAGGAACCTGAGGCGGGCTGAGCATTAACGCCGGCGGCACCGCGCCCGCGGCCGCCGCGACTATGCGCTGCGGAGGCGCGCGACAATAGCGTGTCCGCCACCGATGACAATGCGTTTAAGCGTGATTGTATTGGCGGGGCGCGGAGCTCATCGGCCTGGCTCGATTCCTTTGGTTTTCAACCGCGCGAGCGCCGCGAACGGCCCGTCGTCGGTCGCAGGAACAACGGGCGGGGCGAACACCGCCCCTGGCTTGCGAGGGTAAGGATCGATCCCGAGAACGAGGAACTCGGTCGTGATGGCGCCGAGATCGATCGACCCATTGCAGAGGGGCTCCGGACGATCGGCGGCGGCATCGGGTGGCAGCACGCCTTCGGGCGCTTCGGCGGCAGGGGGCTCGAATACCAGGTCGACCGCTTCGACCACCGCGTTCTCGACGAGATCGAGCGTAATCACGCAGGTCTGGCCGACGGTTGCCACAACCTCGCCGACAACGCGCAGGCCGCGGCCGCGGCGGGTTACGACAAAGTCGGCCTCGAGCCGGCGCAGCGTTCGCAGATCAGCGAAGGCTGCGATGCGCTCGCGTGTCGCTTCGTCAGCGGACAGGTGCCGTTCAAGCCCACCGTCGGGGACATCTTCGATCCGAACGGGCACGCTCCAGGGCGATTGCTGTTCCATCAGCGCTCTCCTCTCCGTGCTCAATGCACATTATTGGCAGAAGCTCCCGTCGCATCGGTGGGGGCCTCGCATTTGACTTTACCCTCCCCTAAAAGGGGAGGGTCGGACCATCGCAGATGGTCCGGGGAGGGGTCGCAAG
>CAZTTL010000003.1:0-35886 GCA_964616635.1 uncultured Rhodoplanes sp. | reverse complement strand
TCCCCCGGTGCGGGCGAGGCATGCGCGCAGCCGAATCGGCTTCTGTTGGCTCCGCGAATGTGCTGCAGTGTCTTGCCGATCACCTGCCCCGGCTTGGAACCGCTTTTGACAATCGCGTCGCGCCGCGCTGGAAGCGCGAATTTCCTCAAGTATCTCATTCTGTCATACTGTTCGCCTTCAGCACACGCGATCGCGGTGGCCGCTTGACGGTCGGGGTGAGCTCACGGCATATCAGCTTGCATTATAGGATTGGCTCCTCATGGAGCGCGAATACGTTCTTACAAGTTTAGTGAGCCCGGTTCAGTTGCTTCGGCATTGCCGCCTTGGCAATCGCCGGCCCGTCACAGTGTTGCATCTGTGTGAATTGACCGGCGCGCGCCGGCTTATGTTGGCGTTGGCGGCTGGACTCGCGGCGCTGGCTCGATTGTGTGGAGGTGCGATCCAGGCGCCGACGCTTCAACCGTTTCCTAACGGTGGAGGTCGCATCCTGGATTTTCCGAGCAACAACAACATTGCAGGCCGGAGCGCACTCGTCGACATTCTGGATCTCTACCGCGGTGGTGCCATGGCGGGAGTAAAGGGGGTCGGTCCGGAGCTTGACGAAGACGGCGCGCGCTCGCTGGAATGTCATTTCCTTGGTGAGCAGTTGCGCACAGTCATGGCGGCGATTTTTGCGTTACGAACGGCCAGACTCCCTCTGGCCGCCGTCATTCTGAATCATCCTGAGATTGCACCAAGACTGGCAGAGATTATCGGCGAGTTCTTCGGCATTGCCGTCCATCGGCCCAAACGTCGGCTCCGAATAGCAATCATGGCGCGAATTATCGCAGGTGCGCGCTTGTCTGTTCTGTTGAGGCGCCGGCAGCGCTGTGTTTGGGAGCGCGCGCGCGCGTTGGGGCAGCAAATTGATTTCGTCCACGAGTTGCTTGATCCAGACGTGTGGCCGGGAACGCCAAGCTCGGTGGCCTTTCTCGAACAGGGCGCCGATCCGCGCGCCTTCGTCTATTATGTGACCGAGCGTCAGCAACGACGCCTTGATCTTCCGCGTGAGCGGTGGACGGCTGCCGCTCTCCATGTGTTCTTCCTGGACGACCTGCTGGCCTTCGTGGAGCGGTTTCGCGTTCGCTACGCTGCCGGCATCTTGCGCCTGGCGTGGGCTGGTTTATGCGGGTGCATTTCGGTCGAACGGGCGAACGAAGAGGCGAGGGCGCTCCGGACTTATCTGGCGCTCGACGCGTTGTTTGGTGCCGTGAAGCCGCGGGCCTCGCTCCATACCGCTTTCGGCAACGGGCGGTGCGAGTGGGCGAAGGACAGCGGCCTTGTCACCGCCGCCGCCCGCAGGCACGGCGTGCGCTCGCTGGGTTACCAGACCCGCTGCATCGGCCTGAAATCATCGGAAGAGTTTTTTGAAAGTTATGATGTGTGGTGCGCCTGGGGCGAGGCGTGGGCAGTGCCTGCAAAACGCTACGGCCTTGTAAAATGCGCACGGGTTACTGGGGACGTTAACCTTTGCGAGCATGAAAGCATAACCGAGAATAAAACGCGTCACGATAGGAGCGACGACATCGAGATTGTCATTTTTCCTTTTGTGGTTTGGGTTCCGTCAGAACATCCTATCCGGGAGTTATGCTTATCGTTGGTTGAGGCTGTTCTGACAGTGGCCGGCCGCCTGCAGCGCGAAACGGGCCGGCGTTGCCGCGTATGGATCAAGGCCAAGGATCGGGAGGACGTTCCAGTCTTCATCGAAAATCAGGCGCTGAAAAGTCAAGCTTTACGTGAGGATGTACCGATGGCGTGCCTGCCTGCGGAACGTCACGAAGTCGCCAGCTCCATCGCGCGAGCTGATTTTGTTGTTGCGATCGGTTTTACGACCCCCGGGATGGATGCAATATTGGCCGGTAAGCCGGCCTTTTATTTCGCCCCTTTCAAGTCTTCTCATCCTGCTTTCGAACCAACGCCGCCCTTCGTTGTGCACGACGCTGACGAACTCTTCGACGCGGTACGCGCACGACGCGTCGTATCAGCGGAAGCACTGAGGCGTTTCGATCCGTATCGGGACGCCGGCGCGGCGACCCGGTTGCGCAGCGTCGCTCTTGATGGATACAGTTCCTAGCGAGGGGATTCTTTCTTAACAGGATTCAGCCGTGCGCGTGATTGTGACGTCGACGCCGTTCGCTGAGATTAATGCAAGGCCTGCCCATTTGCTGACCGAGGCCGGGATCGAAACCGTCGTGAATCGTCTCGGCCGCGAGCTGAAGCCGGAGGAGGTGCCGGAGGCGATTGACGGCTTCGACATCGTGATCGCCGGCACCGAAATCATCGGCGTTGCGGCGCTCGCCTCGCAGCGGTTGAAAGCGATCTGCCGGGTCGGAATAGGACTCGACGGTATCGACCTTCAGGAAGCGCGCCGGCGTGGCATTGCCATCAGCTATACGCCCGATGCCCCTTCGGCCGCGGTATCTGAACTAACCATTGGACTGGCGCTCAACTTGATCCGCGGGGTGGGATCGGCCGACCGCGGAATGCGGCAAGGACGTTGGCACCGCTACACCGGCCGCCGACTCGGCGAATCGGTCGTTGGCGTGGTCGGTTGCGGCCGCGTCGGCAGCCAGGTCATCGGGCGTCTTCTTGGCGGCTTTCCCGGCGTGCGCATTCTTGCGCACGACATCCGCACTGGCCTGACCTTTCCTGGGAGCGACCAGGTGCGTTGGGTCGACCTGCCGATGCTCTTGCGCGAATCCGACATCGTGACGCTGCATATTCCCTTGTATGATTTGACTTACGGCCTTATTGGCCTGCGAGAGCTTGCCGCGATGAAGCCGACAGCAGTCCTGATCAATACGGCGCGGGGCGGCGTTGTCGATGAGGCGGCCCTGGCGGGGGCCTTAAACGACCAGCACATCGCCGGTGCCGCGATCGACGTATTCGAGCAGGAACCCTATGCCGGTCCGCTGACCAATTGCGAGAATGCTCTGCTCACTTGCCACATGGCGTCGATGACGTGCGATTGCCGGCTGCGCATGGAGATGGAAGCGGTGGAGGAAGCAGTACGCTTTGCTCAAGGGCTTCCGCTAATATCCCCGGTGCCCGACGCCGAATACGACCTTGCGGCATTTCATCGCTCTCGAAGGGACTGCCGGTGAAGCCGGAACGCTCGGGGCCTGTGTGGTCGAGCAATCGCCTATGAATGAGCACGAACGTTTGCCGCGCGTCTATCGGAAGGCCGACAGCTTCGTGCTTCTCGACGGGGTGGCGCCAACCCTGATCGAGACAGCGCTGGCGCGTATCGCCCGCGTCGCCCCAATCGTTGAGAGCGATCCTGATCCCTATCGCCAAACGATTCTGAAACAGGCTTGCGACGATCTTCTGGCGCCCGCGCAAGAGATGCGCGCGTTTCGCCTCCGTCCATTCATCGCCGCGGAAATGGCTTTGCTAGATGACGACGCGCTGCTTCGCTACTTGTTCTACCGATATCGCTATGATGTTCTTCCCGCCGAGCATCGGATCGATGGATTCCCGCCCTGCGTTCAGATCGAGGTTACGTCGTTCTGCAATTTTCGCTGCGTCTTTTGCTACCAGCAGAACGCCGAGTTCAGGCGCAAGCCCAACAGCCTCGTTGGCTTCATGACGCTTGCCCGGTTCAAGCGCGTGGTCGATCAATTGGAGGGTAACGTAGAGGCCGTCAATCTGGCCTCGCGTGGAGAACCTCTGTCGTCGCCCGACATTTGTGAGATGCTCGCCTATCTTCCGGGAAAGTTCCTCGCGGCAAAGTTGAACACGAATGCCTGGTTCCTCGATGAGCGGCGCGCCCACGCAATCCTGCAATCCGGCATCAGCACTTTGGTTTTTTCCGTCGATGCGGCTGATGAAACGCTCTACCGGTCGCTCAGGGTCGGCGGCAGGCTCGATATCGTCGAACGGAACATCCGAAAATTCGCCGATATTCGCCGGAGATATTACCCCGATCTTCGGCTGATCACCCGAATATCCGGTGTCCGCGTCTCGGAGGCACAAAACATGGGAGAAATATGCCGATACTGGGAGGACGCGGTGGACCAAGTGGCCTTTGTGGACTATTGCCCATTCGAGAACATCTATGCGCAGCCTGAAAACGGCATGGATGTGCCGTGCTCTGACCTTTGGCGGCGCCTGTTCGTGTTTTGGGATGGTAGTATTGGCGTATGCGAGCCCGACTTTCGCGAAGTCCTCAAACCAGCCACGATCGACCAGCAACGGATTGCCGACGCCTGGACTGGGGCGTTCTACCAGCAACTCCGCCGGCGTCATCTTGGCGGAAAACGGCAATCGATCGAGCCGTGTTGCCGCTGCCCTGTGCAATGACGAGCAGCGACACGCGCAAGGGCTGCGATTCGCGCGACTTTATCTAGAGCGAATTCCATTCAGGTGGAACCGGAATTTGCTCTATGTCTCTTTGAGTGATCGCATTTTCTGCGGCGAACCGGTGTCCACTTCGCCGGAAAATGCTCTAGGATGAACCATGGCGGTCCACAGTGCCAGCCGCGGCAGGAGCCAACAGAACGAGGGAACGGCGATCAGGCTGCGACGACCGGACCACACGGAATTCGAATACGTGCTGAGTGTCCCTGCATCTGTTACGCCAATTGCCAAACAAGTCTTTTCGGCGGGCACGCGGCCAAGCCACGAGAAGACGATGGAGATGATGGCGCAGCTTGTCGTCGCGGTCTGTCCGGACAACAGCGCCATACTCGACGCCGTCGCTGGACTCTTGTGGGCGTGGCGCAATCATTGGGCGGCGCTGCATTTCCTGGTGCGACGGCTCGCCATCGCCACTGACGACAATGCCGCCATGCTGCATCATGAGTGTATCGCCGCTCTCGGCGACATGGCGAAACGGCTCTCCTGGGCGTTGGACCATGGCCTCGATAAGAAGGACGAGATTCTCGCTGTCGCCGAGAGAAATGCGCGTCGTAAGTTCGCCGCGGGTCGGCTCGCCGATGCGGACGACGCCTTGGTCCTGTTCTACGCGCTGAAAGCGCCATTCATGGCGCCCCTTCGCCCGCTGACAGACCTGCGACGCACGGGCGGGGCCTACATCTTTCCCGCCACAACCGAGTGGGCTCGCGACGCCCAGTTCCATGATGCCTATCCTGACGAAGACTCGCCCAATCGCGTCGCGTTTGCCCGGCTAATTGCCGATCATCTCCGGCCGGGCAGTGTTTGTCTTGAGATCGGCTGCTATTCGGGATCGTTGCTTCGCGCGCTGGAGTCAGAGTTGCGCCGCCGGGAACAGCCCTGTGCGCTGTTTGGCATCGAGCCCGTGCGTGCTGCCGTCGCTCACCTGCGACAGGCTTGTCCGCATGCGACAATCATTGAAGGAGACGTCGCGGCTCTTGCGGCCGGCCAGTTCGACACGGTGCTGCCAAACGCAATCGAAGTGGTCTGCTTGTCTGGAGTCTGCAGCATGCTCGCTCCGGAAGAGATGGACGCTTTGCTCACATGGGCGTCGCAGCGTTGCCGCACGATTACCATCGCCGACGATGTGGTCAATCTCGATGGCGACGCGCCGGTTGCCCGCGGACCCTACACCCTCCACCCCTATCGACTGATCCTGGCGCAGGCCGGCTTCGATATCACCACTTTCATGATGGTTCCCGAACTCGTGCAGCGTGGCTTCTCCGGGTTCATTACCGCCGCAAATCAGGACGCGGCGGCAAATCATCCATAGAGCCGCAGGATCCCGGCAGTAATCTTCCGCACCAACCGTCGTCTGAAATCGGCTATCCGTAGCGCGCCGAGCCTCAGCCGTGCCGCGCAATCGAGGACCGAAATGGACTCCGTGTCTGATGAATTGTCCCAAACCTTCGCCGCCAAGCAACGCTCGACCGGGGAGATGGTGAAGAGGGTGGCGGCCTATTTTCTGCCGTACAAATGGATCGCGGTCGGAAACATCGCATGTGCGTTGCTGGCACTGGGGTTTTCGCTGGTCTTTCCCGGCATTGCCCAATACGTGATCGATGACGTAATCAAACGCGGCGATCCAAAGGTCCTGGCGTCGACGATTCTCGCTTTGCTCGCGGCTTTCGCGCTGCGTGACGTTTTCAGTGCACTGCGCATCATCGTCAATAGCACGCTGAAACTCGATGTGTTGCGCGATATGCGCTGCGATCTTTACGCGCGGCTCCAGCGACTTCCGGTGACCTATTTCGATCAAAGAGCATCGGGAGACCTGATGACGCGACTGATCGACGACGCCAATGTCCTCGAGAGTGTGCTCGTCGACGGCGTCGAGCAGGCGATCGTCGCCGGACTGAGTATCGCCGTCGTCTGTGTCATTCTCTTTGTCAAGAACCCGTATCTGGCGCTGCTTGCCTGCGTGCCGATTCCTATTCTGGCCACGGGCGTGGTCTGGTACGGCGTGGCCGCGGTACGGCGGCATCGCCTCCTTCGATTGGCGTTGAGCGCGCTGAACGCGCCACTCGCCGACGCCATCCAGGGTATCCGCCAGATCAAGGCATTCAACGCCGAGTCCTACGAAAATGATCGCTTTGCCCGCAATGCGAATGTGCTGCGAGGGCGTGCGCTCGACATTTTTAAGGCGTGGGCCGCTTATTCCTCGACCATGACCTTCGCCGGATCTGTCGGCATGGCGCTCGTGCTGGGCGCAGGGGGCAAAATGGTGATCGAGGGCACGATGACCGTCGGCGAACTCGTCGGATTTCTGTTTTACCTGACACTGTTCTATCAACCGCTCGGCGGCTTGCACTCCTTGAACCAGAATCTGCAGTCGGCGCGCGCTGCCGGAGAACGCGTGTTCGACATTCTTGATGCGCCAGCGGAGCGGTGCATCGAACGCGGCGGTATCACCTTGCCGACGCCGGTCCGCGGCGAAGTGCGTTACGAGAAGGTTAGTTTCGGCTATGAACCGGGCCGCGACGCTATCGAGAACGTGTCACTGCACGCACGACCCGGGCAGACGATCGCGCTCGTCGGGCCCACGGGTTCAGGAAAATCGACGCTGGTGAGTCTGCTGACGCGTTTCTACGAGACCTCGTCGGGCCGCATCACCATCGACGGCGTCGACATCGCCGATGTCGCGCTTCATGACTTGCGGGCGCAGATTGCGCTGGTAACGCAGGAAACATTCGTGTTCAACAGCACTATTCGTGACAACTTGCTGTACGGAAAGCGCGGCGCCGGCGAGGACGAATTATTGGCTGCCTCGATCGCCGCTAACTGCCATGAATTTATCGAACGTCTGCCGAAGAAATACGACACATTGGTGGGCGAGCGCGGCGTAAAATTGAGCGTCGGCGAAAAGCAGCGCATCGCCATTGCGCGGGCCCTTCTGAAGGATACGCCGATCCTCGTGCTCGACGAAGCCACCGCGAGCGTGGACGCGCTGACGGAGAAGCTGATCCAGGAGGCGCTGCAGCGCCTTATGAAGGATCGCACCAGCTTCGTCATCGCGCACCGCCTCAGCACGATCCGCGATGCCGACCAAATCCTTGTCTTCGAGCGCAGCGCCGTCGTCGAACGTGGAACGCATGATGAACTGCTCGCACTCGACGGAACTTACGCCGCCTTGTGGCGGCCGCGCCCTGCTGATGAGGCTGCCTAAGCGCCGTGCCCTGTCGATGTTGTTGATCAGCTTTTAGGCGGCTTCGGCAAGTTTTGCCCCCGGTCGGCGAGTTCCCACAACATATCGGCGATAATGGCTTGGCTCAACTCGCAGGTTATACGGCGGCTGTATTCGGCGACTTTGGGATGGTCGGCGGCGCCGTTGTTGCGCGCGAGATAGAGAACCGGACAGCCCCCGCCGCAAACGTAACGCCACGCGCAGGTGCGACAATCGTCCCGCTGATCAACGTGCAGCGCCGCGCGCATCGCCTCAAGGGGACGGAAATCGAGAGTTCCAGCGCTGACATTGCCGATCCGGTATTGCTGCTGTCCGACGAGATAGATGCACGGATAGATGTCGCCGTTCGCGCGCGCGACGAAGGTCGCGCCACCGGGTGCGCCGCAGGCAAAGGTCTGTCGCTCGCCCGGATGTATCTCTGCCAGAAAATCATTGAACGGAAAAAGGTTACGTTTTGCGCCTTTGTCCGCACGGCGCAGCTTCAGCGCCGCAGTAATGATGGTGTCGGGATTGGGCAGGATGTCCGCGGAAAAGAACTCCTCGTCGGAATTGATCGGACGGACCGGCACGAAGAGCGATGATGCCGCGCCGAGCTCTGTGTGATGTTCTGCGACGTCGTCCAGCCGGTCATCATTGGCGCGGGTGATGGTGGCACGCAGCGTGAGCTTTACACCTGCCTCGACCAGTTCGCGGATCGCGCGCGCAGTCTGGGCATGAGAGCCGGCACCGCCGCGATTAGGCCGGCAGCGATTGTGAATGTCCGGCGGACCGTCGACCTCGCCGACGACGGTGATGTCGTAGCGTTTCGCCCACTCGACAAGGTCGGGGGTCTTGATCGTTAGATTGCTGGTCAGATTGTAGCGGATCGCCTTGTCCGGATGTGCGGGCTTCAGCGTCTCCTCGCAATGTAGAATGATCTGTTTGACGAGGTCCCAGTAGATCAACGGTTCGCCGCCAAAAAATGCGACGTCTACCAAGCCGCCGGGCCTCACCTCGCTTAGGCACATCTCGATGCTCTGCGACGCAACCGCTTCGCTCATTACCGTACGGCCGCTGCGGTCGTAGGTGCGCGCGCCATTCAGGCAATAAACGCAGGCCAGATTGCAAGACTCGCCCAGCAGCAGATAAAGCGTCACACGATCATTGCCGCCATGCTCGTGTGCGCGCGCCACGGTGGCGACGTCTTCTGCCTGGCTAATCAGGGCAGTATCGACCAGAATGCCGTAATCGCGCAGCAGCTTGATCAGCGCCTTGTCGTTGGGAAACGTCGACTCCAATTCGTCAACCGCACAAGGTTGGTGAGCGGCGGCAATAATGCGTTTGAAGCGGTCGCGCCCACGTTTTACATAGAGCGGACGCATTTCATACGAGTTAACCAGCAATAGCTCGTCGGCACCGCGTTCCAGCGAGATAAGATTGCCGGTGACCTGAAGCATGGGAGCCGCGTTCGCCTCACCCTAACAGATATGCGCAAGGTCCGGCGCTGCTTCGCCGCTCGCAAGAGCATGGCCTGTCACGCCGGCCTTCGCCGCATCAGCATAATCCCACAGCAGTTCGATCAGGATCGCCTGATTGAAGTCGCACTGAATTCTTCGAATATATTCCGCGACCGCCGGCTCGTGCGTCCATTCGCTTTGGGAAAGGCTCATGACCGGACAGCCGCCGCCACAGGCATAGCGCCATGCGCAGTCCTGGCAGTGGGGCACGCTGTCCACTTGCAGTCGTCTGGCCATCTCCGTCAACGGATTGCGGTCCCACGGCTCGTCTAGCGATCCGAACCGGTAAGGTGTCTGGCCGACGAGATAAATGCAAACGTAGACTTCGCCGTTGACGCGAATGACCGGCATCGTGCCCGATGGCGCTGAGCAAGCTTTGGTCTGGCGCGCGCCGGGCCGCAGCTTGATAACGTACTGATTGAAGGGGAACAGCTTCGTTTTGGGCCAGATACGGCTACGATACGCCGCGATCAGACCGGAAATTAATTTTTCTGGGTCGGGGAGAATCGCGAGTGGAATGAGATCGCGGTCCGAATTGACCGGGCTCATGGGAACGATCGCGGAGCTGACAGCGCCAAGCGCCTTGTGATGTGCAGCGACCTCCGGGATATAGTCTTCGTTGAACGCGCTGACGGTGGCACGCAGCGCAACTGGAAGGCCCGCATCCGTCAAGCGGCGGACAGTATCAGCCGTTTGCGCGTGCGACGGCTTGCCGGATCGGTACGGGCGCACGCGATCATGAATCTCCGGCGGCCCATCGATGTCGGTCACCACGGCGATCTTGTAGTCGCGGACGTAGTCGACCAAGTCGGGTGGGCAATGCGTCAGATTGCTGGTGAGGTGATAGGTGATCCGCTTGTCCGGATACTGTCGTTTCAACTCGTCCTCGCAGCGTCGGATCACCGCTTTGAGGCCATCCCAATTCAACAGCGGCTCGCCGCCGAAAAACGCTACTTCCAGATGGCCTCCGGGGTTAAGCTGCTCGAGGCATTGCGTCAGGCTCTGGACGGCGGTGTCTGGAGTCATCAGCAAGCGTTGATTCTTGTGATAGGTTTCGCTGCCGTTGAGGCAATAGAGACAGCTCAGATTGCAGGACTCTGTCAGCAAGAGATAGGCGGTCATCCGGTTCCGGGTGCGCGGCGCGATTGAGTTTACGGCCATCTCGTCGGGTGTGAACCGTTCCTTATCAACCGCGGGCGAAATTAGGATTTTGTAGTCGTGCAATAGCTGGATCGCCGTGGCGCTTTCGGAAAAATTCGATTTGAGCTCTTCCAGCGCGCGCCCGCGCGGCAATCGGGACAACAGACGCTTGAAGTGTTCCCGGCCACGCGCGACGTATAATGGTTGCATGTGAAATGAGTTGATGAGTAACAACTCATCGTCCCCACGCTCGAGCGCGATCAGGTTGCGGGTCACTTGGAGCGGCTGATACGACGTCATGGCTTCGTGCACCTCACATGCCCTGTGGCCGACCGCTCGATAGCGGGTCCTGGCCGCACGCGCCAGACATTACCCTGATTGAGGGCATTCTAATGGAATCACGCGTGGCGACGCCGCAGGCACTGGCGAGCCCAACGCAATACTCGCCTCGCCCTGCCCGAGCTTGCCTAGGTAACTCAAGAGCCGGCGGATTTATTCAGGTGGTCAGCACGAACAAGGAGAAGTTGTGTAATTCGGGCAGTTATCGCAGCAGCCCAAATCGTAACAATTATCGCTGTCGATCTGGGAAAGGCTTTCAGACAGCGAGATCACGATGCAGTCGTCGTCCTCGAAAACGATGGGTCCAACCACTTCTTTTCGTTCTTTTTTCTCACGAAGTTCGGGAGCCGACATGTCACCCTCCACATAATAGAAGTACAAATCAAATTATCCTAATTTCAAGAAAAAAGTCAACGGGATAAGGCAAGTGTGACCATCGTTGCTTGCGGCTGCTTCTCAATGGCAATTGGGACTCGAAAAATTGATCGCTTCCGCTGGTTCCGCGTCGATAGTACAACAAAAAATGGGTCCATCGCCGTGCGGCCGCCCCGGCATATTGACCCCGAACTCGGCCCCGTTACAGTCATGAATCGTCTGGATCGCTGCCGCGCCAAGGCTATGCGGCTGAAAATTTGCTTGGAAAATACTGATCATGCGCGCGGGTTTCGACGGCGACGGACTGGACTTCAGTATGAGCCGGGACAGACGAACGCTGGCTGGAGCATTGCCGGGACAGACGAATGCAGCCCGGCAAGCATCCCACCGTGGCACAAAAACTGATTGGATATGATTGTCGCTATTCTTATCGGCCGCGAGGGCTCCACCGGGTTCCCCGGAAAGAATCTCTTCCCAACCGTTGGACTGCCGCTGGCAGCCTGGCCGTTACTGACGGCACGCGAGACACCACAGATCGACCGGACTTATGTCTCGACCGACTCGCTGCGCCTCAAAAAAATCGCGCGCGATTATGGCGCCTGTATCATCGATCGGCCGGCGGAACTGTGCTCAAAGACTGCTCTCGGCGAGCATGCTTATCAACATGCGCACGGCGTTATCCGTGAGCAGTTGCTGAGTGAGGGACTTGGTGAGCCGCAGCTTTACGTGCTGCTGATGGCGAACTCGCCGACGATCACCAACGTCATGCTGGCAGAGGGCATCGCGATCCTGCAAAGCCGTCCGGACCTTGACTCCGCCGTCACCGTCAGCTGTTACAACATGTGGAGTCCGCTGCGCGCCCGCAAGATCGGCGATGACGGCTTGCTGCAGCCATTCGTTCCTTTTGAAGCCTTCGGCGACCCGAAGACGCTTAACTGTGACCGCGATTCGCAGGGCGATGTATGGTTCGCTGACATGGGCGCTTCGATCATCCGACCGCGCAATCTCGACGACTTAGAGAGCGGCATGCTCCCGCAGAAATGGATGGGGAGAAGAATATACCCCATAAAGAACGTCGCCGGGCTCGACGTGGATTATGCTTGGCAGATGCCCCAGGCCGAGTTCTGGCTGCAGACGCGCAGGGCGCCGCCAAGGTGAGCGTTGCCTCATGCCATTCGGGTCTCGCGCGGCCGAGGCCTCCGGTCGCCGATGATGCCTTCTGCCGTCCTGATTGGACGAGCGAGCATCGGCGTGATCCCGCTTTGCTGTGGCTCGACAAGAACGAGAATAACGACCCGCATTATCTCGCCATCGTGGCAGAGGCGGTCCGCTCTGTTCCGAGCCGCGCCTTCAGCACATACCCCGATCGCGCGCCGCTCTATGCCAAGCTTTCGCAGCATGTCCGCGTTCAGCCGCGCAACTTGCTGCTCGCCGCCGGCTCAGATGGCGTCATCCGCAGTGTATTCGAAGCGTACGTGGATACGGGGGACACTGTGCTCGTCCCCAAGCCAAGCTTCGCGATGTTTGCGGTCTACGCGCGAATGTACGGTGCACGCTTGGTGGAGCTTGAGTACCAGCCCTCGCCAAGCGGCCCGAGCCTGCCAGCCGAGACGATGATTGCTGCTTTGTGCAGGCATCGGCCGAAACTGTTCTGCTTGGCAAACCCGGACAGCCCGACTGGCGCGGTTCTTGGTCCGGGCGAAATCCAGGCGGTCGTCAATGCGGCTGACGAAGCCGGCGCTCTGGTTCTGCTCGATGAAGCCTATTACCCCTTTTATGATTGGACGGCAGTTCCTTTGATTGCGGAGGCGCCACATCTCGTGGTTTCCCGTTCAGCCGGAAAAGCCTGGGGCTGTGCCGGGCTGCGGATCGGCTACGGTGTCGCGTCGGCGGAAGTTACGGTCATGCTGCACAAAGTCCGGCCGATGTATGAGATTAATACGGTCGCGATGCACGCCTTCGAACGCATCCTTGACCTGGAAACAGAAATGTTAGGATCGGTCCGCCGGCTTCTGGATGGCAAGGCATTATTCCTGGCGAATATGGATGCGCTAGGGCTGCGCACGCTAAAGAGCGCGGGGAATTTTATGCACGTGGCTTTCGGTCCTTGGGCTGAGCCGGTCCATATCGCGTTGTCACAGATGGCCTATTACCGCAATGATTTCGATGCTCCTTGCCTGCGAGGCTTCAGCCGGTTTTCGGCCGCGGTCCCAGAACAGCTTCATCCATTAATCGGCAAGATCGGAGGCATCGTTAGGCCGCATCGCTGAATCGCCTGTCAGCGGGTGAAGCCGGCGAACGAGGTTGCCCGGAATCGGAAGCGGCGCTCACGTCACGCTTCGACTCAGCCTCCGTCGCCTGAGGGCAGGAGCTCCGCGGTATGCTCGCCGAGCAGTGGCGGCGCGGAGCGCGGCGCCACGCGGTGCCCGTCGAACCATATCGGACAGTTCGTCATACGCACTGATGTGCCGTCGCTGGCGGCCATGCTGTAGAAGGTGCCGAGATGTGTCACCTGCGGATTCCCGGGGACCTCGGTGATCTCATAGATCGGCGCGAAGGGAACCTCGGCCGCTTCGAGCCGCGCGACCCAATCGGCACGCGGGCGGGTTTGAAACACGGCCAAAAGCTCCTGGCGAAGCGCCTCATAATTGCGATACCTGTCCGCCCGGCTCTTGTAGCGCGGGTCGTTGCGCAACTCGGGCCGTCCGATCGCGGCGACCAGCGCTTCCCAGAATTTCGGCAGAGAGGAAAGGTGCAGCGCCAGCGCCTTCCTGTCGGCGCAGACCAGGGCAAAGCTCTGCGAGGCTGCGACCCGGGTCGTCGATGTCACTTCGATACCGGAGTCAGCATAGGCAAATGAATCGGGAATGAAGGCGATCGCGGCCTCGAGCATATTGACATCGACGCGGCTGCCGATGCCGGTTCTCTGGCGCTGGTGCAGCGCGGCAAGGATGCCCAGTGCGGCATACATGCCAGTCACATTGTCGGCCACGGTCGGACCGGACATGCGCGGCTTCTCGGGGTCGAGGAAAAGCCCGGCCATGCCAGAGAGGGCCTGCGCGACGGCATCATAGGACGGGCGCTCGGCATAGGGGCCTTCCGTGCCGAAGCCGCAGATCGAACATCGGATCAACCGCGGGTTCAGTGATGTCAGGATCACTTCCGACAGGCCCAGCCGGTCGAGCACGCCGGGCCTGAAATTGTCGATCAAGACGTCGGCGTCCCTCAGCAGGTCACGGAGCTTGTCTTGATTGGCGGGAATCGAGAGGTCCAGCGTCACGCTTTTCTTGTTCTTGTTGTAGGCGCGGAACTGCGGACTGTAGAGCCCGCCGAGGAAACTGCGGAACGGGTCGCCGCCGTCGGGATGCTCGATCTTGATAATTTCGGCGCCTAGCTCGCCGAGGAGGCAGCTCGCCAGCGGGCCGGTAATCACCACGCCGAGCTCTACGATCTTGAGCCGCTCCAGCGGCCGGTCGTGACCCAAATCGGGAGTATCACTCATCGCGCTATGCTCCCCGCACAGGCTTTCGGTTTCGCCATTCTCCACGGCTCCCTCGGGCTTCGTGCGCATCCGCTCAGGCGGCGACGCGGGCCAGAACTTCGCGCGCGATGGCCATTCGCATGACCTCAATCGGGCCCTCGGTGATCATGAAGCTGCGCTGGTCGCGCCAGAACTTCTGAATCGGCATGTCGAGGGTGAGCCCGAGGCCGCCATAAAATTGCAGGCAGCGGTCGACGACGCGGAAGCCCATCTCATCGCCGTGAACTTTGACCATGTAGGTCTCGAGCCGGGCGTCCCCACCGGCATCGAGGCGCGAGGCCGCGTCGCGCACCATCAGCTGAGTGGCATAAAGAGCGATCTCGGCATCGGCCAGGGTCCATTGCAGGGCCTGGCGGTCAGCAAGGGGAGCGCCGAAGGTGCGGCGTTGCCAAGCGTAGGCGGCCAGGTCGTCGACGCAGCGGCGGATGACGCCGCAAGCGCGCGCTGCGTGGCGCAGGCGGCCCTGGTTGATCCAGCCCTGAGCCAGGGCGAAGCCGGCGCCCTCGGCGCCGACCCGGCTTGCCACCGGCACGCGGGCTTCCTCGAAGACGATTTCGCAGGGGGCGTCACCCATCATCGTGCGGTGCCGCGCTCCGATCCGTACCCCTGGCAGATCCATTTCGATCAGCAGGCAGGTGATACGGTCTCGGCCGCCGGGGTCGGGCACGCGGACCATGACCTGGGCGAAATCTGCGCTGTCGGCATGGGTGATGAAGCGCTTGGTTCCGGTGACGACGTAGTGGTCGCCGTCGCGCACCGCCCGCGTCCGCATCCCGCGCGGGTCGGCGCCGGCATCCGGCTCGGTTTGGGCGAAACAGGCGATCTTCTCTCCGCGCAGCACCGGGTCCCTGAACCGCTGGGCAAGCGCTCCCTCAAGCCCCAGCAGGATAGGTCCGGGCGTGGGGCCGAAGATGGAGTGGTCACGGGCGGGCACCGCCACCGTGCGACTGATCTCCTCCCAGAACACGGCCATGCCGCGCAGGTCCAGTCCGGCTCCGCCGAGTTCCTCGGGTACGTCCGGCATCCAGAGTCCGGCAGCACGCGCCCGCTCGCGAACATCGGCAACCCGGTCCGGCGGCAAGAGGCCGTCGGCGTCGAGCTGCGGTTCGAGTGGGATCAGTTCGCGGTCGACGAACCGACGCAGCAGGTCTCGGAGTGCCTGGTGGTCCTCCTCCTCCAAAGCCAATCCCGCCTCCCTCGCTGCTCTTCTAGGCGCTTGACATGTGCGCATTGCGCGCGTTATGCGCACATAGCGCACATAGTGCGGCTCTATTCGGATCGTGTCAATGCGGGGCGCATGCGATGCAGGCTGACGAGCTCGGCGAAGTGGGCGCGGGAGACGAGGAGCAGCCCCGCTGGTTCGTAGCGTCGCTGGAACGGGGGCTGCGTGTGATCTCGGCCTTTGGGGCGGATTCGCCCAAGATGACCGTCTCGGAAGTTGCCGACAGGACGGGCATTTCGCGGGCAGCGGCACGCCGTTTCCTGTTGACGCTGGAGGCTCTGGGTTATGTGGCCGGGGACGAACAGCAGCGCTACGCGTTGCGGCCGAAGACGCTGACGTTGGGCTATGCCTTCCTGGCGTCGTTGAGCCTCGATGAGCTAGTGATGCAGGTTCTGCGCGCGCTGATGAAACGCACGACCGAAACGACCAACTTCGCGATGCTGGACGACGGCGACGTGGTTTATGTCGCCCGCTCGGTGGCCTACCGGCCGCTGCACATGTCGATCCACACCGGCGACAGGCTGCCTGCCTATGCGACCTCGCTTGGCCGCGTCATGCTGGCGGGCCTGACCCCGGAAGCGCTTAACGCCTATCTGGCGCGGACCGAACTGCGCCCGCTGACCACGCATACCTGCACTGATCCCGAGATGCTGCGCAGGATCATCGGGCAGGTCGGGCGCGAAGGCTATGCGCTGGTGGCCGATGAGATCGCCGTCGGGATCATCTCGATCGCCGTGCCAGTGCGCAACGCCGATGGCCGGGTCGTCGCGGCGATAAACATCAGTTCGCAATCGGGTCGCTGGAGCGGGGATGAGATGGTGGAACGGTTTTTGGGGCCGATCCTCGAGGCGGCGCGCGAGCTGACGCCGGCGACGAGCACAGCGCTCCTCGCGCGCGCTGGCTTGCCCGGATGAGGGAGGGACGGAGCCATGGGAGCAACTGCCGGATCAGAGGCGACTGAACTGCGGCTGGGAAGAATCGCCGAACATGTCGGTGCCGCTTTCGGGCCGACTGGCTGGGAGGTGGTCGACCAGGACAGGATCGACCTGTTCGCGCGCGCCTCGGGCGACACCCACTGGATTCACACCGACCCGAAGAGGGCGGCCCGGGAAACGCCGTTTGGCCGCACTTTGGCGCACGGGTTCTTCACCCTGTCGCAGGTCGTCCCCCGACTGCATCAGGTGATCGCCGTTCCGGATGCAGCTTCGTGGTTGAACTACGGTCTCGACTCGGTGCGGTTTCCCACGCCCGTGCCGGAAGGCGCGCGGATCCGATACCGCTTCCGGCTGGAAGATGCGACGCCGCGCGGGGCAGGCATCGTCTTGCGCTTTTCCTGCGAGACAGAGATCGAGGGAGGTGCCAAGCCGGCGATGACCGCCACTTTTCTCGCGATGGCCTTTCCGGCGACGGACGCCTCTGCTCAGAGTTCATCCCGATAGCTGAAGCTGTCCTCGACATTCAGCCAGATCGACTTTGCAGACTGGGTCTCGACCTCTTCCATCACATGCGCCGCGAGACCGCCTGCGCGCGACACCACCGCAAGGCATCGCATGGCCGGAACCGGTATGCCAATCTCCAGCATCAGTGCCGCCAATGCGCCGGTCGCATTGATTGTCAGATGACGACCCGACTGGCGGTCGAGCTCGGCGGAGAGTCGCTCGAGGAGCGCGATGGCATCGCCCTTCACGCCGGCCTTACGGGCCAACTCGAACAGCCGCGGTGAACGCGGATCGTCAGGCTTGTGCAGGTTGTGGCCAAAACCGGGCATTGGACGGCGGGCGGCGCGGTACTCGGCGACGATGCATTGGCAGAAATCATCTTGATCGTCTGCCTTCAGCCCGGCTTCCAGAAGCCGGCCGCATCCGTCCATGGTCCCCGCGAACTGATCGCCGACGCAGGCGAGCCCCGCGGCCATCGCCGTCTGTACCTGCCCCGGATTGCAAAGCTGCGTCAGCCGCGTGACGATCGCATGCGGGGTCATTCCGTGCTCCATCAGCGTGATCAGGCAGAGATCGAGCACTCGGGTCTCGGTCGTGTCGGGCATCCGCCCGCGTAGCAGGAAGTAGATCACCTCGGTGAAACTGCAGCGGCCCAGTATCTCTGTGACGAGATCGCGGCCACGCCAGGTGATCGAGGTCTCGTCGAAGGTGGCGATTGCGGTTTCGAGCTGATGAGGCAACGGAGTCTCCCTGTTTCGGTGGTCCGGGCTCAGACCCGGATCGCCGGTAGGCTGGCATTTCGTTGGGAAAGTGGGTTGGTGCCAGTCGTCCGCTTTGCGCGGCCGGCGCGGATTCGATGATCCAGCTTAGACACGGAATGCCAGCAGGGCCAGCTCGTCGGCGAAACCGGACGATCCTGCAGGTCGCAGCTCCTCGCCGCCCTGGCCCGACATAATATAAACGGCCGGCCTTCAGTCGGCACAATCCACGCTCTGGAAAAGCTCGCACACCGTCCCGATCAGCCATTGCAGGCCGGCGTCGTCCTGGCACCGGCGGTGCCAATACAAGCGCAGGTCAATTTCCGGAATCTCGATGGGTGGCGGCATCAGGACCAGCGGCGTGCTGGTGGCATAAAGCTCGGCGAGTTCTGCAGGGACCGTCGCCACCATGTCGGTGCGCGACACAATCAGCAGTGCTGCCAGGAAGTTTGTCACCTCGAGCGCGACCCTGCGCGCGTGTCCGTCGCGGTTGAGCGTGCGCGAGATCACGCCGTCGCCGCCGCTGAAAGACGAAATCATCACATGCTCGAGTTCCAGCCAGGCGGACAGCGTCAGCTCCTGTTGCGTTGCCGGGCTCCCGGGTCGGGCGACGCAAAGCCAGCGGTCGCGAAACAGCTTGCGCGAGACGATGTCGCGCCGCAGCCGCGGCCAGACGCCGAGTGCGAGCTCCAGCTCTCCCCTGTCGAAACTCTCGGTACGGACGTTCTCGGGCGTGGGCGCGACGATCAGCCGGATACCGGAGTCGATCTGGCGCAGCCGTTCGCTCAGTGCTGGCAGAAAGAGGATCTGGCCGATCTCCGACAGCGCCATGCGGAAGCTGCGGGTAGAGGCACGGGGGTCGAAGCGCCGATTGGCTTCGAGCGCGTGCGCAATACCTTCGAGCGCCCGCTGCACCGGATCGTAGAGTTCGTCGGCGCGGACTGTCGGGATCATCCCGGCGCGGGTGCGCGTGAATAACGGGTCGCCTACCAGATGACGCAGTCGCGCCAGCGCGCCGCTCACCGCCGGCTGTGACAGGTTCAATGCCTCGGCAGCATGACCGACGCTGCGCTCGCGGTACACCGCGGCGAAGATGTTCATCAGGTTCAGGTCAAACTTCATATTATCGCTCTCACTGATAATACAATCATCAAAAATACGATTGGACAAATTTGACCCCACGGCCGCTCAATTCTGCTGCTGCCTTGATCGGTCCCGGAGCGCCGGAACGAATCTTGAGCAGACAAAATCCAAAAAGAGTCGTGGGAGGATTGGATAATGGGCATTCGTCTTGCCTTTGTGGCGCTAATAGCGGCCGTACTGGCCAGCGCAGCCCAGGCTGAGCCGAAGAAACTGACATTTTCGGTCTTCGAGCCGCCGCAGGCCTTCGGGCCGACCTTGGTCTATGGCCCGTGGGCAAAAGACATCAGCGCGGCCTCGAAAGGCACGCTGGACATCGAGATGCTGGCCGGCGGGCAACTGGGCAAGCCGGCCGCCCAGCTCGACCTGGTGGAGAACGGGGTCGCCGACATGGCCCTGGTCATCCCCTCGTTCACGCCCGGCCGGTTTCCAGGCAATGAGGTCGCCGAGCTGCCGTTCCTGTGGAAGGACCCCAGCGTCGCCGGCGAAGCGATCAGCAAGCTGATCGCGAACGGCGACCTCAGCTATCCAGGCATCAAGGTACTGGGCGTCGCCGTGACAGGCCCGTATCAGGTGCATGCTGCGAAGCCGGTGAAGTCGCTCGACGACATGAAGGGGCTGCGGCTGCGCGCTGCTGGTCCGGTCTTTGCCGCGGCGACCCAGGCCCTCGGCGCTGTGCCGGTGGGAATGCCGACGCCCTCGGTGGCAGAGAATATCAGCCGCGGCGTAATCGACGGGACGCTGCAGGACTGGACCCTCGTCAAGGCGTTCCGGATCATCGACGCGACGCCATACCATTTCGACTACAACCTGGGCGGCGTGATCTCACTGATCGTGATGAACCAGAAAGTCTACGACAGCCTGCCCGCCGACGCGAAGGCGGCGCTCGAGAAGTACAGTGCCGCGAGCTTTGCCCGACGTTGGGGCGAAGAGCTGAAACGCCAGGCGCAGAAGGTGATCGGGGCGGTCAAGGCCGACCCGAAGCAGCAAGCGGTATTCCCCGACGCGGCTGAATCGAAACGCTGGGACGAGAAGCTGCGTCCGGTGGCCGACAACTGGGCTAAGAAGTCGCCTGAGAACCAAGCTCTCTACGACAAGTTCAAGAAGGCGCTCGGCGAAACGGCTGCGCAGCCCCAGAACTGAGGTCAGGCGCCGCCGCAGGATCGTCAGCGATGAGACATGACACCGGACTTCTAGCCAGTGCGGTGAACGCCCTGGCGATGACCCTTGCCTGCCTCGGCGCCATGAGCCTGATGGCTGTGGCGGTGCTGACGGTGGCGAACGCGATACTGCGGCGCTTTTTCTCCAGCCCGATCCTGGGTGCCGACGAGATCGCTTCGCTGCTCAGCGTGCTCGCGGTCGTCTCGTTCCTGCCGGTCTCATTCATCAATGAGCACCATCTGGAAATCGACCTCGTGATGCGTGGGCTTGGCCACCGTGCGTACCGCTGGGTCGGGATTGGAGCGGCTGTTGCCGTAGCTTTCTTTCTGGGCGCGATGACCTGGCAACTCGTTCTGTTTGCCGCCGGCGCTCGTCAAGCGGGTGATGCGACCTGGTTCCTGGCGCTGAAAACCTGGCCGTGGTGGACGGCGGTCTGCCTGATGCTGGCGGTGGCGCTTCTGGCGCAGGTGATCGTTGTTTCATGGCGAATTGGCGGTGCCGAAAGTGCGGATAGAGAGTGAGCCTCATGGGCCCGATCAGTCTCACCGCGCTCGGCTTCCTCGGCCTGTTCGGTCTGATCGCGCTACGGGTGCCGATCGGCGTCGCGATGGCAATTGCCGGCTTCGTCGGCTTCGGCTCGCTGAATGGCTTCGCTCCCGCGATTTCGCTTCTGGCGACCCAGCCGACCCAGGTCTTCATGGACGCCAACCTGGCCGTGATCCCGTTGTTCCTGTTCATGGGCTCGCTGGCCTCGGCGGGCGGTCTTTCAGACGACATCTATCGGCTGATGTATGCGCTGATCGGGCATTTTCCCGGCGGTCTCGCCTGCGCGACCATAGGCGGCTGCGCCGGGTTCGGCGCCGTCTGCGGCTCGTCTCCGGCCACGGCCGCCACCATGGGCCAGATCGCGTTGCCGCAAATGCTGGAGCGCGGCTACTCCCCGGGCCTGGCCGCCGGCACTATCGCTGCCGGCGGCACGCTGGGGATGCTGATCCCGCCATCGATCGTGATGGTGATCTACGCCTTCCTGGCGCAGGTCTTCGTCATCGACGTCTTCATAGCCGCGCTGTTGCCGGCAGTGCTGGCGGTGGTACTGCAGATGGGGGCGGTGCTGGTGGTTACCCGACTGCGCCCGAAATCTGCTCCCCCGGGCGCGGTGCTGACGTGGGACGAGCAGCGGCGGATCCTGCTTCGCAGTTGGGCCGTGCTGGTACTGATCGTGGCGGTGGCCGGCGGTCTCTACAGCGGTGTGTTCACGGTGAACGAGTCCGCCTCTGTCGGGGTGCTTGTGGCTTTCCTCTTTGCCCTCGGCCGTGGCCGTCTGAACGGCTGGGCACTGCTGCGGGTGGTGCGCGAGACCGCCACCAACACGGGAATGATCTACATCATCATACTCGGTGCCTCGGTTTTCACTTTCTTCATCACCGCCACTCGGCTTCCCGGCGCGATGACGGCGCTGTTCACTTCCCTGGACGTGCCGCCGCTCATCGTGATCGCGGCGCTGGTGCTCATGTACATCGTGCTGGGCTGCGTCTTCGACACCATCTCCGCGATGGTGATCACCACGCCCTTCGTCCTGCCGGTCGTTTTGAGCCTCGGCTACGATCCCATCTGGTGGGGAATCGTCGTGATCATGGTGATCGAGCTCGGCATGATCACGCCGCCCGTCGGCATGAATGTGTTCATTCTGCATGGTCTCGACAGGCGAATTCCGCTGACCACCATCTTCGCCGGCGTCGCACCCTTCATCGTCGCCGATCTGATCCGCATTGTCGCCGTCGTGCTGATCCCGGCGCTCGCGCTCTGGCTTCCCGCTATCTTGTGACTCTTCAGCGATGATCAGGTCCGATCCTTTATCCACCTTGCGCGATGTCTTCGATCGCAACCTTCAGCTCTATCCCGAGCGACCGGCCTATATTTACGAAGGCCGCACCGTCAGTTTTCGCACCTATGCCGACCGCGTGCACCGGCTGGTCGCGGTTCTCGACGCGATGGGCGTGCGACGGCAGGATCGGGTGGCGATCCTGGCACAAAACGGTCCGGCCTATGTCGAGGCCTACGCCGCCTGCGAAGTGGCGGGCTACATCCTGGTGCCGGTAAACTACAGGCTGGCCGCCGGCGAGGTGGACTTCATCCTCGGCGATTCCGCACCGAAAGTGCTGCTATTCGACGCCGAGCACGCCGCGATCGCCGAGATGCTCAGACCGAGCCATCCCGGCATCGGTGGCTATATCTGCGTCGGCGATGCCGTACCGCACTGGTCCACGGGTTACGAGCAGGCTCTGGCCACCGCGACACCATCTTCACCGCAGTCGCGGCCGGTAGCCGAGGATATCGCCTATCTGATCTATACCAGCGGCACGACGGGCCGGCCCAAAGGCGCAATGCACGACCACCGGGGGCAGGTTGCCTTCGGGGAGATCTTGGCCGCGGAAATGGGAATGCGGGTGGACGACCGGATTCTGATCGTCATGCCCTTTTATCACATAGGCGCGAAATGCAATCAGCTTGCCGCCGGCTTCCGTGGTGCGGCGATGATCCTGTTGCGCAAGTACTCGGCGGCGGATGTGGCCCGCGAACTGGAGGCGAACCACGCGACTCTGGCCCACCTCGCGCCGCTGATGGTGCAGGAATTGGTCGCCGAACAACAGGTCAGCCCGCGCGACCATTCGGCGCTTCGCCTGGTGCAATATGCTTCGGGACCGATGCCGCTGGAGCCGCTGCGTCGGGCGCTGAAGGTCTATGGGCCGATCTTCATGCAGGTCTACGGCATGACGGAGACCGGGCTCGGCACCATCCTGCATCCGCACGACCATCGCCCCGAAGGCAGCGCGGCCGAGCGGCGCCGGCTGCTGTCGGCCGGCCAGCCCAGCCTGCACTTCGCGATCCGCGTCGTCGGCGAGACGGGCCGCGATCTGCCGCCGGGCGAGACGGGCGAGGTGCTGATCTCAGGACCCTCGCTGATGCAGGGATATTGGCGCCAGCCGCAAGCCAGCGCCGACGCCATCCGCGACGGTTGGATGTACACCGGCGATGTCGGCTCGCTGGACGAGCAGCGATTCCTGACGATCCTCGACCGCAAGAAGGACATCATCATTTCGGGCGGGGAGAACATTTATCCGCGCGAGGTCGAGGAGGCGCTTTACGCCCACGACGATGTTGCCGAGGCGGCCGTTATCGGTGTGCCCGATGACCGCTGGGGCGAGGCCGTGAAGGCCTTCGTCGTGCTGCATCCGGGCGCTGCGTCCGACGAGGCTGCCCTCATCGAGCACTGCCGCCGCCGCATCGCCAGCTACAAGAAGCCGAAAAGCATCGAATTCATAGCCGAACTGCCCCGGCTGCCTAACAAGAAGATCGACAAGAAAACGCTGAGGGCACCGTTCTGGTCGGGCCGCGGGCGAAACGTGAACTGATTTCCAAACTCAGTGAGGAGACAAATGGAACCCTTCGAACTCGAGACCGTGAAAGTCGGGTGCGACGACAAGGTCGCGATCGTCACCCTGAACCGCCCGGAGAAGCGCAATGCCATGAGTCCGCAGCTCCATCTCGATATGGTTGACGTCCTCGAACGGCTGCGTGACGAGCCGGCGATCACTGTTGTCGTCATCACCGGCGAGGGCACGGCCTTCTGCGCCGGCATGGACCTGAAGGAGTTCTTCATCGCCAACCGGGACGACCAGAAGAAATTCGAGAAGGCGTTCCGTGCCGCCGTGGAGTGGCGCGGCCGGACCCTGCGCTATTATCCCAAGGTCACGATTTCAATGATCAATGGCGACTGTTTCGGCGGCGCGTTTTCGATTGTCGAGGGATGCGACCTCGCGGTAGCTGCGAACGAGGCGCGGATCGGTCTGTCCGAGATTAACTTCAAGATTTTCCCCGGTGGGTCGGTGTCGAAGTCGCTGGCGAACCTGCTCAGGCCCCGCGACGCGCTGTTCTACGGGCTGACCGGAAGGGCTTTCGGCGGGATCGAGGCGGCACGGATCGGTCTGGTAAACTATTCTGTTCCCGCGGCCGAGCTGCGCGACAACGTGATGGCGCTGGCGCACGAGATCGCTGCAAAGGACGGCGACGCATTGCGGGCAACCAAGGACGGCTACAGGCTGTCGCTGGAGATGAGCTGGGAAGCCTCGATGGACTACTGCCTCGCCAAGCAGGACCAACTGACCATGCGCCAAGGCGGCGCTTGGCAGGACCAGGGCATCGGAGGATTCCTCGACAAGAAGTATAAGCCGGGACTTAGCAGCGTATCCGGATGAGCCAGGGTGTCCTCAGCGTTCGTTGCACGATCCCCGACGGGGATGAATGCTGCGCTCCTTCCGCATCCGCGCGTTTGCGAGCAAAAGCGGATCGGGAAGGGCCGTCATTCAAGTAGGAGGACGAGATGTCAATCGTCGAAACCAAGGCGCCGCCCCCGCCGACCGCGGAGGAGGAGGCGCAGATCAAACAGCTCTATGCCGACTTCGAGCGCCATCACCTGATGCCGCTCTGGACCCAGACCAACGACTTGATGCCGTTTGCGCCGAAGCCCAAGGCGGTGCCGCATGTCTGGAGATGGGCCGATCTTTACCCACTGGCGAAACGCTCGGGTGACTTGGTGCCGGTCGGCCGTGGCGGTGAACGGCGCGCGATCGGGCTGGCCAATCCGGGCTTAGCCGGCAACGCCTATATCAGCCCGACGCTGTGGGCGGCGATCCAGTACCTCGGCCCGAAGGAGACAGCGCCGGAACACCGGCATTCGCAGAACGCCTTCCGCTTCGTCGTCGAAGGCGAGGGCGTCTGGACGGTGGTCGACGGCGATCCGGTGCGGATGACTCGGGGCGACTTCCTGCTGACTCCTGGCTGGCATTTCCACGGTCACCATAATTCGACCGACCAGCCGATGGCCTGGATCGACGGGCTCGACATCCCCTTTGTGCAGCAGATGGACGTCGGCTTCTTCGAGTTCGGACCAGAGCAACTCACCGACTACGCCACCCCGAGATTCTCACGCGGGGAGCGGCTGTGGTGCCACCCCGGGCTGCGGCCGCTGTCGGGGCTGCAGGACACGGTTTCCTCGCCGATCGGCGCCTATCGTTGGGAGTTCACCGACCAAGCCCTGACCGAGCAGCTCCTGCTTGAGGAAGAGGGTCAGCCGGCGACGGTCGAACGGGGCCATGCGGCGGTGCGCTATGTGAATCCGACCACCGGCGGCGACGTGATGCCGACAATCCGGGCGGAGTTTCACCGGCTGCGCGAGGGGACGGTAACGCCAGGCCGGCGCGAAGTGGGCTCGTCGGTTTTCCAGGTGTTCGAGGGCAGGGGGCTGGTGACGATGAACGGCACCGAACACCGGCTCGACAGGGGCGACATATTCGTGGTGCCGTCCTGGTGCCCCTGGTCGCTGTCAGCCGAGGCCGAGTTCGACCTGTTCCGCTTCTCGGATGCGCCGATCATGGAGCGCTTGCACTTCGCCCGCACTCACGCGGACGGCGGCGAGCGCTGACGGCCTGGGGCCGCAGATGGCCGCGGCCGACCGCTTCGGCGGGGAACTGGTCGGCCTTCGCGGATGCCGCGCCAAGCCGGAGCCCGACGCCGAGACCCGAGGAGAAGAAAAATGTCCGATGAGCTTCCGATCCTGATCGCCGGTGGTGGCATTGGCGGTCTCGCCGCCGCGGTGGCGCTGGCGCGGAAGGGCCTGCCGTCGCTCGTGCTCGAAAAGGCGTCGAAGCTCGGCGAGATCGGTGCCGGCATCCAGCTGGGCCCGAACGCATTCCACGTCTTCGACCAACTCGGGATCGGCGAGCGCGCCCGCGAGATGGCCGTTTTCATCGACAGCCTGCTCTTGATGGACGCGATCGCCGATGGCGAGATTTGCCGGGTGCCGCTCGGCGAGGATTTCCGCGCCCGCTTCGGCAACCCTTATGCCGTGATCCACCGCGGCGACTTGTACGGCGTGTTCCTGCGCGCTTGCGAAGACAGCCCGCTGGTCGGCCTGAGGACCAGCGCCGAAGTGATGGAGTACGACCAGGACGGCGGCAGCGTCACGGCGATACTTTCGGGCGGCGAGCGGGTCAGGGGCCGCGCGCTGATCGGCGCCGACGGTCTGTGGTCGAACCTCCGCGCGCAAGTCGTCGGCGACGGAGCGCCGCGGGTCTCCGGACACACGACCTACCGCTCGGTGATCCCGACCGAGATGATGCCCGAAAATCTGCGCTGGAACGCTGCGACGCTATGGGCGGGCCCCAAGTGCCACATCGTCCACTACCCGCTTTCAGGATGGAAGGTGTTCAACCTTGTCGTCACCTACCACAACGACGCGCCCGAGCCAGTGACGGGCAAGCCGGTGTCGAATGAGGAAGTGCTGCAGGGCTTCACCCATGTCTGCGAGCGCGCGCAGAGCATCATCCGTCACGGCCGCGGTTGGAAGCTGTGGGTCCTGTGCGACCGCAACCCGGTGAGCCGCTGGCAGGACGGGCGGGTAGCACTTCTGGGCGATGCTGCGCATCCGATGCTGCAGTATGCGGCGCAGGGCGCCTGCATGGCGATGGAGGACGGGATGGTGCTGGCCGAGGCCATCGCTGCGCGCAGTGGCGCGATCGAGGCCGGGCTGGCTGACTATGTCGCGGCGCGGGTGATCCGCACGGCGCGGATGCAACTGCAGTCGCGAGAGATCGGCGACCATATCTATCACCCGGCCGGCGCCCATGCCGAGCTGCGCAACGCCATCATGCGGGCGAAGAGTCCGATCGAGTGGTTCGACGCGCTCGAATGGCTCTATGGCGGTGCCAACAACGGAGCCGGTGAGAACCTGCACTTCCAGCGCGCGGCCGTGGCCGCCGAATAGTCCAACAATGAAACGCCTTCGGCGGTGGGCACCGGACGCCGCCCGGCAGGGAGAATCGGACGATGCAGAGGGTCACCGAGGCCGAGCAGATGCTGATCGGCGGCGAGCTGGTCGAGAGCGCCGGCGGCGGCTGGATGGATTCGATCAGCCCGGTGAATGAAGAGGTGATCGGCCGCGTTCCGGTGGGCACGGCCGAGGACGTCGAGCGGGCCGTGGTCGCGGCCGAAAAGGCTTGGCCGGAATGGGCCGCGCGAACGCCGATGCAGCGCGCCGAGGCAATGAACCGTTTCGCCGATGCGCTCGCTGCCCGCGCCGACGAAATCCTGAGGGTGGAGGTCGCCGACACCGGCAATACCATCCGGCCGATGCGGATCATTGACGTGCCCACGGCGGTCGAGTCGCTGCGCTACTACGCTGGGCTGGGCCCCGACCTCCGCGGCGATACCATCCCGGCGTCGCGCGACAACCTGCATCTGACGGTGCACGAACCGTATGGTGTTGTCGCCCGCATTGCCCCGTTCAACCATCCGGTGATGTTTGCCGTCGCGCGCACCGCGGCGGCGTTGGCCGCCGGCAATGCGGTGATCGTAAAGCCACCCGAGACCTCGCCGCTCTCGGCGATGATCCTGGCCCAGATCGCGCGCGAGACGCTACCGCCTGGCGTGTTCAATATCGTCACCGGCGACGGGGCAGGGGCAGGGGACGCGATCGTGCGGCATCCGCGGATCAAGCGTATCGCCTTCATCGGCTCGCCGCTAACCGGTCGGGCGATCCAGCGTGCAGCCGCCGAGGTGGCGGTGAAGCACATCTCCCTGGAACTCGGCGGCAAGAACCCGATGGTCGTCTTCCCCGACTGCGCCCCCGACAAGGTCGCTGCGGCTGCGATATTCGGCATGAATTTCTCATGGCAGGGCCAGTCCTGTGGTTCGCTGAGCCGGCTTCTCCTGCACGAGGACATTCACGACCGCGTGCTCGACGCGCTGGGCGATCGGGTGAAGGCGCTGAAGATGGGCGATCCGCTCAGCGAGGCGACCGACGTCGGTCCGGTGAATTCGAAGGCGCAACGGGACCGAATCCTGTCGCACATCGCCAATGCCGAGACTGACGGCGCGAGACGCATAGCGGGTGGTGGGCGGCCGAAGGGGGCCGAGTTCGAGAAGGGCTTTTGGATCGAGCCTACGGTCTATGCCGAGGTTACGCCGGACCTCAGGCTGTGGCAGCAGGAAGTTTTCGGCCCGGTGCTCGCCGTCGGCCGCTGGCGTGATTTCGAGCAGGCGGTGGCGATGGCGAACGCGACCGAATACGGACTCACCGGAGCGGTCTGGACCAACGACATCGGCAATGCCATGCGGATGGCGCGCCGTATCCGGTCCGGCCATATCTGGATCAACGGCTCCAGTCTGCATTTTCTTGGCGTGCCCTTTGGAGGCATGAAGTCCAGCGGTGTTGGACGCGAGGAGGGCCGCGAGGAACTCTTCAGCTACACGGAGACCAAGACCATCAACGTGATGCTTTAAACGGAAGAGGGATGGACCAGACTCTCCGCAATGAGACTGCCGCCTATGGCTCCGACGTCGTCGCCGGGACGCTCCGCGAGCTGGGGCTGCGCTACATCGCGCTCAACCCCGGTGCCAGCTATCGCGGGCTGCACGACAGCTTGGTGAACTTCACCTGCGGCGATCCGGAAATTTTGCTCTGCGTCCACGAGGAGGCGGCGGTCGCAATTGCCCACGGCTGGGCCAAGGTCACGGGGCGGCCGATGGCGGTGGCGCTGCATTCCAACGTGGGGCTGATGCACGCGTCGATGGCGATCTTCAATGCCTATTGCGATCGGGTGCCCATGGTCATCGTCGGCGCCACCGGACCGATGGACGCGGCGAAGCGGCGGCCCTGGATCGAGTGGATACACACGGCCCAGGACCAGGGCGCGCTGGTGCGTAATTTTGTGAAGTGGGACGACCAGCCCGGCAGCGTGGCGGCGGCCCGGGACGCGCTGATCCAGGGGGCCGCAATCGCAAACACGGCACCGCGCGGGCCCGTCTATGTCAACCTGGATGCGGCTCTGCAGGAGCAGAAGATCACCGCGGCGCTGGCCGATCCCGAAATCGCCAGGCGGCGCGCGCCGCGGGCCGCCACGCCTGCCCCCGACTTGGTGGATCAAGCGGCGTCGATCTTGGACGGCGCCGAGAAAGTGGTGGTGATGGCGGGGCGGCTGTCACGCGACCGTGGCGACTGGGACCGGCGGATCGCCCTGGTCGAGCGGCTGCGGGCACGGGTGATCACGGATTTTAAGACCGGCGCGACCTTTCCGACCATGCATCCCGCTACTGTCGGCCGGGCCGGCTATTTTCCCGATCCCGACGCCAAGGCGGCGCTGGCCGAAGCCGACGTGATCCTTAACCTCGATTGGGTGGACTTCGGCGGCACCCTGCGCTCGGTCTTCGGCGACGGCCCCGTGCCGGCGAAGATTATCTCGGCCTCGCTCGACACGCATGCGCATCGCGGCTGGTCGAAGGACGGCGGTGCACCTTATCCGGCCGACGTGGCTTTCCTCAACGAGCCCGACCAAGTGGTGGTGGCGCTGGTCGCGGCGCTGGGGGTTTCGGAGGGGTCTCTCGAAGTGCCGGCGGCAGCGCTGCCGGATCTGGCCGAGCGCGACCGCCTGACGCCGCAGGATGTGGCGGTGGTGTTGCGGCAGGCGCTGGGCGAGCGTCGCTCCTGCCTGATCCGCGGACCACTTAGCTGGACCGGAGCCGACTGGCCGGTTGACCATCCGCTGGCCGCGCTGGGCTATGACGGCGGTGGCGGAATCGGCTCTGGCTGCGGCATGGCGGTGGGTGCGGCGCTGGCGCTGCGCGATGCAGGATCGGACCTCCTGCCACTCGCCGTGCTGGGCGACGGCGATTTCCTGATGAATGCATCCGCGCTGTGGACCGGAATCAAGGCGGGCGCGCCGCTCCTGGTCGTGGTGCTGAACAACCGGTCTTTCTACAACGACGAGGTGCACCAGGAGACGGTCGCGGTCGAGCGCGGCCGTCCCCCGGAGAACAGGCACATCGGCATCGCCATGACCGGGCCGGAGATCGACATCAGCAGCATCGCCCGCGGTTTCGGTGCCTGGAGTCCCGGGCTTCTGACCAGCGCCGAGGCGATTGCCGGAGCGGTTGGCGAAGCGCTTGATATCGTGGCCAGAGGCGGCACCGCGGTGCTGGAGATCGATACCGAGAAAGGCTATTCGCCCGCGATGGTCAAGGCGCTTCGCCCCGGCGCGGCCATGTCGTGAGCGTCCGAGATAGGCCAGGAAAATCAGGTCATCGACCGCCACTCACGGTGGCGCCACAGCGGGCGCCGGTCTCGTCGCCTCGACTTCGCCGGGTGCCCCGTCGCACATCGCCTGCGCCAAGTAACGCATCAGCGAAAGCTGGTAGGTCGACAGCTTCTTGCCCCGGCGCCGCACCTCATAGACCGGCGCCTCCAGCTGCATCCCGTCGGTAGCGATCTCGCGCAACACACCCGAGGCCAGTTCGTCGCGCACGGAGGACCGAAACAAGAAGGCGGCACCGGCGCCGGCGCGCACCGCCTGCTTCAGTGCCTCGGCGTGGCCGAACTCTATGTCAACCCGCTCGCGTCGCACACCAAAGCGGCTCAGCAGATAGTCCTCGAGCTCGCGCCGCGGTGTCCCGGACTGGGCACTGACGAACGGCAGCTCGGTCAGGTCCGCCAGCGATTGCAGCCTGCTCCCGACCGGCATCCGCTGCGAAGCCACAAGGACAAGCTGCTCGTTCTTCACGCGCTCCACCTCCAGCCCCACGGTATCGTGCCGGGGATCAAGGATGGTGAAGGCGAAGTCGCAGTCGCCTGCGCGGACCGCGTCGGTGACCAACAGCGGTGTGGTTATCCGCACCGAGACCTCGCCCTTGGGATACTTGTTTTGGAACCCGACGATCAGCGCCGGCAATACGTAGGAGCCGATGGTCATCGACGCGCCCACACTGGCCTTGCCGACGATCCCGCGTTTGCTTTCCGCCATCTCGCGCTCCAGTTCGCGCGTGCGACTGACCACCTCCTGCGCCCAGCGGTGCACTCGCTGTCCCGACTCGGTCAGCCTCACCTGACCTCCCTGTCGCACCGTCAGCAGCGTGCCCAGCTTCTGCGCCAGCACCTTCAGGTGGGCGGAGACCACCGGTTGTGCGATTCCGAGCCGCTCGGCAGCGCGCGAGACGCTGCCGAGCTCGGCAACGATGCAGAAGACCTCGAGCTTGTGGATGGATATCTGCGAGATCAGCGAGCGCATAAAAATAGCCTCCCGCATATATATATCGCCTAAATATATATTTGTTCCCACTTCGCGCCAAAGCTACGCTCTTAAAAAAGCAAAATGCGGAGGAGGAAGAGCCCGAATGCCGGAAGACATTGGCGCAGCCCACGGTGCCGAAGCGATTGAAACGGTGCTGACCCAACTGGTCATGGCCAACCGGATCCTCGCGCGCGAAGACATCATCGACGGCTTCGGACATGTCAGCGTGCGGCATCCGCTGCATCGCGACCGTTATTTCCTGTCGCGCTCGCGCAGCCCCGAGATCGTGACCCGCGATGACATTATGGAATTCACCCTGGATGGCGAGCAGGTCTCGAACGATCCCCGCAATCCTTACAAGGAGCGCCACATCCATGGTGCGATCTACAAGGATCGCCCCGACGTCAATGCGGTGACACACCACCATGCCCGGGCAGTATTGCCCTTCACCATGGTCGACATCCCGCTCAGGCCGATGTTTCACATGGCTTCAGTGATCGGCACCGAGGTTCCCGTCTGGGACAGCCAGGACGAGTTCGGCGACACGAATATGCTGGTCGACACCATGGAGATGGGGCACGCGCTGGCGCGAACCCTGGGCAAGCGCACCGTCGCGCTGCTGCGTGGGCACGGCGCCGTGTGCGTCGCAAGCAATCTCAAGGCCGTCGTGATGGTCTCGATCGGGCTGCGCGACAACGCGGCTCTTGTCCAGTCGACGCTGGCGTTGGGCAAGGTGAAATATCTGACTGACGGCGAGATAGAGAAAAGCAGCAAAATGCTCCTGGGGGCGATGCCGCTGGCACGCGCCTGGGATTACTGGGTCGCCCGCGCCGGCTATAGCGGGCTGTGACCGTCAGCGACGGCATAAGCAATACAAATAAAAATTACAGGGAGGAATATCGTGAAGATCACAACCTTTGCCGCAGCCTGTCTTGCTGCTGCGGTCTTCGTCGGAAGCGCCGCAGCGCAATCGATCGGTATTGGCGCCGGAAAGCAGGGTTCGCAGAACTATGCGACCAGCGCGGCCATGGGCAAATTCCTGGCCAATGAGCTGGGCCTTGACGTGCGGGTGCAGTCTTATGGGGGGGCCGGGCAGACCTTGCCGCTGATCGACAGCGGGCGACTCGACCTCGCGTTGGTGCCCGGGCCCGACTATATGGCCGCCGCTCTTGGCCAGAAGCCATTCAAGGGCCATGCGCTCGGCAAGTTGCGCATCCTCGCAGACATGGGGCCGACCTACTACGGCTTCATGGTCCGGAAGGACAGCGACATGCACAAGGTGGCGGACGCCAAGGGAAAGACGATCACTTACGGCTATGCCGCGCAGCCGGCCCTGGCGCTGCAGGTGGACGGCATCCTCGCCGCGGGGGGCCTGTCGATAGCTGACATGCAGCAGGACAACGTCCCCTCAGTGCCGAACGGGGTGGACGACCTGATCTCAGGGAATGCCGAAGTCGCTTACTTCGCCATCCAGGGCGGCAAGGCGCGCGAGGCAGACGCCGCCGTCGGGATTCGCTGGCTGGCGCTCGAGGACACGCCAGAGAACGAAGCGGCAATGCAAAAATTCGTGCCCCTGGCCTATATCGATACCGTTCCAGCCGGCACCGCCCCGGGCCTGCACCAGCCGACTGCGTTGATGGCTTACGACTACCTTCTCGTGGTCGGGGCTCATGTGCCCGACGCCCTTGTGCAGAAGATATTGAAGCTGATCCACGACAATCCGGATAAAGTCAAAGGCCTCTACAAAGCCTTTGCTAAGTTTTCGCCGGACAAGATGGCGCCGGACTTCAAAAACCTCAAAATGCATCCGGCTGCCGTCGCCTACTATAAGCAAGTCGGCCTGATGAAATGACATGAGCGCGGCGGCGATCGACCAGCTCCCGGACCTGGACCGGGCGCAACGCGCGCTCTTGCGGATCGAAGGCCTGGTCGGCGTGCTAATCGTGTCGTTATCTGTAGCCTATGCGGCAGACCTCCAACGTAAGGTCGGGCTATCGATCTACGACGCCCAGCTCCTTGTCGCTTCGCTGGCGCTGGCGCTGATCGCAGGCTTTCTGGCTATGGCCCGCAACGCCGGTTCGGTGGTGCTGCGGGTCACGGACTTAGCCTGTGCGGTGACGGTGCTCGGCGTCGGCACTTATCTGGCGGTCACCTATGTCGACACCTCGATGGAAGCGCCCTATATGCCCGGCTGGCTGGTCGCGCTGTGTACGGTAATTTTCGGCGCGCTGTTGTTGAACCTCAAAAGCTCCGCCGGCATCGGCATTCTCGCGGTGGTGCTGATCTTCCTTGCTTATGGACTGTTTGGTCATCTGATGCCGGGCGAACTGCAGAGCCGGGAGACCACCCCAGCCGAACTGATTATGTACCTGGTCATCGACCCCAACGGAATCCTGGGCACCGCGCTGAAGGTCGCGGTGGTCGTCGTTGTGCCGTATCTGTTGTTCGGTCAGCTTCTCGCCACATGTGGCGCGGGGGACTTCTTCAACGATCTCGCAACGGCTGGGATCGGTCGTTTCCGCGGCGGACCAGCGAAGGTTGCCGTGATCGCTTCGGCGCTGTTTGGCTCGGTGTCGGGCAGCGCGGTCGGCAACGTCGTGGGCACGGGCGTTGTCACGATCCCGATGATGAAGCGGGCGGGCTTCCGCCCGGCCTATGCCGGCGCCGTCGAGGCGGTGGCCTCGACCGGCGGACAGCTCGTTCCGCCGGTGATGGGCGCGGCCGCTTTCATCATGGCGGATTACCTGAACGTCGACTATGGCGACGTGATGCTGGCAGCGCTGCCTTCGGCCCTGCTCTATTACCTCGCCATATTCATCAATGTCGATCTGCGCGCAGGCAAGCGTGGCATCCGCGCCGTCGATCCCGGCGAGATGCCGAGCGCGTTGGCGGCGCTTGCTGCCGGCTGGTACTTCGTCTTGCCCTTCGCGGTGCTGTTCTACACCCTGTTTGCGATGAACATGCGGCCCGAGCGTGCCGCCGTCCTGTCGATCTTGGTGCTGCTGCTCAGTAGCTTTGTGTTTGGCTACAAAGGGCGTCGGATCCACGCGTTGCAGCTGTGGGATACGCTGGGCCACGCCGGCCGCGCCGCGCTGGACCTCATCATCATCTGTGCCGCGGCGGGGCTGATCATCGGTGTGCTCAACGTGTCCGGACTGGCCTTCAACCTGACCATGCATATCATCGACGCCAGCGGCAACAGCGTGATCATGCTGGCGGCGATCACGGCCGTCATATCGATCGTGCTGGGGATGGGGATGCCGACGGTGGGAGTCTACATCCTGCTTGCGACCCTGGTCGCGCCGGCGCTGGTCAAGGTTGGTATCCCGCCAATGTCGGCCCATCTGTTCGTCTTTTACTTTGGGCTAATGTCGATGATTACGCCGCCGGTGGCCTTGGCCTCGTTCGCCGCAGCCAAGATCGCCGATGCCAGCGCGTGGGAGACCAGCCTGGAGGCGATGAGACTTGCCTGGCCCGCTTACATCGTGCCCTTCCTGTTCCTATTCGCGCCTTCCCTGATTCTGCAGGGAAGCGTGCTGCAGGTCGCCTGGGCCCTTGTGTCGGCCGTGATCGGTATCTTTGCGGTGACGGCGGGGATCGTCGGCTATCTACGCGGTCCGACGGGTCCGCTGGTACGCGTATTGTTGGTCGTGGGCGGCATCCTATCTCTCATTCCCGCCCGGCTCTTTCCTGGAGCGATCTGGACTGACGCAGTTGGATTGGCACTGCTTTTCTTGTGCTTGATCATGCCGCCACCCTCATCGCCGGCGGGCGCCGAACGCCGCTTGTGAGCAGCGGCCCGACCGCCCTTCAAGTTGGCTGTTTGTCGAGGACTTCCAGCGGCACTGTCACGTTAATCGGAAATTTGCAGGAGAGCCGCGTCGGATCGCCAATTCCGCGTCTCGCTGAACCGTCGCCTCGCTGGTAACAGGGCCCCGTCCAAATATTCGACCCGACGCGAGCAGTGCCAACCGGTCGGGAATCTACGGCCAGCGCCACCGCTATTAGGCTGCCGAACCGGTCTCCTGCGCTGTCGAACCGCGTCTCTGGGATCATCTCAACACGGAGATTAGAATTTTGCCGCCGGAGACAGCCGGCCAAATGCGCCCGAACGACGCCGATCTCTCTGGGACTCTTCCTGCAGAGACCATGCGGCAGAGTTACAAGCCATTGAAATAAACCATCTATTCATGAAACCCAGTTGTAGTCCGAAGAGACCCAAATGGTTGGCTGGGGCGGGAGCAGCCATATTGCGCTGAATAATCCGGGTTATTCAAAGACATGCTTGTGTTCGACTAAGCAATATACCGTCAATAATACCGACTCTTAACCGGCTCTTAGGCCCGCTTGCAGAGGCACTTAAAATGAATATATTCCTACTAAGCGGTTCTGTGCCGACAGGAACAAAATGATTGACGCTGAAAATGCAGATCGGAAGCAGCGCGGGAAGCCGTTCGCGAAGGGCGTGAGCGGCAATCCGGCGGGGCGGCCGAAGGGCGCGCGCAATCGGGCGACGCTCGCGGCCGAAGCGCTTTTA
>CAZTTL010000002.1:33384-36285 GCA_964616635.1 uncultured Rhodoplanes sp. | reverse complement strand
CGTTTCATGACGGCGACGAAATTGGCCCGCGCATGCTCGCTCGCATCGCGAAACACACGGGTCTGAGTGAAGACGATTTGTAGGGGCAAGCTCGTAGCAAGCGTAGTAGCAAGCCAGCGAAATCCGGGATTCTTAAGTTGTTCGCCGCCCGTAGCCCGTAGGGTGGGTTAGCGCCGAAGGCGCGTAACCCACCGCCCGTTGCCGCCAATGCTGTGGTGGCCAATCCCGTCGTGGGTTACGGCGCTGCGCGCCTAACCCACCCTACAGGTTTTCCCCGTCACCGCCGGGCGTAGACCCGGCAGTGACGAGGGGAAAATTGCAACGGTGAGTCCATTCGCCGTGGCCAGTGTTGACCTGGAGCCCGTTACCGCTGTGGAAACGGAGGGTATCTCCGAGCGCAGGCGTCAATAATGGCATCGTGGATTTTTCGATCGTCGCGATACTGTGGAAGCACCTGAGAGCGCGTATTGTTTACGCAGGCCGTGTATTTCGGGTTCATCTTATTCAGAAAACTCAGGTCGAAGGCCGCCGCCTGGTGACCTGAGCTGACCAATGAACCGGTTCCCAGGATCGCCGCGGCAGCGAAAAGAGTGATGCGAGAGGCTTTCATGTCCGTTGTTCCCTTCGATGTGGCCGCACGATGCAGCTCATGGACATGACGATAATTCGCCTCAGCATGGCGGTAAGTGATCGTCGTCACGCTCTTGCGCCACTCCCTGGCTAGAGCATTTTCCGGCGAAGTGGACGCCGGTTCGCCGCAGAAAATGCGACCACTCAAAGAGAAATAGAGCGAAATCCGATTTTGCTAGGTCGGATTTCGCTCTAACGGCCCTACAGCGCGTAGGGTGGGTTACGGCGCTGCGCGCCCAACCCACCCTACAGGTTTTTCCACCACCTCCCCCAGCGTCCCCTTCGCCTTCGTATAAATCCCGGGCGCTTCGCTTTCGCGCGGTCCGCCGATGGCGAGCCGGAAGGGCGCGTCGGATCGGTGGGCGGCCAGCAGCGCGGCGAGCCAGGCCGTGGCGCGTTCGACGGCGTCAGGTGCGCCAACATCGACGACCAGCAGCGGCTTGGCGTATTGCCCCGAAAACCGCGCGGCCAAAGCGGTGCCGCCTGACACAGAGACGCCGCTCGCCTCGACCAGGATCAGGCTGGCGTCGCTGTCGCGCACGTTCCATTCCGTGCGCTCCTCCGGCGCCGCGCTCGGCGTCTCTTGCAATAAGGGATAGCGCGTGAGCACGCCGGGCGGTTTTGGCAAATCCTCGGCCCAGCCGCCCTTCGGGCACCAGCCGCCATAGGGAATGCCGCGCGCGATCGCTGCGTCGAGCGCCGCGCGGTCGACCCCGCTCTGCCCGCCGGAGATGATGATAAGGCGTGGTGGCATTGGCCCGGCACGGTCAACTTTGCGCACGCAACATAGCACGCGCTGTCACGCACCGGCTAAAAGCCCGTCTTTCGAAATCGCCGGATTGCCGGCTCAAGCCCGACAAAGCCCGGGAGACCGTTGGCAAGACCACTCCGCTCGCATAATTTACCGACATGAGCGCAGAATCGGACCGCAGCCCCGTGTCGTTCACGGTCACCGCCACTTGGGACGCAGAAGCCGGCGTGTTCTATTCGCAGTCGGACATCCCCGGTCTGCACGTCGAGGCACCGACATTCGATGCGTTCGTTGCGCTTGTTCGCGACCTTGCACCCGAGATGATCGCGGACAACCTGCCGCAGGCGAAAGGGCCATTCGCCGTGCGCATTGAAGGCCGGTGCGATCTGGTACTCAGCGCCGCCTGAATGCCGAAGGATTTCTATTCCGAGCTTGTTCAGCTTTTGCGAGCCGCCGGGTGGCGGCGTGTGCCGGGCGGCAAGGGCTCGCATGAGAAATGGCGGCAGGAGGAAACGGGACGCACCCTGATCGTTCCGCACACAAAAAGCCGCCACACGGCAAACGAAATCCTGAAGGACGCGGGCCTGCCCAAGGCATTTTGATCACCGGTAACGAGCAGGCACTGCCCGCATCGCCCCCTGCCCCGTCAATCTTTGCAAGATCGCCAGCCCCTGCGGCCAGTCGCCCAAGCAAGCAAGCGTAGCGCGCCGGTCGTACTCGCTCGCTCGCCAACTCCTTCCATGCAAAGGCAGACCGTTACTCCCCGCACACCGTCACCACCACCGCGCGGTCGCGGGGACGGTTGTCGAGGTTCACGACGGCGATCTGCTGCCACGTCCCGAGGTCGGGCTTGCCGGCGGTGAACGGCACGGTCATGCTCGGCCCAAGCACCGCCGCGCGCAGATGCGAATGGGCATTGCCGTCGCCCCAGGCGCGCTCGTGATGATAGTCGCGCCCCGGCGGGATCAACCGGTCGAGCACGTCCTTCAAATCCTGCAGCACGCCGTCTTCGAACTCGATCGACACGATCGCGCCGGTCGCCCCGACAACGAAGAGATGGACAACGCCATTGGTGATCCGCGATCGCCGTATGATGTCACGGATCGCCGGCGTCAGATCCGCCGCATCCATTTCGCGCTGCCGTGGCACGCGCACGGTTTCGCGGAAGAAGCGCGAGAATTGGCCTTCGATCATTGCGCCTCGCTTGTCCTTGAACGGTCCGACAACCTTATCCGCCAAACCCCGCCCCCGCCGCCACCGGGGCGCAACGGATCAGGCGAGAATCTTCGACCGCGGCCTGGCGGTGCTTCACCGCTTCGCGATAGGCCGGGTCGCGGATCATCTCGACGAAGGCTGCGACCGACGGATATTCGGCGATGAAGCAGCGGTCCCAGCGCTCGTCGGCCGGGCCGATCACCATCTGCTCGAAGCTGCCGCGCCACACGATCCGGCCGCCCAGGCGGGTGAACACCGGCGCGCTGTCCCGGCCATAGGCGGCATAGGCTTCCGCACCCGTGGCC
>CAZTTL010000002.1:0-33284 GCA_964616635.1 uncultured Rhodoplanes sp. | reverse complement strand
GAACACCGGCGCGCTGTCCCGGCCATAGGCGGCATAGGCTTCCGCACCCGTGGCCTGCCGGCCGTCCGCATACCGTGCCTGCGCGCGCAGCCGCACCAGGTTGAGCATGTGGATGGGGCCGGCGCGGTCGTTCGCGCGAAATGCGGCAAAGGCCTCCTTGGTAGGATCGATATGGCCAGTCATTGTACGCCCCTTCGTCCGACGCTGCTTCGATTGCGCCGCCATGTCGCAAATCTGACGAGGCGGTGCAACTTTGTCTCATTCGCGCCCGACGTTGCTCCGCAAGCAGCCGGGAATGATCCGGTTTGATCGGCGAGGATTGCCCGGCCTGACAACTCGTTAGGCCGCAAACCGGGAGCTGCGCGCGACGGCGCTACGGCGGCGCACCAAGCTGGCCCGCACTTTGCTTCCGTTCCCATCAGCGATCACCGGGGGGTGGTGCCTGCGCATGCTGCGCTTGGCGGCAGGCGTGGGAGTACTGCGCGCAACGGTGGTCGGGAGGCTTCACATGCGTGCGCCATAACAACACGAACAAGACGGCGCGTGCACGACGACAGGAACCAGACCGATGACCAATGTGACGTTTTCATCTCCGGTAATGGCGCGCGATCTCACCGTCTATGCGGTCGCCGGCGACCGCGGCACCATTCTCGCCGTCGCCAAGGCCCACAACGTTCCGATTCCGTTCGATTGCCAGGATGGTGAATGCGGATCGTGCCTGGTCGAGGTCACGCATCTCAATACCGACAAGCCGCGCTACGGCATTTCGCTGACCGAGAAAGAGAAGGAGATGCTGCGCCAACTCGGCAAGATTACGCCGCAAGAAATCTACGACGCCGAGACCAGCGACATGCCGCCGCGCTACCGGCTGGCCTGCCAGTGCTTCATCCGCGACGAGGATATTCTGGTGAGCTTCGGGGGTGACGAAACGCTGCCGGCGAAAAAGCCGCACCTCACGCCGGCGTCCAAGATTTTCAAGGGTGGTCTCGACATCACCTCGCTCGACGAGTTTCTCGGCTATGCGGTGAAGGCGGAAGAAGACGCGGCGGTCCATTACGAGCAACTGACGGCGGCGATGGCGGCGGTCGGCAATCACGAGGTGGCGAAGCTGTTCGCGCAGCTCGCGCGGTTTTCCCGCATGCATCTCGCCGAGGCCCAGAGCCGGGCGAAGGCGATCGACGTGTCAAAGCATCTGCCGCCGGACTTTGTCTGGGCCGACAGCGCCACGCCCGAGCGGGCGGACATCTGGGCGGGCGACCCCGACCTGTCGCGGCTCGATGCGCTGAAAGTCGCGCTACGCGGGGAAAAGCGGGCCTTCGAGTTCTACTACCAGGTCGCCGGCACGACGAAGGATCCCGAGATCCGCGACGTGGCGAAGGAATTCGTCGAGGAGGAATCCGAGCACGTGCGCATTCTCGAAGCCTGGATCGCACGCGAGGAATGGGAACAGAAATATCCGGCGTGAGCGCTGTGGGACCGGCTGCGCAAGCGAGCCCAGCACCGGCACAGCGGGTGCTGACAACATCGCTCAGTAGCGCCCCGCGCGCCCCTCACCGCTCATAAAAATCGGCAACGAAGGAATCGAGCAAACGCACGCCCCAGCCGGAACTCCAGCTTTTGTTGATGTCGGTCTGCGGCGAGCCGAGCGCGGTGCCGGCAATGTCGAGATGCGCCCACGGCGTTTTTCCCACGTAGCGCTGGAGGAACTGCGCCGCGGTGATTGCCCCGCCATGGCGCCCGCCGGTGTTCTTCATGTCGGCAAATTTCGAGTCGATCTGCTTGTCATAGGCCGGCTCGAGCGGCATGCGCCAGACCCGCTCGCCGGTCTGCTCGCCGGCTTTCGTCAGTTGTTCGGCCAGCTTGTCATCGTTCGCGAACAGGCCGGCCAATTCCTGGCCGAGGGCGACGATGATGGCGCCGGTCAGCGTCGCGAGATCGATCATGAGCTCCGGCTTGAAGCGCTTCGCGACATAATGGAGGAGATCGGCGAGCACGAGGCGGCCCTCGGCATCGGTGTTGAGCACCTCGATGGTCTGGCCGGACATCGAGGTGACGATGTCGCCCGGCCGCTGCGCCTTGCCGTCCGGCATGTTTTCGACGAGGCCGATGACACCGACGGCGTTCACCTTGGCGTTGCGCGCGGCCAGCGTCTGCATCAGGCTGGTCACGCAAGCCGCGCCCGCCATGTCGCCCTTCATGTCCTCCATATTGGCGGACGGCTTGATCGAGATACCGCCGGAATCGAAGCACACACCCTTGCCGATGAAAGCAAGCGGCTTGTCGCCCTTGCGTCCGCCATTCCACCGCATCACCACCATCCGGCTGTCATGCGCGGCACCCTGGCCGACCGCAAGCAACCCGGTCAGGCCAAGGTTCTGCAACTTGCGCACGTCGAATACCTCGACGGTCACGCCGCGCCGGCGCAAGGCGGTCGCGCGCCGGGCAAAGGCGTCGGGAAACAGGATATTGGGCGGCTCGTTGACGAGATCGCGCGCGAGCACAACGCCGTCGCCCACGGCGGCGCGATCGCTATAGGCCCGCCGGGCCGCGGTGGGATCAGCCGTAGCCATGGTGAGGGTGATGGTGTCCGCGGGCGCTTCGTCTTCATCTTTGCGCTTGGTCTTGTAGCGGTCGAAGCGATAGGCGCGCAGCCGGGCGCCGAGGGCAAGGTCGGCAACGGTGTCGGCATCCATCGCTCCGGTCGGGAACTCGGCGATCATCGTCACCTGCTCGGCGGCGTTCGGGACCTTGCCGATCCCTAAGCCCCCCAGTCTCAGCGAATCATGAGGCTTGAGGTCCCTGGGCTTGCCGAGACCGACCACGACGAGCCGATCGGCGGTCAGTTCGGCGGGGGCCGCTATATCGAGCACGGCACCGAGCCGTCCGGTGAACCGCTCGGCCGCGGCGGCACGAGCGACGAGGGCAGCGACCGGACCGAGGGCGGCGCGCGTCTGGGTCCCCAGCCGCAACCCATCATCGCAAAACACCACCACAACGCCCGCGCGGGGTGCTGCGATGGCTCCGAACTTGATACGGAGACGGTCCGCCATTCAAAATGTCCTTTCACCGGCTCTGACCTGTGGCCGGGGAGCCACGATGTCACCAAAAGCGCCGACTCGGTAGTGACCCGTATCGCCAACCTTGGCATAGCATTAGCGTACAGCCTTGGTCATACTGCATTAACCCTAGCATAAGGGAAACGAGGGCCGGCACGTCGCTTGTTAGCGGAATAGCCATTTTGTGGACAGATCAAGGAATTACACTTCTTGAGAGGAGGAGGCGCGAAGGGGCTGGACCATCCGCCCGGGGGCGAGCGGAAGACCGGTTCAGGATCGTAAACAGGGGCTCCAGAACACGGCGCGGGGCGGCCCGGTTGAGGGCCGCGGGGGCAAGTTCAATGGTCGGTTCGACCACCATAATCCGGCTCGTTGGCCGGGTCGCGGGGACGACATGGGCTCCGCGGCCGGTTTCGTGTTTTTGTGTGGCGCAACGCGGGTGAGAGTGCGTGCCATGGTCGGGGGACGGCTCGCTCGCTATTTCGGTTGGCGCTTCTTGAGCGCGCTTCTTCTCATTTTTGCCGGTGCTTTCGCGCTCGTGGCGCTGGTCGACTATATCGAGCTGGTGCGCCGCACGTCCGGCGACTCCGGCGCGTCGGCATTGGTGATCGCCGCGATTTCGCTCGCGCGCGTCCCGCAGATCATGGAAATTTTGCTGCCCTTCGCGGTGCTCGTCGGCGCCATGATCTCCTATGTCAATCTTTCGCGCCGGCTGGAACTCGTGATTGTTCGCGCCGCCGGCGTGTCGGCATGGCAGTTCATCACCCCGGCCCTGGTGGTTGCCTTCGTGTTCGGCGCCCTGGCCACCACGGTTTACAACCCAGTCGCCGCTTATCTGAAGGAGCAGTCGAAGCGGCTCGAAGTCAAATATGGCGGCCGCATCCAGCGGACCGGGCTGCAGACCACCGGGTCCGGCTTCTGGGTGCGCCAGAAGAGCGTCTCGGGCGAGTCGATCATCAATGCCGTGACCAGCAGTGACCAGGGCGTGCGGCTCGGCGGCATTACCGTTTTCGTCTTTGACCAGGGCCACCATTTCTCCGAGCGCATCGAAGCCAAGACGGCGACGTTGAAGAACGGCTATTGGGAACTCGCCGAGGTACGCCGCTATCCGATCAACGCGCCGCCCGTGGTCACGCCGGACTATGCCCTCCCAACCAACCTCACGCTCGAGCAGGTGCGCGAAAGCTTCGCGACGCCGGAAACCGTCTCGTTCTGGGAACTGCCGTTCTTCATCGAGTTGGCCGACCATGCGGGGCTCACCGCATCGGGTTACAGGCTGCAATACCAGAAGCTGCTCTCGCGGCCGGTCCTGCTGGTGGCGATGGTGCTGGTGGCGGCAGCATTCAGCCTCGGCTTCTTCCGCTTCGGTGGCGTGCAGAAGATGGTGCTGTGCGGCATTGCCGCCGGCTTTTTCCTCTACGTGCTGTCGAAGGTCGCCGATGACCTGAGCAAAGCGGAACTGCTGCATCCGATCGCGGCCGCGTGGCTGCCGATCGTCATCGGCACCTTCACCGGTCTCGTGCCATTGCTCTTTCAGGAGGACGGCTGATGGCAATCGCCCGCGTCCTCCTCCTTCGCCGATGGTGCCGCCCGCTCCTCCGTGCCGGCGCCGTGGCGGCTGCAGTTCTCGCGGCAAGCGCGAGCATCGGCGTCGGCACCGCCCAGGCCCAGATGCAGCCGCTCAGCTTCCGCAGCCAGCTCCGGCCAGCCCCGCCTCCCCGCACGCCCGAGACCGGGCAGCAGCAGATGCTGCTGCAGGCCACCGAGATCCAATACGACTATCCCAATGAGCGGGTATCCGCGGTCGGCAATGTCCAGGTCTATTACAAAGGGACCACGGTCGAGGCCGACAAGGTCATCTACGACCAGCGCACCAAGCATCTCCACGCCGAAGGCAATGTGCGGCTCACCGCACCCGACGGACAAATCACCTATGGCAACCTGATCGACCTGAGCGACGATCTTCGCAACGGCTTCATCGATTCGCTGCGAATCGAGACGATCGATCAGACCCGCTTTGCCGCTGCGCGCGGCAAACGGAGCGAGGGCAACTTCACCGTCCTCGAAAGCGGCGTCTACACCGCCTGCGAGCCGTGCCGCGACGACCCGCGCAAGCCCCCACTCTGGCAGGTCAAGGCGGCCCGCATCATCCATGACCAGTCGGAGAAGATGATCTATTTCGAGGATGCCAAACTCGAATTCTTCGGCGTCCCCCTCATCTATACCCCCTATCTGGCGGCGCCCGATCCGACAGTGAAGCGTAAGTCCGGCTTCCTGATGCCGCTCATCACCACGAGCTCGCTTTACGGGTACAGCGTCCAGACGCCGTACTATCTCGCCCTTGCGCCCAACTACGACATGACGATCTCGCCGCGTGTCACGTCGAAGCAGGGGCCGCTCATGGACGTCGAATGGCGCCATCGGCTCGACAACGGCTCCTACATCATCCGCACCTCCGGCGTCTATCAGATGGACAAGAATGAATTCGTCGGGACCGACGCGTTCAAGACGTTCCGCGGCAGCGTCGAGACGTCCGGACGGTTCAATTTGTCCCGGCGCTGGACCTGGGGATGGGACGGCGTGCTGGTCTCCGACCCGACCTATTTCGCCGATTACAAGATCCGCACCCTGCAGTCGCGCTCGGCCGACCTCGTCAGCTTCTTTGGCCAGACCGAGGGCATCTCCCAGCTGTTCCTGGTGGGCCGCGGCGAACGCAGCTATTTCGACGCGCGGACGATCCATTACACCGGCTTCACGTCATCGGACCAGCAGGAGGCCCTGCCGCTCATCCATCCGGTGGTGGACTACCAGAACACGTTCAATGCGTTCGGCGGAGAGCTTGGCTACAACGTCAACATGACCAGCCTGTCGCGCAATGCCGCCAGCTTCGATGCCATCAGCCAGGTCGCAGTGACCAACAATCTGTGCAGCACGACGACGGCCGATCCTGCGGTCAAGACATCGGCAAACTGCCTGCTGCGCGGTGTCCCTGGCAACTATTCGCGGTTGTCTGCCGATGTTCACTGGCGGACCCGGTATATTGACCCGTTGGGCCAGGTGTTCACGCCCTTCGCGTCCCTGCGGGGCGACGCCGCGCAGGTCAATGTGAACAACGATGTCGGCGTCAACAATTTTATCGGGGCCGGCGAATCCGACCTGACCCGAGCCATGCCGACCGTCGGCCTCGAATATCGTTATCCTTTCATCTCGGTGCATAGCTGGGGCACGCAGACGATCGAGCCGATCGCCCAAATCATCGCGCGCCCGAGCGAGACCAAGATCGGCCGCCTGCCCAATGAGGACGCGCAGAGCCTCGTGTTTGACGACAGCAATCTGTTCAAGGTGGACAAGTTCTCGGGATGGGACCGGATCGAGGGCGGCGGACGCGCCAATGCCGGGGTGCAATATATCGCGCAGTTCAACGGCGGCGGCTCGGCCAATATGCTGATTGGCCAGTCCTATCAACTGTTCGGAACGAACTCCTACACGGTCGGCGACAACACCAATACCGGGCTCGGCAGCGGTCTCGACAAGCCCAATTCCGACTATGTCGCCCGGTTCGCCTATGCCCCCAATCGCATCTTCAACGTGATCTCGCGCTATCGGTTCGCCGAGGAGGATTTCACGCTGAAGCGCTTCGAGGTCGAAGGCCGCGCCACGGTGGATCGCTGGTCGGTCTCGCTGCTCTACGGCGATTATGCGGCACAGCCCGAGCTCGGCTTCCTGGAGCGGCGCGAGGGTCTATTGGCGTCGGGGTCGGTCAAACTCGCCGCCAACTGGGTTCTGAACGGCGCCGCCCGCTATGACGTCAAGAACAACAATCTCAGTCAGACCCAGGTCGGCCTCGGCTATATCGACGATTGCCTGCTGTTCGGGCTGACCTACGTCACCGACTACACCTACAGCACCAGCATTCACGAATCGAACCACACCGTCCTGTTGCAGCTCGGCCTGCGCACGCTGGGCAGCACAAATTCCTCAGGGCTGGGCTCCACCAGCGCGGCGTCCATGGGAACCCTTCAATAATTTTGCCTATTTCGCTACATAGGGTTAATTGGCAGAAGGATGGGGCGCGCCCGACAGCGTGCCCTCCCCTGTTTCGTCGAGCGGGCCGCCACGGTGGCCCCGATCATCGCTCTACGGAGCCGTAATCTATTCTGAACATTCTTGTCGGTCCGGGATGATGAGAATCAGCACCCTTTCACGCTTAACCCTCCCGCTGTGCCTGGTCGGTGCCGTCCTTGTTATCGTCACCGCAGGCTTTACGCGACCGGCAGCGGCCCAGGTGGTCGTCATAGTCAATGGCGATCCCATCACCGCCTATGACGTCGAGCAGCGCACCAAGTTCAACCAACTCGCCACGCGCAAGACACCGAGCCGCAAGGAGGTGATCGACGAGCTGATCGACGAAAAGCTCAAGATCCAGGTTGGGCAGCGCTACAAGGTGATAATTCCCGACAAAAACGTCGATTCCTCCTATGCCACGATGAGCAAGCGGATGAATATGTCTGCCGATCAGCTCACCCAGATGCTGGGACGGGCAGGGGTCCATCCGGGAACGCTGAAATCGCGCATCCGCGCCGACATCACCTGGCAGCAGATCGTGCGCGGCAAATTCAAATCGAGCTTCCACTTCGGCGACAAAGACATCCTTGCGATGATCGACAGCGCGCCGGGCGAAGCCGCTGATGGCAAGATCACCGCCTACGACTACGTGATCCGACCGATCCTCTTTATCGTCCCGAAAGGCGCGCCCAAGGCGCAATTCGATACGCGTCAGCGTGAGGCGGAAGCCATGCGGGCCCGCTTCGACGGCTGCGACAGCGGCTTGGCCTTTGCCCGTGCGCTCAGGGACGTCATCGTCCGTGACCAGGTCACGCGCAATTCCGCCGACCTCCCCGCGCCGTTGCGCGAACTGATCGAAAAAACCGGCGTCGGGCACCTGACCACGCCCGAGCGGATCGCAGATGGCGTCCAGGTCTTCGCCATCTGCAGCAAGCGCCAAGCCAAGGTCGACGCTCCAGCGATGCGCAAGGCCCGTCAAGAGCTGTTCGCCAAGCAGTTTGAAACGAAATCGAAGCGGTATCTTGCCGAGTTGCGCCGCTCGGCCATGATCGAAATGAAATGATCGCCCCTCTCGCCTTGACCCTCGGCGAGCCCGCGGGAATTGGGCCGGATCTCGCAATCGCCACATGGCTGCACCGCGACGCCCTCGGGGTGCCACCATTCTATTTCTTGGCCGATCCGGCTTTCGTCACGGGCCGTGCCCGCGCCCTCCGCCTTGACATCCCGGTGATGACGGTGAGGCCGGCGCAAGCTGGCGCCGTGTTTCAGAACGCGCTGCCCGTCGTCGATATCGGGCTTCCGGTGACGGCGATGCCCGGAACGCCGGACCACTCGAGCGCGCCCGCAGCCCTCGCCGCGATCGATCAGGCCGTGGGCGCGGTGCTCGCCGGTGACGCATCCGCCGTCGTCACCAATCCGATCGCCAAGAGCGTGCTCTATCGGGCGGGCTTTTCCGAGCCCGGCCACACCGAATACCTAGCGAAGCTCGCGGCGCGCGCGACCGGGCGCACCGTCCTGCCGGTCATGATGATATGGTCGCCGGAGCTGGCGGTAGTTCCGGTGACGATCCACGTACCCCTTGCCACCGTGCCGGCGCTGCTTACACGCGATCTCATTGTCGCGACCGGCCGTATCGCCGCCCAAGATTTTTCCCGGCGCTTCGGCGTCGTGCAGCCGCGCATCGCCGTCGCCGGCCTCAACCCGCATGCCGGCGAAGACGGCACGATCGGCACCGAGGACCGGAACATCGTAGCGCCTGCCATCGCTATCCTCGCCGCCGAGGGCTTTGCCGTTCGTGGCCCCCTGCCCGCCGACACGCTCTTCCACGCGGCCGCGCGCGCCACTTACGATATCGCCCTGTGCATGTATCACGACCAGGCCCTGATCCCGGCGAAGACGCTGGCATTCGCCCATGCGGTCAATGTGACTCTCGGGCTGCCCTTCGTGCGCACCTCGCCTGATCACGGCACCGCCTTTGACATTGCGGGAACCGGACGCGCCGATCCGACGAGCCTCGTCGCCGCGCTCAAGCTCGCAGCCCGCCTTGCGGCCTCCGAGCGCCCGCTCGCTGCCGCCGCGGAATGATCGACGATCTCCCGCCGCTGCGCGAGGTCATCCGCCGCCATCAGTTGTCTGCCCGCAAATCGCTGGGGCAGAATTTCCTGCTCGATCTCAACCTGACGGCGCGGGTCGCGCGCGCCGCCGGCCCGCTCGACGGCGTCACCGTGCTCGAAGTCGGCCCCGGTCCCGGCGGGCTCACCCGCGCTTTGCTGGCGCAGGGCGCACGGCACGTCATCGCAGTCGAACGCGACCCGCGCGCTGTCGGCGCGCTGGAAGAAATCGCTGCGCGCTATCCGGGCCGTCTCACCATTATTTCCGCAGATGCGCTGACGCTTGATGTGGGAGCGCTGAAGCTGCCGGCGGGTGGCCCGGTGCGGGTCGTCGCCAACCTGCCCTACAATATCGCGACCGCGCTCACCATCGGCTGGCTTTCGACCGAGCCGTGGCCGCCTTGGTATGACGCGCTGGTGCTGATGTTCCAGCGCGAGGTCGCCGAGCGCCTCGTCGCCGCGGTCGGCAACAAGAGCTACGGACGGCTCGCAGTGCTGGCGCAATGGCGCACCGAACCGCGCATCCTGTTCGACATCGCGCCGTCCGCCTTTGTGCCGCCCCCCAAGGTGACATCCTCGCTGGTCCGCCTCATTCCTCGCGCTGCGCCGCTTGCCTGCCGGCGCCAGGCCCTGGAAAAGGTAACGGAGGCGGCGTTTGGCCAGCGGCGCAAAATGCTGCGCCAGAGCCTGAAATCGCTCGGCTGCGATCCGCTCCCGATGCTCGCTGCAGCCGGCATCGAGCCAACCGCGCGGGCTGAACAGATTCCAGTCGAAGGATTTATCGCGCTCGCCAATACGTGGGCGCAAACGCGGGCGAGGTCCGCTTCGACCTCTGCCTAGAGCATTTTCCGGCGAAGTGGATACCGGTTCGGCGCCAGAAAATGCGACCACTCAAAGAGAAATAGAGCGAATTCCGATTCCGTCAGGACGGAATTCGCTCTAAGGCGTCGGCCGGCCAAGATCGGCGAGCAGCTTTGCCACGCACTCCTCGAGGTCAGAACGCAGGATGCGCTTGAGCCGCTCAGCGGTGAGGATCGCGCGGAGCTGCGCGAAGCTCTCCTCGAGATCGCTGTTGATGAGCACGTAGTCGTATTCCGTCCAGTGCGGAATTTCTTCGGCCGCGTTGCGCAGCCGCCGCGCGATGATCTCGCCGGAATCCTCGGCCCGACGCTCCAGCCGCGCTTTCAATTCGGAGGCCGACGGCGGCAGCACGAAGACGCTGACGACATCGCTGCGCATCTTCTGGCAGAGCTGCTGGGTGCCCTGCCAGTCGATGTCGAACAGCACATCGCGCCCGGCGGTCAGCGCCTGCTCGACCGGTTCGCGCGGAGTGCCGTAGCAGTTGCCGTGCACCTCGGCCCATTCCAGCAACTGGTCGGATTTGCGCATGATGTCGAACTGGCGCATCGAGATGAAGCGGTAATGCACGCCGTCGATCTCACTCGCGCGCCGCGCCCGCGTCGTCACCGATACCGACAGGCTGACATTCGCCTCCTTCTCGACGAGCGTGCGCGTGAGCGTGGTTTTCCCGGCGCCTGAGGGCGACGAGACGACCAGCATCATGCCGCGGCGGGCGAGCGGCAGATGTTGCGACAGTGGGGCGTGCGGCTTCATGCCCCTACTCCAGGTTCTGCACCTGCTCGCGAAACTGCTCGACCACGCTCTTGAGCTCGAGGCCGATATTGGTGAGCTCGAGGTCGTTCGACTTGGCACACAAGGTATTCGCCTCGCGATTGAGCTCCTGCGCCAGGAAATCGAGCCGGCGGCCGACCGCGCCACCCTTGGCGACAAGTTCCCTGGCCTGCGCCACATGGGCATGGAGCCGGTCCAGTTCCTCGCGCACATCGGCCTTGCTGGCGATCAAGATTGCCTCCTGATGGAGCCGATCGGAATCGAAGCGCTCCGAGCTGTCGAGGAGCGCGGTGACCTGCTGAGCGAGCCGTTCGCGGATCGCCTCCGGCCGGCGTCCGGGCGCCTGCTCCGCACGCGCCGCCAACGCGGCAAGATCCGCAAGCCGCTGCTCAATGATGTGCCCCAGCGCCGCGCCTTCGCGGCGGCGTGCCGACACCAGATCCGCAAGCGCGGCGGCAAAGCCGGCAAGCACCGCCGATTCCGCCGCCCGCCGATCCTCCTCGCGCTCATCCGGCTCGATGACCTCGATCACGCCCTTGATGGCAAGAATCCCGTCAAGCCGCGGCCGCTCCGCCTGCACGCTGCCGGCGATGCGATCGATCGTCGACAGCACCGCCGCCAGCACTTCTTCATTGACACGTACGATGGATTGCACGCCGGCACGCTCAACGGTGAGATTGGCATAGATGGCCCCGCGCGCGAGCACCTTCGCCGCCTTTGCCCGCGCCGGCTGCTCGATCGCGTCCCAGCCCGACGGCAGCCGCAGCCGCAGATCGAAGCCTTTGGCGTTGACCGAGCGGATTTCCCAAACGAAGGCATACTCGCCCGCGGTGCCGTGGCTGCGGGCAAAACCGGTCATGCTGGAAATAGCCATCGGTGGATTTCGGCTCGGTAAAATATCAGGCTTGAAAAGTGCTCATCAGCGTGACCGCCGCCGCCGCCTGACGGGGGGCGTCGGTGGTTCGCTTTGTTCGGGCGCGGCAGATACCTGCGGCGTTGCACCGGGCGCGCTCGATGCCGGTCCACCGGTCGCCGTGTCATGCTGCGAACGTTCGAGTGAACGCAGCTTCGCCACGTTGCGCTGGTGCTGGCTAAGCGTCTCCGCAAAGGCATGGCCACCAGTGCCGTCGGCGACGAAAAACAGTTCTCGCGTGCGCGCAGGACTGGCGGCGGCCTCAAGTGCGGCACGACCAGGATTGGCAATCGGGCCCGGCGGCAAGCCGTCGATCACATAGGTATTGTAGGGCGTCGGCTGTTCGATCTCGCTCTTGAGGATGGGCCGGCCGAGCGTGCCCTTGCCACCGACAAGGCCGTAGATGATGGTCGGATCGGACTGCAGCCGCATGCGCTGCTTCAGCCGGTTGACGAACACCGCGGCAATGCGGGTGCGCTCATCGGCGCGGCCGGTCTCTTTCTCGATAATCGACGCCAGCGTGACGAGTTGCTCCGGGGTGCGCAGTGGCAGATCGGCCATGCGCCGCTCCCACGTCTCCTGCAACACCCGGCGCTGCGCCTGCTGCATGCGCTGGATCAGCTGTTCGCGCGACGTGCCGCGGACAACCCGATAGGTCTCCGGCAGCAGCGAGCCCTCGCGCGGAATTTCACGGATATTGCCGGACAGCAAATCGCTCTCCAGCAGCCGATGGACAATCTGCTCAGAGGTCAATCCTTCGGGAATGGTGACCGTGTGCTGCACGACCTTGCCGTCGATCAGCGTCGCAATCACGTCACCGAGTGTCGCTCCCTTCGGGAAGCGGTATTCGCCGGATTTCAGGTTATCGCGCGACTTGCGGACGACGACAGCGCCGACAAAGGTCCAGGGCTGGTCGATCACACCTTCCTTCACCAAGAGGTCGGCGATGTCGCGAATGCCGGAACCCCGCGGGATATTGACGACCTTCTCTTCTTTGAGCGGGCCCGGCGCGTCGAGGCGCTGGCGGCCAATCAGCATCGTTGCCCCGACAATAATGGCGGCGATCACGATAAAGGTGAAGATCGCATTGCCGATCACGATGATCGGATGACGGGCGCGAGCCGAGCGCCGCATCGGTACCGGCACGCGCTCCGGCTCGAGCGCGGTGCGCGGGCTGCGTGGATTGATCTTCTGCTGCTCAGTCGGGGACGCGGTCTCCTCGCGCCGTCCATCATTCGTCGTCATCGGTGAAGGCGGCTCCCCGGAGCGCCGGCCCTGCCTGCAGGCCCGCATATGCTGCCCGACCCTGCAACAGGGTCATTCTGATGGTTAGCGGACCGTACACCGGAATCGGCGAATGCGAAAATCGCTCTTCCTGACAGGCACGGCCGACTGAGCGGTCAGTACACTTGGAATTATGGCCAATTTATCGGCCTGCGGAGCAGAAAGCCAATGCGCCGCAACGTCGGCGCGAACGCCGCGCCGCTACTGCATGACCCGGCGGAAGATCAGCGAGGCATTCGTGCCGCCAAATCCGAAGGAATTGGAAAGAACAACGTTAATCTCACGCTTCTTGGCCTTGTGGGGAACGAGGTCAATCGGCGTGTCGACGGACGGATTGTCGAGATTGATGGTCGGCGGCGCGATGCAATCGCGGATGGCAAGAATGGAGAAGATGGCTTCGACCGCGCCGGCAGCGCCGAGCAGGTGGCCGATCGATGACTTGGTCGACGACATTGACATGCGGCCCGCGGCATTGCCGACGATCCGCTGCACCGCGCCGAGCTCGATCTCGTCGCCGAGCGGCGTCGAGGTGCCGTGGGCATTGATATAGTCGATTTCGCCAGGAAGAATGCCGGCGCGCTTGATCGCGGCTGCCATGCAGCGCTGCGCGCCGTCACCGTCCTCCGACGGCGCGGTGATGTGGTGCGCGTCGCCGGACAGCCCATAGCCGATCAGCTCCGCATAGATCTTGGCGCCGCGGGCCAGCGCGTGTTCGAGCTCTTCGAGCACGACGATGCCTGCACCCTCAGCGATGACGAAACCATCGCGGTCGCGGTCATAGGGGCGCGAAGCGCGGGTCGGATCGTCGTTGAACGAGGTGGAGAGCGCACGGCAGGCGGCGAAACCCGCCATGGAGAGCCGGTTGATCGGCGATTCGGTGCCGCCCGCGACCATCACGTCGGCATCGCCAAGCGCGATCAGGCGGCCGGCGTCGCCGATGGCATGGGCGCCGGTCGAGCATGCGGTGACGACCGCATGGTTCGGCCCTTTCAGGCCGTGCGCGATGGAGACATACCCGCCGGCAAGATTGATCAGCCGGCCCGGAATGAAAAACGGCGACACCCGGCGCGGCCCGCGGTCCCTGAGAACGATCGCGGTCTCGGCGATTCCTTCGATGCCGCCGATGCCCGATCCGATCATCACGCCGCTGCGCACCTGGTCGTCGTAACTGGTCGGCTTCCAGCCGGCATCCTCGAGCGCCTGTGCCGCCGCACACATCGCAAAGCAGATGAACTCGTCGACTTTGCGCCGCTCCTTCACCTCCATCCATTGATCGGGATTATAGGTGCCGTCCTTGCCGTCGCCGCGCGGAATGGAGCAGGCGATCTTGGAGGGCAGATCGGACACGTCGAACTTCTCGACCTTGCGCGCACCGCTGTCGCCCGCGATCAACCGCCGCCAAGACTCCTCAAATCCGCATCCCAGCGGAGTCACCATGCCCAGTCCCGTGACGACGACACGCCTCATGTCACCTTCCCGCTTTGGACCGCCGCAGCCCGTCGGTTCTGACGAGGCTGCGCACGCGGTCGGATCGGCCCTCGCCGCTTAATTGGCTTCGGCGCCACCGTGATCGTGGCGGCGCGTCATCGAGTTCGATGCCTTGCTCATAAAGCATTTTCCGGCGTGGTCCAGCCGCCTGCCGGACGAAATCGGCAGCACGCCCTGTCCGACCGGTGACGGCCACTGGTGCCGGCTGAAGACGACTTGACCTGCGGCAGGGATTCGCGTTCCGGCTTCGATCGGTTGCGGGATGGATCGGCGGCGATCGCGACGTTCGCCTCCCCCGGCGTCGCCGCAGCTGCCGCGGTGAGCCGAGGCCTGCGACGCCGACAATGCTTCGATGCCAATGGCGGTGGGGGATGGAAGACCTCACCCGGCCAGCATGGCGGCCGGGCGAATAGAGGCCGATCAATCGCGGATGTACGCAGCGCTATCGACACACGGGTAACGGGAGCGAGCAGACGGACTCAAGCAAGCCGGCAAGGACCGCGTTCAGCTCTTGGCGTTCTTTTCCAGGAACTTGATGGCGTCGCCAACAGTCAGAATGGTCTCAGCAGCATCGTCCGGAATCTCGCATCCGAACTCCTCCTCGAACGCCATCACCAGTTCGACGGTGTCGAGGCTGTCGGCGCCGAGATCATCGATAAAGCTGGCGCTTTCCGTCACCTTGTCGGCGTCAACACCGAGGTGTTCCACGACGATTTTCTTGACCCGTTCCCCAATGTCACTCATTTCCGAGACCCTTCGTGCGATTAGCATGCGCCTTGATGGCGACCGCGATTTTTTTCAGTCCAGCAGCGAAGCCATCAAGGTGGTGGCGTGAAGAATCGTTCGGTTAAGGGTGATTGCAGCAGCCCCAGCCCCAGCCGCATCTTCATCGTCCAGCCCTGGCAGATCGGTTACCATACTTCGATAGGCTTGACCAGAAGGGGGAAACCGACCTGTGGAGCCCTGCTCCACATGGCGAATACGTATCAAATCATGGCCAGACCACCATTGATATGGATCGTCTGCCCGGTCGTATAGGCCGCCGCCTTGGAAGCCAGATAGACGACCGCGGCGGCGACCTCTTCTGCCGTGCCAAGCCGGCCGGCCGGCACGCGCGCCAATACGGCCTCGCGTTGCTTGTCGTTGAGGGCGTCAGTCATTGCCGTCTTGATAAAGCCCGGGGCGATGCAATTGACTGTTATGCCGCGGGCGGCGACCTCGGCCGCCAGCGCTTTGCTCATGCCGATCATGCCGGCCTTGGCCGCCGCGTAATTGCCCTGCCCCGGATTGCCGGTGACGCCGACCACCGAGGAGATCGAAATAATTCGGCCGTGGCGCCGCCGCATCATGCCGCGCAGAGCCGCCCGGGCGAGCCGGAACGCCGCGGTCAGGTCAACCGCGAGGACGGCGTCCCACTCCTCGTCCTTCATGCGCATGAATAAGTTATCGCGGGTGAGGCCGGCATTGTTGACCAGGATGTCGAGCTGGCCGAGCGCCGCTTCGGCGGCGGGAACGAGTCCCTCCACGGCCGTGCTGTCGGCGAGATCACACGGCAGCACATGCACGCGCTCGCCCAGTTGCCCCGCGAGCGATTCGAGTCTGTCTTTTTTCGTTCCGGAGATCGCAACCTGCACGCCCTGCGCATGCAGGGCCTGCGCGATCGCGCCGCCGATCCCGCCGGTCGCCCCGGTCACCAGCGCAGTCCGCCCGGTCAGGTCGAACATCACGCCGTCCCGGTACGACGCAGCGGCAGGTCCGCGGAGCGCGCGGCGGCGAAGGCGCTGACATCGGCCGGCGTCCCGATCGCCACGCCGGTGGTCCCCGCGGCAATGCGTTTGACGAGGCCACTCAAGACCTTGCCGGCGCCGACTTCGTAAAAGGTCCGCACGCCCGCCGCCGCCATGAAGGCGATCGACTCCCGCCAGCGCACCGTCCCGGTCACCTGGGCGATCAGCCCGGCGACGATCTCGGTTGGATCGCTTACCGGTTTCGCGAGCACATTGGCGACGAGCGGCACGACCGGCCGGTTGACGGTGACTGCGGCAAGCGCCTCGGCCATCGCGTCGGCCGCCGGCTGCATCAGCGCGCAATGGAAGGGGGCGGATACCGGCAGCAACTGCGCCCGCTTGGTGCCCCGGCCTTTGGCAATCTCGACCGCGCGCTCGACCGCGGCCTTGTCGCCGGAGACGACGACCTGACCGGCGCCGTTGTCGTTCGCGGCCTGGCAGACCTGTCCCTGTGCAGCTTCGGCGGCGACCTCGGCCGCTGCCTCAAAATCGAGGCCGATCAGCGCCGCCATCGCGCCCTGCCCGACCGGAACCGCCTTCTGCATGGCGCGCCCGCGGATGCGCACGAGTCGTGCCGTGTCGGCAATGCTGAGCGCGCCGGCTGCGGCCAGCGCGGAATATTCGCCGAGCGAATGGCCGGCAACGAATGCGGCCTCGCGCGCGAGATCCAATCCCGCCTCGCTTTCAAGCACGCGCAGGGTGGCAAGCGAAACCGTCATCAAAGCCGGCTGGGTATTCTCGGTCAGCATCAGGGTTTCGGCCGGCCCGCCGAAAATCAGCTCCGAGAGCTTTTCGCCGAGCGCGTCGTCCACTTCGTCGAACACCGCCCTGGCGACCGGATAGGTCTCCGCAAGCGCCTTGCCCATGCCCACGGCCTGGCTGCCCTGGCCGGGAAATACGTATGCGACCGCCATGCTTCGACCCTCCGCTTCAGAACGCGGGTAACAAACCGGTGAAGCTGCGCAAGTCAATAGGGGCAACACCCGGGGCGCGCTCAGCGACGGGCAAAGCGGCCCGGGGTCGCTGTCAGCAAGTCTTGGCAAATATCTAAGATCAAACATGAATTTCGAACGGCCCCGCCGCGCTGGCGGCGCCGATGCGGAAAAACCCCAATGCAGGACGGGCGAGGCTTCTACAATTTCGGCGTCCGAAAAAGCTGGGAGAATTCTTCAGAAGCCTTCTCGACTTCGAGCGACCATTGGTCGTCGCTGCCGAATCGCAGAACGAGCGATTCGCCGGTGCGCAGCAGCCCGACCATGCACTTTTCGCACTGGTCCTTCGCCGTGCCCTCGCGCAATCTGCTGCCCACAAGCCGGTATTTTTCGCGCAGCAGCCGCGCAAACTCCTCGGCATTGATGCCGACCGCGTCGAAGAAGCCCTGGTAGAAGACCAGGCGACGCACCGTAAACTTCGGAAGCTTCGGCGGATTGAGGCCCGAATAAATCGTGTAGTCCGACGCTTTATCGAGAACTTTAAGACCATAGGTCGAAGCGAATTTAGCGGAGACCGGCGTTTCGAGGCGGACATCCGCATACATCACCGGCTTGGTCGAGCGCTTCTGCATCATTTCGAGCAGCAGATGATGCTCCTTCTCATCACCCGATTGGTAAGATGAGAGCTGCATCTTGATGTCGAGCTTCAGCTTCTTGATCGCCTTGGCGAATTCATCGGACGGCATGCCGACATAGAGATTACGGAACTTGGCCGGCTTTTCTTCCGTCCTCGGTCCGGCTGCGGCCGCACGCTCCGCCGCCGTTTCGCCGGCCGTCGCCTGCTTGGCCAAAGCCAGCCGGGTCGCGACGACGCGCTCCTGCGCCGCCTTTTCAGCCGCCGCCTTTTCTGCGGCAACCCGTTCGGCCGCCGCTTTTTCCGCAGCCTCCCGCTCTGCCGCGATTTTTTCAGCCGCCGCCTTCCGCGCTGCGGCCCGCTCTGCAGCAAATTTTTTCGCGGCGGCTTTCTCAGCGGCGGCCTTTTCCTTCGCCAATTTTTCGGCGGTCGCTTTCTCTACCGCCGCTTTCTGGGCCGCTGCTTTGGCAGCGGCGGCTTCTTCCGCCGCTTTGATTTTCTCCGCCGCAGCCTTTTCGGCAGCCGCCTTACCTGCCGCAGCTTTCGCCGCGGCAGCCCGCGCTGCCGCGACCTTCTCGGCCGCGGCTTTCTCCAGCGCCGCTTTCTCAGCCGCCAGCTTTTCGACGGCAGCTTTCGCTTCTGCGATCTCCGCCGCCGCCGATTTCTCCAGCGCCGCCTTTTCCGATGCAGCCTTCTCCGCGGCAGCCTTCGCGGCAGCAAGCTCCTCCGCCACCGCCTGCTCGGCCGCAGCGCGCTCCGCCGCCGCCTGTGCGGCATCCGCGGCAGCCTTGTCCGACGCCGCCTTCTCCTGAGCCGCTCTTTCGGCCGCCGCCTTCTCGGCCGCGGCTTTCTCTAGCGCGGCCTGCTCGGCCGCGCGCTCCGCCGCAAGCCGCTGCGCCGCCAAGGTCTCGGCCGCGAGCTTGTCCGCTGCGGTTTTTTCGGCGACCGCGCGCGCCGCCGCAGCTTTCTCGGTCGCGACCTTCTCTGCTGCTACGCGTTCCGCTGCAGCCTTTTCAGCCGCCGCCTTTTCGGCAGCGGCCCTCGCCGCTTCAGCCTTCTCGGCAGCCGCCCGATCCGCTGCCGCCTTTTCGGCGGCAGCCTTCTCCGCGGCCGCCCGGTCCGCTGCTGCCTTCTCAGCCGCAGCGTTTTCGGCGGCGGCCTTCTCGTCGCGCGGTGTCACCGCGCCCGGCTGTCCCGAAGCCGGCGGCACCGCCGTAGAAACCGTGGCAACCGGCGGAGGCATTGCGAGGTCGGCATCGAAGATCAGCGAGCGCCGGTGGCCGCGCCTTCTGCGATCCACGCTTCCCGACCAGATGTAACCCGCGCCACTGGCTAAACGGTAGACCGGCAGGTCAAGCTTCGCCGAGCGTTGGAAATTGCCGAGGTAATCGATCAGCAGCCCCTTGTGCGGGCTTTGGCCCGCAGCAAGCGTCGCGATGCTGTCGGGGTCGAGCGGCTCCAACTGTACCGAGCCCCACACGGCGATCAGCGAATCGGGCAGCCCGTCTTTATCCGGAATATGCAGCAGGCGCGGCTTCTGTCCGAATTTCTTGGTCAAGCGTGCGACTTCGGCGTCAAGCGCCGCGCGCCCTTTCCTATCGAACACAACCGGTTCGCTGACCTGATTCACATAGGCTGCGCGCTTGTCCCCGGTGTGCAGGATCGACACCAGCGTGGAGTGGTCGAGCCGGCCGCTCCTTTCGCGCCGCGCGTGCTGGCACCAGGTCAGGCCGGGGAACTGCTCGCTGGCATTGCATTGGAACGCCCCCGATCGCAGATCGTCGGTTGTGACCTTGGCGCCCAGCGCCAGATCCTCGACCTGGAAGCGGGACAGCTGCTCCTTCGCGGACGTAGCGTTGGCGGCCGTCTTTACCGCAGCTCCCGACGGACCCGCAACGGACGCGGGCTTGGCGCCCGCGCCGGCCGCGACAACACTGGTTGCGGCACTACCGGCAGAAACGACCGTCGCCGTAGCGCCGGACGCGGACCGCGCGGGCGCCGGCGTGGACGGCTTAGCGGAAGCCGAAGGCGCGGCGATCGCCGTATCGGTTGGCGCCGATGGCGTGGACGGCGAGGGAGATGGCGCCGGCGCCGTGGCCTTGGCCGCCTCTTCGACCTGCTTCCGACACTCTGGGCGCAGCTTCGCGACCCGCTCGTCCGTAACCGGGACGCCTTGTCGTCGCAGCGTCCTTGCGCTGGTGCCCTGCTTACGCAGTTCCTTGTCGATGCAGGCGCGCTCTTCCTTCGGAATCTTCCGCCACCCGGCATTGACCGAATGCCTCGAATGCCGGCGCACGGTCGGCTGCTGGGTTGTTGTCATCCGACGCAGAAAGTCGAGCAGATTAAAGCTCTTCTCGGCAGCCGCCGGATTCGTCGGCATGACCCAGCTCGCCGCAAAGACAAGCGCGGCCGCGACAACCAAGCGTTTACGCCCAATACTCGGATCGAAGATCATGGAAGCCCGGGTCTTCTACTGTGATCCACAACTCGCAATCTTTACATAGGCGGCTGACCGATTCCAGCCGAATGATCGTGGTCCCTCGTTAAGGCCTTGATTCGCCTGGAATTGATCCATGCCAGGAGGGCTATATTGAGGCGTCCGCAACATTGCCGATCACAGAATCCACGCAGCAGGCCGGGCTGGCGCAGTGGCGACGGGGAAGCTGGCATCACACTTTAACCGGGGAAGCCCACAACTGGTCGACCAGGCGGCACTGCTATATCTAATTACAGCATCTAGGCCGAAAACGGCGCCGGATGCAGAGGAAGAGCGAGCGGCTTGGCGGCGAGCCAAGCGCTGTGTGAACGGACCTGAATGACAAACCAACGCGACGGCACGGGCATGTCCCGCAAGCTCCACGTCAAGTCCTACGGCTGCCAGATGAACGTCTACGACTCTCAGCGTATGGCGGATATGCTGGCGTCCGAGGGCTTTTCCGAGACGGTGGAGCCGCAGGAGGCCGACGTCCTCATCCTCAACACCTGCCACATCCGCGAGAAGGCGGTGGAAAAGGTGTATTCCGAGCTTGGCCGTATTCGCCGACTGAAGTCGCGCGCCGCGCGCGAAGGACGCCATGTCCTGGTCGCGGTGGCGGGCTGCGTTGCCCAGGCCGAGGGCGAAGAGATCATCCGCCGCGCGCCGACCGTCGATCTCGTTTTCGGTCCGCAGAGCTACCACCGGCTGCCCGAACTGATCGCGCGCGCGTCAGGCGGCAGCAAAGTGGTCGACACCGAATTTCCGGTCGAGGACAAGTTCGACCACCTTGCCCCGGCAAGCCGCGAAGCGACGAAGGCGCGCGGCGCCAACGCTTTTGTCACGGTGCAGGAGGGCTGTGACAAGTTCTGCACCTTCTGCGTCGTGCCGTATACGCGCGGCGCGGAAATGTCGCGCCCGGTCGCCAAGCTGATCGCCGAAGTCGAGCGGCTTGCCGATGCCGGCGTGCGCGAAATCCGCCTGATCGGACAGAACGTCAACGCTTATCACGGCGAGGGGCCGGACGGCCGGACATGGTCGCTCGCGCGCCTGCTGCATCGCCTCGCCGACATTCCGGGCGTCGCGCGGCTGCGCTACACCACAAGCCATCCCCGCGACATGGACGATGACCTGATCGCGGCGCATCGCGATCTTGCCGCGCTGATGCCGCAGCTTCATCTTCCCGTGCAGTCGGGCTCCGACCGCATTCTCGCGGCGATGAACCGGCGCCACACCAGCGCCGATTATCGCGCCGTCATCGACCGGCTGCGCGCGGCGCGCCCCGATATCGCGCTGACCTCGGACTTCATCGTCGGCTTTCCCGGCGAGACCGAAAGCGATTTCGCCGACACCCTCGCTCTGGTCGATGCGGTCGGCTATGCTGGCGCATTCTCGTTCAAATATTCGCCGCGCCCGGGAACGCCCGCCGCCGACCGCGCGGACCAAGTCGCCGAAGACGCGAAAGCCGACCGCCTGGCGCGGCTGCAGCAGGCGATCGACCGGGACGCCGCCGCCTTCAACAAAACCCTGCTCGGCCGCACAATCGACGTGCTGTTCGAGAAGGCCGGGCGGCGCTCAGGCCAGCTCATCGGCCGCTCGCCCTATCTGCAGCCAGTCCAGGTCATGGCGCCGACATCATTCTTGGGTGAAATCGCACCCGTGCGAATCACCGCGCTGGGAACCAACAGCCTGTTCGGAATGCTCGCGAAGGCGCCGCATTTGCATGGCATCGTTCCGCTGACTGCGAGCGCAGGACTCTGACCAGCTTGGCCCGGCGCGTTTCCGACACTCCGACCTTGATGCCATCCGCCGCCGCGACTGCGACGCAGATCGTGCTTGCCTTCGACGATAACCGCCTCGTCTCCGCTCTGTTCGGCCAATACGGGCAGAACCTCGCGCTGATCGAGCGCCGGCTCGGCGTCGTCGCCGACTCGCGCGGCAATCACGTCACCATCGAAGGCTCGCGCGACGCCTGCGAACAGGCGCGCCACGTGCTGGAGAGCCTCTATGAGCAGCTCCGGCAGGGCCACGACCTGACCCAGGGCGATGTCGAGGGCGCGATCCGCCTTGCGATCGCGCAAGGCTCGCTGTTCGATTTCGATCCGGCGACGGCGCGCCAGCGATTCGAGGAGATCAACCTGCGCAAACGCCTGGTGCGGGCGCGCACGTTGGCGCAGGACGCCTATATCCGGGCCTTGCGCCGCCATGCGCTGGTATTCGGCACCGGCCCGGCCGGGACCGGCAAGACCTGGCTTGCCGTTGCCCATGCCGTCGCCCTGTTTGAGCGCAAGGAGGTCGACCGCATCATTCTGTCACGGCCGGCGGTCGAGGCGGGCGAGCGGCTCGGCTTTCTCCCCGGCGACATGCGCGAGAAGGTCGACCCCTATCTGCGCCCGATCTATGATGCGCTGTTCGATCTCATGGATGCCCGCATCGTGGAGCGTGCGCTGCAGACCGGCGAGATCGAGATTGCGCCGCTCGCCTTCATGCGCGGGCGCACTTTGGCGAATGCCGCGATCATTCTCGACGAGGCGCAGAACACCACATCGATGCAGATGAAGATGTTCCTGACACGGCTTGGCGAGAATGCGCGCATGATCGTCACTGGCGATCCGAGCCAGGTCGACCTGCCGCCGGGACAGACCTCAGGGTTGATCGAGGCGGTGCGCCTGCTCGCCGGCGTCGAAGGCGTCGGCCATGCCCCGTTCACCGAGGCTGACGTCATCCGCCACGAACTGGTCGGGCGGATCGTCGCCGCCTATGATCGCGCCGCCGCGGCGCGCAAGCGCGAGACCGGTGCATGAGCAACGTCCCCAGTCCAATGCCGGCCTGCACCATCGACATCATCATTGAGTCATCGCGGTGGGATGGCGAGCGTGCCGCGGACGAAGCGTCGGTTCGTCGGGTCGCCGCCGCCGCAATGCCTCCCGAACATGCGGCATGCGAGCTTGCCGTCGTGTTCACGGATAACGAGACGATCCGCACCCTCAACGCCCGCTTTCGCGGCCGCGATGCGCCGACCAATGTGCTGTCCTTTGCGCCGCCTTCTTTTGCCGCGAGCGGCCCCGGTGAGGCGCCGCCGCTCGGTGATGTGGTCATCGCGTTCGAAACGGCGCAGGCCGAAGCGGCGGCACAGGGCAAGGAATTTTTTCAGCACGTGACGCACCTCCTCGTCCATGGCGTTCTTCATCTATTGGGCTATGATCACCAATCGGAGGCGGAAGCGGAATTGATGGAAATGCGTGAACGAGCTGTCCTCAGGGAGCTTGGCATCCCCGATCCCTATCAGGAGCGCGCCGGCGCTCCTGCTGCCGAAGCCGAGAAGGCGGCAATGATCGCTTCGCCGCCTGGCAACGCCACCGAGCAAGCGACACCACACGCCGCCGACGCAATTCCGGGCCGCCCGGCCACGCACGAACGCGCCTGACGACATCGCCATGCCTGAAGACGTGCCAAGTCGATCCGACTCGACCGAAACCTACGACCAACGCCACCTGCCGGTCGTCATCTCGCCGGGTGAGCTCAAGCCGCGCAGCAATGGCGAGAACTGGCTGCACCGGCTGGCCCGGCTGTTCGGATGGAAGCCGGGATCCGATCGGTCCGACATCGATGTCCTGCTCGAAGCCCGCCAGCTCACCGATCTCGGCTTTTCGCCGGAAGAGCGGGCGATGCTCAAGAATATCCTCGGGCTGAGCGAGCGGCCGGTCGAGGACATCATGATCCCGCGCGCCGATATCGTCGCGGTGCAAAAGGAAACCCCGCTCGGCGAACTGATGAAGATTTTCGAAAAAGCCGGCCATTCGCGCCTCGTCGTCTTCGACGATACGCTCGACGGTCCGGTCGGTCTCGTCCATATCCGCGATCTCATCGCCTTCATGACCGCGCAGGCGACGATCACACCCTCGGTCAAATCGAAGCGCAAGAAGCAGCTGCCGGCCGATCTCGACCTGAAAGCGATCGATCTTGCGATGCCGCTCGCCGAGGCGAAGATCATCCGCACCATTCTGTTCGTGCCGCCGTCGATGCCGACGCTTGACCTGCTTGCCAAGATGCAGGCGACCCGCATCCATTTGGCGCTCGTGATCGACGAATATGGCGGGAGCGACGGCCTTGTTTCGATCGAGGATCTGGTCGAGCAGATCGTCGGCGATATCGAGGATGAGCATGACGAGCATGCAGCGCACACGGTGGTGCGCCAGCCGGACGGCTCCTTTCTGGCCGATGCGCGTGCCACGCTCGAAGATGCGGTTGCGACGATCGGCACGGAATTCGATATCGGCGACGCGGCCGAGGAGGTCGACACGTTGGGCGGCTATCTCGTCACCCGGATCGGCCGGGTTCCCGTGCGCGGCGAGATCGTCCCCGGGCCCGATCCGTTCGAAATCGAAGTGCTCGATGCCGATCCGCGCCGGGTGAAGAAGATCAAGATCTCGCACAGCAAGCAGCAACCGAGGCCCGTGCGCGAATTGCGGCGCGAGCCGGAAGGCGATGGCGGCGCACGCGCGGCAGCCGCGCGCGAGCACGGGACGGGCGACGCGCTCCCCTCGGACGCCGGTGCTTCCGCGGAACCCTCCGACGAAGCCGCCGCCCCGGACGAAGCCATCTCCCGCACGCCTAACGGCGCGGCTTCCGGCGAAATGAGCGACGCGCCGCCGGTCACCATTCCCGCTCCGCCGCGCGAGTCGTGATCGCCGCCCGCATCGCCTCGCCGATCGTCCTCGCATGGGGGGTGCGACGTGCCCTGATCGCATTCCTGGCCGGGGGCGCGTCCACGCTCGCAATGCCGCCGCTCGACTTCTGGCCGGCGCTGTTTCTCACCTTCCCGGTCATCGTCTGGCTGATCGACGGCGCCGGCCTCGGCCGCTGGAACGGCGCCGGCGCCGCCGCCGTGGCCGGCTGGTGGTTCGGCTTCGGCTATTTCCTCTCCGGGCTGTACTGGATCGGCAACGCCTTCCTGGTCGACGCGGACATCTTCGGCTGGCTGCTGCCGTTTGCCGTGACCATCCTGCCGGCCGGGCTCGCCTTTTTCACCGCCTTCGGTTTCGCTTTGGCGCGCCTGTTGTGGACGCGCGGACCGCTGCGGATTTTGACGCTCGCGGCGGCCCTGACGCTCGCCGAATGGCTGCGCGGGCACCTGCTCACCGGTTTTCCGTGGAACGCCTTCGGCTATGCGCTGACCGGCTCGCTTGCGCTCGCCCAAGCGGCGGCGCTGGTGGGCTTGTGGGGGCTGACCTTCATCGCGATCGCAGTGTTTGCCAGTCCTGCCGTCCTCGCCGACGACAAGGCCGACACCGCGCGCCCGTGGCTCCCTCCGGTCGTCGCGGTCGCGGTTCTCGCCGCGCTCGCGGCCTACGGGGCCATTCGTCTCGCGATGACGCCCACAACCTTCGTTCCCGGCGTGAAGCTGCGCATCATGCAGCCGGCCATTCCGCAGGACCAGCGCTTCAACCACACCGCAAAGACCGAGGTCATGCGCCGCTACCTGGCCTTATCAAGCCGCGCCACGAACCCACAAGGACAGGGCCTCGCCGGCGTGACGCATCTGATCTGGCCGGAATCGGCGTTTCCGTTCTTTCTGACCCGCGAGGCGGATGCGCTTGCCGCCATCGCTGATCTCTTGCCGCCGGGCACGGTGTTGATCACCGGTGCCGCGCGTCTCGCCGAGCCGGAATCCCGCCCGGGCCACATCCGCGCTTACAACTCGATCTACGTGATCGATCATGACGGAACCATTCAGTCGGTCTATGACAAGCTCCACCTCGTTCCGTTCGGCGAATTCCTGCCGCTGCGCAGCGTGTTCGAACGCCTCGGTCTGCAGCAGCTGATCCGCGTCCCCGGCGGCTTTCTGCCCGGTCGGCGGCGGCGCCTGATGACCGCGGCGAATGCTCCGCCGTTCGTTCCGCTGGTCTGCTATGAGGCCATCTTTCCCCACGCCGTGGTGCCGCCCGGCGGGCGCCCCGGCTGGCTCCTGAACCTCACCAATGACGGCTGGTTCGGATTGAGCTCGGGACCCTACCAGCATTTTCAGCAGGCGCGGCTGCGCGCCATCGAGGAAGGTCTCCCCCTGGTGCGCGCGGCAAATACCGGCGTGTCGGCCGTCATCGACCCGGTGGGACGCATCATCACCTTCTTACCACTGGGGCGCGAGGGCGTGCTCGACTCGGCATTACCTCAGCGCATAGCATCCCCGCTCTATGCGCGGACTGGTGATATCATCATCATTGTATGCATTGTTATAATTTTATTTTTTGGCTTGTGGCGGCGGCGCGCAAACAGACTGAACCCACGCCCCCCGCTTGGCTAACGAGGCTATATTCTGCTATACTTCCTCGATGAGGACTTGGTTCAGCGGAAATTCTCAGAAAATGAAATCTGCGGTGCGCCGTTTAACTCATATCTACTAAACCCAATCCTAGTTGAACCTGTGCGAAACTTGTTGGAAGTTTACTCTTATTAGACGATATATGTAATTAATTTGTGCCTTATCTTTGAATCAAGCCGGGTTTGGAGTTGCGTGAGCGCGGGCCCCCGCCGTAATAAACGCCAAACGGGGTCGGCATAGGAGAATGTTACAGTGATGACTAAGAAAGCTCCAAACCCCGTCGACAAGCACGTTGGAAGTCGCGTGCGCATGCGTCGTATGATGCTTTCGATGAGCCAGGAGAAGCTCGGTGATGCGCTCGGTCTGACGTTCCAGCAGGTGCAGAAATACGAGAAGGGAACCAACCGGATCGGCGCGAGCCGGCTGCAGCAGATCGCCCATATCCTCGAAGTTCCGGTCGCGTTCTTTTTCGAGGGTGCCCCGGAGTTCGGTGTTCCCGCCCCACAGCCGGGAATGAGTGAAGCGCCCTCCCCCACTTACGTCTCCGACTTCCTGGCGACCTCCGACGGCCTCGCACTGACCAAGGCTTTCATGCGTATTCGTGACGCCAAGCTGCGGCGGCGGATCGTCGATCTCGTCGAGCACATCGCCAAGGACCGTGATTCTTCCGACGACTGACCCGAGATCAGGCCGCGCACCCGTGCGGCACCGACCTCCTTAGCAAAGCGCGATCGGACCGGTTCGAGCAGCCGCGGGGCCTGCACCACGTCTCAATCAATCGGTGTCCTGCGGGCTTGACCGTGTCGCCCGCGGGTCAGCAAGCGCCGCCGCATCGCGCTTACGAGCTACTGCCACGCGGCGGAACCGACTGAGCCGCCTGGCCGTCCCCCTGCGGCGAGATCGAGCGCGACGACGGCTCGATGCCTTCGAGCAGCGCCTTCAACGGGTCAGAGCCGACGAACCCGGCCTCGCGCAGAATACGGTCGATGATCGGTTTATTGGCCTGGTAGGCGAGGAGCTGGCCGGCAATGCCGTCCCCAAGTCCGACCCCGCCGCCATGGCCGTCGCCCGAAGCACCGCGGCCGAGCATCCCGCCGGCGTCAAATATCTTGATCTCGGAGATCTTCTCGATCGGCTTGACGGCCTCGGCGAGCGCCTGCGGGATGACGCGGATGCGCTCGCGGGTGAGCTCAAACTCGATGATCGCCGCCGAAAGCATATTGCGCGCCTCGTTGAGCAAACGCTCGTTCTCGGCCTCGGCCTTGCCCATCTCCAGCACGCCGGAGGCCTTGATGGTGGCGGCTTCCGCCTCAGCGGCGGCAAGCGTCCGCATCGCCTCCGCGCGGTCGAGCGAGGCCTGCTTTTCGGCCTCCGCCGCAACCTTCACCGCGGTCGCCTCGGTTTCGGCCTGCTTGCGCGCCGCGATCACGGCGATCTGCTTGTCGCGCTCGGCAATCTCCACCGCGCGCGCGGTCGCGACCTTCTCCTCGGCGGCGATCGCGAGCGCGCGTGCCTGCTCGGCGGCGGTCTTTGCCTCCGACTCCTCGCGACTCTTATTGGCGGTGGCGATCGCACTCTCCTGAGCGACGATCTGCAAGTCGCGCTTGGCCTCGGTGTCGCGCTGCTGCACCGCGCGGCCGGCGCCGATATTGGCGCTTTCGCGCGCCTGCATGGCCGCCGCCTCGCGCTCGGCCACGGCCTGCTCGGTGGCGATCCGCGCCTCTTCCTCGGCGCGCTTGGCCGCCTGCTCCTGCTGGGCCGCCTCGGCGCGCGTCGCCGCGGTCTTGTTGGCAATATCGCGCTGCTGGTTGAGCTCGGCCTCGCGTTTGGTGCGGTCGATCCCGAGCGTCTGCTCGCGCGCTTCCAGATCCTTCTGGGCGATCGCCACCTCGGTATCGCGCACGATCTCGTTGCGCTCTTTCTTCCGCGCTTCGGTGATGCGCGTGAGCGTCGCGAGGCCCTGAGCGTCGAAGTAATTATTGGCGTTGAAGTGCTTGATGTCGGTCTGGTCGAGCCGGGTCAGTGAAACCGATTCCAGCTCAAGCCCGTTCGATTGCAGGTCCGCCGCAACGGTCTCCTGCACTGCCTTGACGAAGTCCATGCGCTGCTCCTGCAGCGCGTCGAGATTCATCGTCGCGGCGACCGAGCGCAAACCGTCGACGAATTTCGCCTCGATCAGCTCGCGCAGTGTGTCGGCATCATTGGTACGCTCTCCCAGCGTTTGCGCCGCAAGCGCAATCGAGCCGATATCGGGCTTCACCCGCACATAGAATTCCGCGCCGATATCGACCCGCATCCGGTCCTTGGTGATCAGCGCCTCGTTCTCGCCGCGCCTCACTTCAAGCCGCAGCGTCTTCAGGTTCACCCGGGCGATCGAATGAAAGATCGGCAGCACGAGCGAGCCGCCGTCAAGCACCACCTTCTGGCCACCGAGACCGGTGCGCACATAGGCTTGGTCGCGCGTGGAGCGAACATAGAGCCGCGCCAGCATCAGGCCGACGCCGAAGATGATGATCAGCGCGATAACAACCGGGACGAGCAGATCGGTGAACATGGCAGTCTCCGTCGGAGAGTTCGTCAGCGATCGAGGAGTTCGGCCGGCGCCGGGATGGCGAGAAAAGTCCCGCCGTCCCGGTCCACCAGCAATACGGTAGCACCGACTTGCATCGGCCCATGGCCCTTGGCGGCGCGGGCGCGCTGGATGTGCCAATTGCCATAAATGTCACGCACCCTGACCTGGCCGGGAAGCCCGTCATCGAGCGGCCCGACGGTAACCTCGGCGGTGCGCCCGAGGAAATCCGCTGGGTCGACGGCATAGGTCTCGTCACGCGGCACGATCCGCGCGACCGCACGGCTCGCCGCGCGCACCAGCGGAACCGCGGCGGCGGCAGCGACCACGCTCGCGGCCAGCGCCGGCATCGGGATCAATACCGCGCGCGCGATCGCCTGACAGGCGAAGCCCAGCACCGCAAACACGCCGAGCGCCAGGATAAGCAGGACCATCAGCGGCACCCGCCCGGCATTGAGCCAGTCGAAGATGCCGGCGAAGTGCGTATCGGTGTCAGTATCGCCGCTGGCCGAATGGTCGACCCATTCGCTCACCGAAAACCCGATCAGCATCGCAATCGTCTCGATCCCGACGAGTCCGACCACGATGAGCGCGGCAATGGCGAAGGGCCGCGTTTCGGGCGCCAGGAGCAGGTCCATCGCGCCCGCCTTCAGTGATTCGTCTTGAAGCGGGCAAGCCGTTCGTTGATGGCCTGCTCGCGGTGCAGACGGTCGAGCTCTTCGAGTTCGGCCGCGGCAGCCGGAGCACCGCCCGGCACGCCGGTCACCCGCGTGACCGCCGCGGAGGCGCGCGCGGCGGCGAGATCGGGGCCCGACCGGTGGCCGGTGGCAGTGCCGTCGGCATCGTGGACCTCCTCGCTGCGCTTGAGATCGGCAAGCCGCGCTTCGGCATCGCGGCGGGCGGCGAGCACCGCCTGTATCGCCTTCTGGCCCTCGTCGACACGCTCGGCGACGTCGGCGAGCGCCTTGTCGAGCGCCTCAATCTGCGCCTCGAGATCGATCTGGCGAGCCACGCCGACCTTAGCCAAATCCTCGCGGTTCTCCCGGACCGCGATGCGAATCTTCGTATCGAGCGCGGCGATATCGTCAGATATCTCGCGCCGGCGGCTGGCAATGCGGTGCTCCTCGGCACGCGCCTTGCCGAGCGCGGCCCGGGCGTCCTCAGCGGCAGCGTCGATCTCGCGGATCGCCTGCTCGACGATCGCAATGCGGTTCGCGCCCTCCGCCTTGTCGACCGTGGCATAAGCCACGCCCGCGATAAGACGCCCCATGCGCGACAGGATGCCTTCGTGAATCATGGTCTCCTCCTCGGTTGGAAGATTCGGGGTGACGCCGACCCGCAATTCGAATGCATCGTGGCTGAGCACGAGGCGCGCCGGCGGGGTGCCGCTCCAGCCCGGTACATAACCTGCGGTGTCGAACGGCACGACGACACGCCCGGCGATGGTGCTGATGGAGAGCTCGGAGGGGCCCTTGATCGCGTACAGCTTCTCATCGAGCGGCATGCCCGGCAGATCCTCGCCAGCGCGGCGGGCAACGAAATCGCGCAGCCCCAGCGTCACCAGCCGCGCGGGCAGCCGCGTCCGCTGACGCAGCACGTCGTAGGCAAGCGCGTGCAGCGTGACCAGATTGGAGCCCGCGGTCGCGGCGAGTTCGCCCAAAATTTCTAGCAGGACACCGTAGTCCCGAATGGTCTCACGCAGCGCCTCGGCCGCTACCGCATCAGGCGCAAGCAGATAGCGCAAGGTCGCCGATGGCTGGTTCTTTGGTGACGGACCCATGGCAAAACATATAAAGCACTTCTTTGGTGCTTTCAACGCAAATCGATGCTGCGGCGCATATCCGCAAGCAATATTTAGTGATCGATCTCGCCCGCCGGTTCAGGGACCGACCGTCCCGCAATCGGCGAATTCTCGATCGACCGCGCTGCCCCGCCCTTGACCCCGACATGACGACATTGCAACAAACGGCGATCCATTGGCTGGGACGGCTGTTCCGCGTCCCCGTGAGGAGCATCAACGGTGGCGCGCGCAAGCTATCTATTCACCAGCGAGTCGGTATCGGAAGGTCATCCTGACAAGGTCTGCGACCGCATTTCGGATGAGGTGGTTGACCTGTTCTTTCGCGAAGGGCCAAAGGCCGGCGTTGACCCGTGGGAGATCCGCGTCGCCTGCGAGACCTTGGCGACCACAAACAAGGTGGTGATCGCCGGCGAGACCCGCGGTCCGCAGTCGATCACCTTCGACCTCATTCGCCACGTCGCCCGCCTCGCCATCCGCGACATCGGTTACGAGCAGGCCGGGTTCCACTGGGAGAAGGCCGACATCAATGTGCTGCTGCACCCGCAGTCGGCCGATATCGCCCAAGGGGTCGACGCATCCGGCAACAAGGATGAGGGCGCCGGCGACCAGGGGATCATGTTCGGCTATGCCTGCAACGAGACGCCGGAACTGATGCCGGCGCCGATCTACTATGCCCACCGTATCCTCAGGCTGATGTCACAGGCGCGCCGCTCGGGCGAGACCGAGGCGTTGGGCCCCGACGCCAAGAGCCAGGTCACCATCCGCTACGAGAACGGCAGGCCGGTCGAGGCGACGCAGATCGTGGTCTCGACCCAGCACTATGACGAGAAGCTGTCGTCGCACGATATCAAAGCGATCGTCGAACCCTATGTACGACATGCGCTTCCGGGCGACTGGATCACCCGCAACACGGTCTGGCACATCAATCCGACCGGGAAATTCGTGATCGGCGGTCCCGACGGTGATTCCGGGCTTACGGGACGGAAAATCATCGTCGACACCTATGGCGGGGCGGCCCCGCATGGCGGCGGCGCCTTTTCCGGCAAAGACCCGACCAAGGTCGACCGCTCTGCGGCCTATGCCGCGCGCTATCTCGCCAAGAACGTCGTAGCGGCCGGTCTTGCCGATCGCTGCACCATCCAGCTTTCCTATGCGATCGGCGTCTCCCATCCGCTGTCGCTCTATGTCGACCTGCACGGCACCGGGCGAGTCGACGAAGCGCGGCTGGAAAAGGCCCTCGAAAAAAACGTGATGTCGCTCACCCCGCGCGGCATTCGCGAGCATCTCGGGCTCAACCGGCCGATCTATGCACGCACCGCCGCCTACGGCCATTTTGGCCGGACCCCGGACGCCGATGGTGGCTTTTCCTGGGAGAAGATCGACCTCGCCGATTCGATCCGCGCCGCGGTGTCGTGACGGCGGGCTCAAGCGGACGGTCCGACGACGGACGGCGCGTCGCTCCCGATCGACGGCTGCGGACGCTTCCTTGAGTGATGCCAGCAACCAGCGCCGCGCGTTTTACGGGCGGCGCAAGGGGCACCCCCTAAGGCCGCAGCGCGCGCATTTGATCGAAACGCTGCTGCCGCGGCTCGCGCTCGATCTCAGCGAACCCGCGCCGGCCGATCTGTCGCGCCTGTTTGCCGTGCCGACCGGCGCGACGCGGTTGGAAATCGGTTTTGGCGGCGGCGAGCATTTCGTCGCGCAGGCCGTGGCGCATCCGGACTTGGGCTTCATCGGCTGCGAGCCGTTTCTCAACGGGATGGCACGCGCGCTCAGCCTGATCGCCGAGAAGAACCTCACCAATGTGCGCCTCCATTTCGGTGACGCCGCCGACCTGCTCGCCTGGCTGCCGGAGGCGTCGCTCGCCGGCGTCGACCTGCTCTATCCCGATCCCTGGCCAAAACGCCGGCACTGGAAACGCCGTTTCATCCAAAATGACAGCGTCGCAGAACTTGCGCGCGTGCTTGCGCCCGGTGGCGTGTTTCGTTTTGTTTCCGACTGGCCGGATTATGCGGCGTGGACGCTGGAGCGGCTGTTGCGCTCGCCGTTGTTCACCTGGACAGCCGAGCGCGCCGATGACTGGCGCCTGTCGTGGCCGCAATACACGCGCACGCGCTACGAGGAGAAGGCGCTGCGCGCCGGCCGCCGACCCTGCTACCTGGTGTTTGAGCGCCGTGCGTAACGGATTTGCAAGTGGCCGGCTGGTCTGGAATTTCC
>CAZTTL010000001.1:0-40905 GCA_964616635.1 uncultured Rhodoplanes sp. | reverse complement strand
AGTCGTGTCGTCGACTCTCCTGCGGTGGTATCGGGCGGGGCTCAGAAGCCACTAGAGCGAATTCAGTTTTCATAGAAACAGAATTCGCTCTGTTCTTTTTTCGTGGTCGCATTTTCTGCGGCGAACCGGTGTCCACTTCGCCTGAAAACGCTCTAGCGCTGGCCAATTCTGCTCTGAGTGCCGATCACAGCCCTCTTTATCTTAACCGCGAACTGCGATGCAGACTGTCTGCGTTCTGCACTCAAGTCTGCCTTTGATTTTTGCCACGCACTTTCTAATGACCTTCGTAATACACTTTTTCATGTCAGCGCTTCTCTGCAACGAGTTGTGCGTCACCGCGCCACGTTGCAAAGTGCGATTGTCCTGCGTCGTGCCATTTAAGGCATAGGCCGACGAAAAGGCGCAGACAGCCAAAATAATCACGGTCTTCCGCATAATCCCATGTCCTTGGAACGAGACCCGGAGCGAAAATTTCTGATCGCCGATCAGATCGAGTGCTTTGAGGCAGATCAAAATTGTCGATGCCTCGCTTGGGCGAGGTTCTTGCCGGTTGGAGGCCCGCCCGTCTCGACGATGACCGGCCGGGAGCTGCGCCTCGCGTCAACCAATCGGCGTTCTCCCATGGCCGAGCGCGGATGTAGCCTCCGTGCTTTGTAGACCTCGTCGATGAAGCGGGGAAGATCGGCGGTGATATCCTCGAAGGTTTCGTAGTCCATCGGGTAGACGGCTTCGACCTTCAGCGTTTTCATGAAGCTCTCAGCCTTGGCGTTGTTGTAGGGGTTTTCCCGCCGGCCCATCCAGCCGACCAGCCCGTTGTCGGCGAGCAGCCTACGGCAAGCCTCACAGGCGTATTGCGAACCTCGATCTGAGTGGTGGATACAACCCCTCGGTGCATACGCGACTGGCACCGATCTCGATCACTGGGCGCTCTGTTCGCAACCTACCGCATAGAAATGGTCCCGGCAGACGGGAAGCCGGCGGTGATAGGTGTCAGGACCTTTGCCGTGGCTGTATTAATTTGGCGATAAGCCCTGTCCAACCAGTCTGATGCGAGGCACCGACACCCCGGCCCGTTTCGCCATGGAAATATTCATAGAACAGCAAGCAGTCACGAAAATGTGGGTCGGTTTGAAACTTCTCGACGTCGCCAAACACCGCGCGCCTGCCATCCGCGTCCCGCATGAAGATGCGCATTAGCCGACGAGTCAGATCTTCGGACGCCTCCAAAATGGTGACGTTGCGTCCAGAGCCGGTCGGGCACTCGATTTTGAACTCATCGCCATAGTAGTGATGAAACCGCTGCATGGACTCGATGAGCAGGAAGTTCACCGGCATCCAGATTGGTCCACGCCAATTGGAGTTGCCGCCGAACATGTAACTGTCTGATTCGCCTGGCAGATAGGTAACGACGTGTTGCTCGCCACCGAAGTCGAAACGGAAAGGGCTATCCCCGTGGACTTTCGAAAGGGCGCGCACGCCGTAGTCGGAAAGGAACTCGCCTTCATCCAGGACGCGCGCGAGCAACCGCTTCATGCGATGGCCGCGCAGCAACGATAACAATCGTCGTTGGCCGGCGCCGGGCTCTTCCCACCGTGAGACCAGCGCCGCCAGATCGGGTCGGTAGTTGAGGAACCATTTAAGCCGCCGATGGAAACCCGGCAATTTTGCCAGCAAATCGGGCTCTAGCACCTCGACCGCAAACAACGGGATCAATCCGACCATCGAGCGAAGGCGCATTCGGTAGGCGCCGCCTTCAGTGCGCAGCATGTCGTAGTAAAACTTATCCTCGTCGTCCCACAGGCCGGTGCCGCAGCCCTGAAAATCGGTCATAGCCTCAGCGATGTGAAGAAAGTGCTCAAAAAACTTCGTCGCTATGTCCTCGTAGACGTCGTTATGGCAAGCGAGCTCCAAGGCGATCCGCATCATGTTAAGACAGTACATCGCCATCCAGGAGGTGCCGTCGGCCTGATTGATATACCCCCCGGTAGGCAATGGCCGCGATCGATCGAACACGCCGATATTGTCGAGGCCGAGAAAGCCGCCTTGGAAAATGTTCCGGCCTTCCACATCCTTGCGATTGACCCACCAAGTGAAGTTGAGCAGGAGCTTGTGGAACACGCGTTCCAGAAAACGGATATCGCCGCCGTCGCCCCGCCGTTTGCGGTCGATCTCGAAGACGCGCCAAGTGGCCCAGGCGTGAACCGGCGGGTTGACGTCGCCGAAATTCCACTCATAGGCGGGCAACTGACCATTCGGGTGGCTGTACCACTCGCGTGTCAGTAGCACGAGCTGACCCTTGGCAAACTCCGGATCAATAAGCGTTAGCGGCAGGCAGTGGAATGCTAAGTCCCAGGCGGCGAACCACGGATACTCCCACTTGTCCGGCATAGAAAGGACGTCGGCTGTGTTAACGTGGTTCCAGTCCGCATTGCGACCGTGCTGCCTTTCAGGCGGCGGCGCTAGTTGGGTCGGATCGCCGCTCAGCCATTCGGGGACATCGAAGTAATAGAATTGCTTGGTCCAAATCATACCCGCCAACGCTTGGCGTTGGACCCGACGAGCATCGGCGTCGGCGAGATCCCGCTGCAGGTCGGCATAATAATCATCGGCATCCTGCCGAGCCTGCGCCAGAACTGCATCGGCATCATCAAACGGATTGGACAATTCACGGTCGGTCAGGCGCAGCCGGAACGTCGCTGCGCCACCCGCGGGAACGTCGGCGCGATAATGCGCCGCCGCCTTGGAGCCTACGCCCTCAGGATTCACCGCGGATGCGTCGCCATTGACGATGCAAGACCCAATTCCGTCTTTGAAATAGCCGCCTGGTTCGCCGACGCCGTATAACTTGTGGAAGTTCGTCTCGTTCTCGCAGAAAAGCAGTGTGGGACTGCCCTCGCAATACAGCCTGAGCGTTCCCAGCTTGCCGTGCTTCGCCTCAAAACCAGCGCCATCCAGCTTGGTGATCGTCGGCTTTGGCGCATCGTTCTTCCATGACCAGGTGTTGCGGAACCAGAGCGTCGGCAACACATGCAAGGGCGCTGCGTCTGGGCCTCGATTATACGCCGTAACGACCATGACGATGTCGTCCGGCGAGGGTCGGGCGTATTCGACGAAGACATCGAAGTACCGATCCTCATCGAACAAGCCGGTGTCGATTAGCTCAAATTCCGGAGAATGCTTCGCCCATGCGGGGTTGCGCTCGCGCAGCTCAGTGTATGGATATTCCCCTTGCGGGTATTTGTAGAGCATTTTGAGGTAAGCATGTGTCGGCGTCGCGTCGAGGTAATAGTAATATTCTTTCACGTCCTCACCGTGATTCCCCGCGGGGCCAGTAAGACCGAAAAGCCGTTCCTTTAGGTACGGATCGCGTTCGTTCCATAACGCAAGCGCGAGGCACAGCCGCTGCTGATCGTCGCTGAAGCCGGCAATACCGTCTTCGCCCCACCGATAAGCACGGCTCCTGGCTTCCTCGTGGGTAAGATTGGACCAGGCGTTGCCATCGTAACTGTAATCCTCGCGCACAGTTCCCCACTGGCGTTCACTCAGATAGGGTCCCCAACGTCGCCATCTGGCCTTGCCGCTGTTGGCTTCCGCGAGCCGCCGATGTTCCGCTGTCATGTCCTTGCGTTCCGCCCTCCCCATGATTTCTGGTCCTGTCTATACCGATCGATTTTTCTGAATGTCGCCACGTCGCGTTTGCGGCCCCACCCTCCCCGAAGTCCGGATACATAGTCCTGCCACATCGACGTAAAGGCAAATGCCATTGATAGGCTCGGAGGAGTCGAACTCAACCAAAACGCGGCGGGGCCGATATCGTCGGGCTCGCCGATCCGCTGTGGAGCACGCCTTGGGCGTACCCCCAGTGTCCAGATTGATGGGCGTCCGAATAGTCGTGCTTAAGGCCTCCTGCCGGTCCCGCGAAAACACCCATGATGTCTTGAAGGGCGGCTCCACGTCCGGCGGCAATGGAACGGAACGACAACAGCTGATTTTGGACTGGGCCTCCGGACATGGGTATGGGGCCACCCGCTCGCATTAACGCCAGGAGCGCGGCCTCAAAGACCGCTGGGGTCAAGCGTCGTTCGAAATTGCCCGGCGAAAGGGCGACGGAGTGACGTTATTCCATTCGGCAAATCAGAGCGCTTCGACGTCGGCATGTGCGCAAATGCCAGCGCAAGCCGATCTGCTCTACCTTACCGATCTATTCTTTCGGTGGCCCTGAGGTTGATGGGAAAATGCCTCGAAAGAAAGCCTGAATCTGATCGGCGCTTTGAGGGACCAGAGGTAGCCAGCCTGTCATCAAGGCTTCGGGCGAAAAGCGATCGATATCCGCGAGTATCCGTTTCTCAAGCTGCTGCATAACTGTAGCTTGCATCGGCTCAACGTTGGGTAAGCCAAAGAATTGCCTGGCCTCAATTGGCGTGCATTCGATCTCGATGTTCACCTTCATTGGAAGCTCCTGTCCCTCCCGAAAATTATATCCGCGCGTAGCAATGATGCAATCCTGACAAAATCGGCACAGTGATGATGGCTCCATGCCGCTGGATCGTTCGGCCGAGCGGAGCATCCTTGTCGAAGGACAGGTGCGTACGCGTCTGATCGTAGTAGGCGGAATACGCGGCCAGAACCCGCCGCAGATGCCGGACCCCGAAGATGAGAACGTGATCCAGGCAGTCGCGCGGCAGCGTTCCAATCAGCCGTTCCGCATACGGGTTCTGCCACGGCAAGCGCGGTGAGATTGGTCCCATCGGATTTGACCAGCTCTATGCCTTTGGCATTGTCCGGCTCGCACGGCGAGACCTTGTGTGGATCAATGTGACGAGCCACCCGACGGCGGAATGGATTGCGCAGCAGATTACCGAAGCATTCCCCTAAAACGAGGCACCCCGCTGCCTGATCCGTGATCCCGACGGGGTCTACGGCAGCGTTGTCGGGCGCCGATTACGGGCCATGGGCATCCGCGACAAGCCGATTTCGCCGGGATCGCCGTGGCAGAATTGTTTTGCCGAAAGGTTGATTGGCTCGATCCGCCGCGAATGCGCTGACCACGTGGTGGCGTTGGGTGAGCAGCAGTTGCGCTGCCTCCTGCGCCCTTACGCAGCTTATTACAATGAGACGCGGACATATCGTTCCTTGATTCCCCGACGCCGCGTCCAGTTCAGCGGACCGGATGCATTGCGTCTCACGCGCTCGTCGGCGGGCTGCACCACCAATACGTTCGAGCCTGAGTTTCTGGTAAACACAGGCAATACGATGGAGATTGCCATGATGCTCGACTGGTCCCCATATGCTAATGCCTACGATCGGGTCCTCCGCCGGACAGCGACTTATCAGGCATTGATCACGGACCTGCTCGGCTCCACCGGGCCGCTGCCGCTGCTGCGCGATCATACCGTGATCCTGGATTGCGGCTGCGGAACAGGCAATCTGTGTCGATCGATCTCCGATCTGCTCCCCGCGGCGACTTTGGTGGCGGTCGACAGTGACCCGACTATGGCGGAGTTTTTCCGCAAGAAGCTCGCCGACCGGTTATCACCGGTCGCGAAACCCGGCACCGTGTACTTCCTCGAAGCCGACCTGATGACCATCTTCCCGTGGCTCACCCAGCAAAGCTTGCGGCCGGACTACGTTTTTCTCGTCAACGTCTTGTATCTGGTGGACGACCCGGCGGCGACGCTTCGCATGATCGCGGCGTGCCTGAGCCCTGGCGGCGGTGAGCTTCGGCTTTCCAACCCCGACGAACGGACCGATCTCGGTGCACTGCTTCGTCAGCTCGAACTAGACCTGGCTGCGGCGCAGCAACTTGACGGGTTGGTAGCTGATTTCGCCGTGCTCGGCGGGTTCAACCATGAGCGCCTCGCGTCCATGCTGCACCGGCTATCCAGTGACGAGATTTGTCGCTTGGTCCGCGACGCCGGATTTAAACGCATTACGCACATCACGCACGATCATTATGCCGGCCAGTCACTGCTGCTCTCAGCCTCGATCTGAGCCGGCGTCCGACAATCAAGGGTCCTGGTGGATGAGGCCAGCTTCAGTAGGGTCGCGAGGCATAGGGCTGAGAGAGAGGGCCAGGAGACCAGCCCCGAATCGATTACGCCGGTCCGGCATGGTCCGCCAAATTCGCTGCAAATAATCCATCCGCAGCGCGCAGCAGCGTCTGCCGGTGGGCAGCAATCGCCTGCCGCGTTTCTGGACCGAAACTGCGGCAGAGATCCAGCACATAAGTCGCCGCCGGCTCGTCCGGCGCGATCAATTCGTCAACAAAGGCAAAGCCATCGGCAAAGCGGACAAATCCGCAATTGGCCATCACACGGGCGGAGCGCGCATCATCCCGCTCGGACAGGATCAAGGTGCGGACCTTGGCACTCCCCGCGAGCAGCAGGCCCGATAACAGCAGGATGCGAAACAGCCCGAGCCTGCGGCAATCTTCGCGCACCATGACTCGCGATATCTCCGCTGCCGGGAGCGGGAAGCGTGGTTGCCGCCCCAGCGATCGCAGCAGGCGGACCGACGGCACATCCGTGCCCGGCGCCGGTAAGATCAACCGCGAGGCACCGATCAGCTGAGCGCTCGCGGTGAGAATACCGAAGGCAATACTGTCGCGGTCGTAAGCGTCGCGCAGATCGGCCGGCCCGTTCACATTACCGATGGTCCAGTTCAACTCGCGGCGTAGCACATCGTACCGTAGAGGCAGGTAGCAGTCGGTCAGCTCATTCGACATCAGACATCGCGCTTCGATGGTTCTTCCGTGCCAGGCGATCGCGTCACAGGCCCTCGTTCCGGCGCAAGCGGCTGCGTCAGTCACGCGGCGCCTCGGCGACAAAGAATGGGAAGCCGTCGAATTGTTGACCTTCGATCTTGTAGGTGACCCGGCGTTGCTCGACCACCCGGTAACGCGCTGCGCTGAGATGCCCTGCCACGACTTCGGCACTCAGCCGCCCAAGCCCTCGGGACATGAACTGCCGCATTACTGTGGAGAAGCGATCGAAGTCCATCGGCTCCCAGAGGTCGAATTTTTTTTGACGGGTTGCCTGCTGGGCTTGCTCGACCTGCTTCTGGTAGTTGAGCGCACGGAACAACTCCTCGATCTCGCTTTTCCCGCAGAGGAGCGAGATGGTGAGCATGGCGCCGGGCGCCAGCAATTCGTCCTGCACCAGCCGCTGCAGCACACCCGCCGGATCGCGCAGCCACTGGTACAGGTTCAGCATGCAGGCGCCATCATAAAGGCGAGTGATGCCGATCTTGGTCATGTCGTAGAATTCATTCGGCGCATGCAGCCGTTCGACATTGGCTTTTACGGCCGAGAAGGCAGGGAATCCACCGCACCGCCGCCGGGTGATCTCGATCATCGCATCGTTGATGTCGATCGAGGTCACGGCCATGCCGGCAGTCAGCAGCTTCTCAGTGAGAACACCGGGGCCGGAGCCGAGATCAAGCAATCTCCGAAAGTGGCGCTTGGCGTCGCCATTGGCGTGGCGATGAGCATCGACATGGGCGTCGACCAAGGCGATATAGCCGGGAAAGTGACTGAGGACGCGCTCCGCCGCCGGCGCATACAAACCGATCAGCGACTGCTCCTCGTTGGTACGCTTGAGGTCATCCTCGTAGACTTGCCAATGCTCGGCGTCGTTGACATTTAGCGCGACGATCCAGCCACAGGTTTCCTGGGTCATCGGATCGACCACCCGGGAGGCGATCTTGGTGAACTGCATCTTTCCGTACACCGGCGAGGTGTAGCGCAACTCCTCCATATCGAGAGGCACCGAGGAATCCACGAGCTCGAGACCGCGGCGTTTTACGTCGGTGCTGTTGTCGAGGCAGTCGACAAATTCCTTGACGCTCATGTTCCGATAAAAGCGGTTCGTCGGAAAGATCACCTCAAATGCCGGATTCCAGTCGAGTAGCTCGAAAACCCCATTCAACAAGTATGACGGCACATTGGGATCGAACAGCTTCGCGCGCAATTGGTTGATGAGCCGGTAGCTCTCTTCGTTCTTCAGCGGCGGCTTCGGAAACGTCTGGATGCGATCGTTCAAGGCGCGATCGACGACATCCTCACTCTGGGCCTGAGTCAAAAGGCTCAGCACCGGCATCGCGCGCGGCTCCTCATACCACTCACGCCAGATCCGGCGCAGCGTGGTAAAAATGGCGTTGTCACCCACCGAGACGTAATAGTTATAGTTCCATTGAATATCCGGGTCTGCATCTTGGTAGTTGGCAGACGAAAAAGGTTCGGAAAGGATCGCAAGGCTGGCAATCGGGAGACAATCCTGCGTCTCGTCGATATCGTGGCCATGGCAGGCCAATGCGAATGCCAGGCTGGAACTGACGCGGAAACGGGCAGAACGCGAGCCTTCCTTTTGCGAGCAGACGTGGAATTTCTGGAGCAGTGTTTCCTGACCGCCGCTCACAAGTGCGGGCAGAAATCGTCGCAGCCGGTCGATCTTGTATTCCGGCAGCAGAAACATCACGCGCCTGATGGAAGGAAGCTGCTGGATGAAAGCCCATCGCTCCGCAAAAACATCGGGCGACCGAAAGGTGGTGAGCTCGACATTGAAGTAGAGCAGGTTGACTGGCTTGTCCTGCTGTCCAAAACGAGACGTGAATTCATCAAACAACCAGGGAGCCTGCCGCGCAACCAACGGGATGCCGTCATCCGTGTCGAGTTGCCTTGACCAGCCATCGAGCTGGTCGCGTATCTTATCCGCAAGATCATTGCGGTCGCTGTAGGTTCGCGCGAATCCTTTGAATTTACTTCGGAAATCGATGAGCTTTGTCAGCTGTTCGAGCCCGTCCGCGCGCGGATCGAGCTGTGGTCGGTCGTGAAAGAAGACGGCGGCTCGGCCCTTCCGACAACTGAGTTCCTCGACGGTACCTGCCGGATAATCGTTTGTAGGCGTGCCGAGCCGGCTGTTGAATACAGCGAGAAGGAGATCGGCGCGGCTGAGAAGTTGGTCGTTAATTGCCGACTGCGCGGCCTTGTCGGCGTCGGCGATCGCGTGCTTTTCCCACATCAGTGGCACGAAGATGATGGGCCGGTCGACATTGCCAAGGCTACCGTTCCAGGTAGCCATCGTGTTGAAGACCTGCTCGCGCTCGGCGTCGGACGGGGACGCGATCAAGACATTGTAGCGTTGGACATAGGACATTCGCAGCTCCCAATCGCTCAGTACCGACAAAATCTGGGAAGCTTTGCGTGCAAATGGTCTGACACCTGCACAATGATTGTATATGAGTTACATCTTTTTTCGCTAGGTCCGGCGTACAAGTTGACCTTCATAGCTTCGTGAAAGGGAGGCCGGTGCCATTCCTAAGCGGTGCCTATTCGCCCGCATATTTGCGCGTGCCGTTTGTTTCTAGTCGAACGAGACGCCCGATGGGTTCGGTTGGCAACGCGCTCGCTCACGGATGTACGCGGCCCTCACCCCAGCGCCCGTTCAGTGCAAAGTTTCACTGAAACGCTGAATCGATCGCCGCTTTTTGTTCGTTGGAAGCGCCGAGGGCCTCCAGTAGGAGCTTCGCCTGCGCATATGTCGACTCATGGCTCGCCTTGTCACCCGGCGCCAACACGACTGCGGCCCGATACAATTCGGCTGCCTTGTTATAATTTCCCTGCAGCAGTTGCACTTCCGCAGCTGTCGCGGTCTTCCAATAGTCGGTAGCCACCGGCGTATCCCCAACAATTTTCTGCACTCTTGCCGCGAGTTGGGATGCCGTTTCCCTTTCCCCGACTAATAAGCTTTTAGACGCAGCATTAATCCCGTTGTAATAGTCCGACGGGAAGGCTTCGAAGACCTGTCGATAAAGGTCACGCGACTTCAGAAGGAAAAGTCGGTCGCCCGACTGCCTATAGCGGTCCATCCAGGTGCGCGCCAGAATGCCGACAGTCTCCGGATCGATCTCCCCCGCGGCGTACAGCTTCCCCAGTACCAACTGCGCCTGAATGGTCTGTCCGCTGCGCGCCAGTGCCAGGCCTCGCAACTGCTTTGGACGCAGCGCCTTGGGGAACGCAGCTTCGACCTGATCCAGGACCGCGATCGCCTCGTCAATTTTTTTCATTGCGATCAGCGCCTCGGCAGCCGCACATTTCAGCATTGGCGATCCCGTCCATGCCAGGTCGTCAGTTTGCGTAAGCGCAACAAGCATATCGACGTCCCCTGCATCGCGAGCCGCTCTGACGCTGAAGAGGCCATCCTTCATCTGCGCATCGACCTTCGCCGCCAACTTGACAGCCGCGGGAGGGAGCGGCTGGCCCTTCAGCCCGTACAGGAGCGACAACAGGCCGCTACCCGCGGGCCCTTCCGGTTGCGTTGAAAAGTCCATCCAGAGCTTTATTGCGGCGAAGCCTGGAATATCCGAGTCGTCGATCCGAGCGATCACATAGCGGAAGCCTTTTTTCTGTTTCTCCATGGTCTCCAACTTGGCGAATTCGGCCTTGCACCACTCTGAATCCTCATAGGAACCGGACCAGATCATGATTGCGCCGGCACTGGCATCTAACGCGTCGCCAAGTGCAATAGCGAGCGGGGCTGCCGCCGTCAGCGCGTACTGATCGAGAAAGACCTGGTAGCCAAGCCCGTTCAGAACGTCATATAGCGCCAGCACCCAAGGTCGGTTCACGGAGCGGTAGCTTATGAAGACGTGCCATTTTTTTTCTGGCGGGAGCGCATCTGGCTTAGGTGCGAGGTCCAACCACTGATCGCCCATTTGGCTTTCTCCCATGAGATGCGAATTAGCTAAATTATGATAGGCGCGTTTTGGTCAGCTTGGTTCGCACACTTTTGCGGCTTTTTGACCAACCGAGCCCAAACGCCAATGCAAACGGTGGGTAATATTAAACCAGAAGTTTAGTGAGTGCAAGTATATAAACGAAAACGAGAATGTGATTTACTTCACAGTCTCATAGAGGATCAGTCGCCTCGTGACGTTAGCGAGCCACCTATTACAAAGCTCTGCGGCAGTGGGTTTTATATGGTTCGCTATCAGCGCAGCGATGCTTTCACGAAAATGTTCTTAGATAGGCAGTCCGAGATGTGCGAGCATCGAATGACGCTTAAAATGAAATGCGGTGAAAAATAGGTCTTATTTTTCGAGGTCCCGTTTAAAGGGTGCTTTGAACCACGGACCAGCGGCTCGCACAAAGTCATCAGAAGTACGCAATCCGGTCGTCGACGCGACGCAGCGGTAAGTCGCCGCGGCACCGCACGGGCGATGCGAGGGAGTTGTCGATCGCTTACGCCGCTTGGAACGCTGTCGTTCCTCGCAGGACGCGTGATCGGCTTATCAGCCGTCTCGTGTTGGGCGTCGAGGGAAGTGGGGGTTCTCATGTCTCTGAAAAGCTTCAATCAAGCGATGACCGTGGCCGGCTCGGTTATTTCAATCGACGCAACGAAGCCCTCTTTCAGCTTACGCGCGCGTAGCGGCGACGTGTTCGAGGCGGTGGTCGGCTCGGAAACGTACTACTCGGTCGTTACAAATCTCGACAATCTCGACCGCAATCGCGTGCCCGAACCGCAGGGCATTGCTGACGAAGTAATGCGCAACCTGCATCGGTATGCGGTCGCGGACCGGCCGGTGATTGTGGAGGGGATTTATCAGCAAAACGATGGGAAAGAGCGGTTCGAGGCGCGCAACGTTTACCTGCTGCATTCGGATCCTGCCCGCTACATGTTCGAGGAAACGCACTGGTGGCCGACGCAAACGACCCAAATGGCGGATCGCATCCTTGATCATCTTTTTGATGCCAGGCGCAGCTACACCATCGACGACTTCTCGAAGTTCTACCGGACGAATTTGAACATCCTGGGCGAGGGAACGAGCGAGACGGTGCAGGAATGCGCCGTGCTGTCGCGGCTGCTCTATGATTTGTCGTCCGCCTATCTGATGACCGGCGCCGAGCGCTATCTGTTGGCGGCCCGCGCCGCGGCGGACTACCTGCGCGAGGCCTTCCGCAGCCTGAGCCACGATGGCCGATATTGTTTTTGGGCATACGGTCGGCGACGCAATATTCAGGGCGAGCGCGGCGAAGCTCTGTTGTTCGCCTCGCTCGGTCCGGACGATGTCGGCACGGTGCCGCTCTACGAACAGATTTATGCGCTCGCAGGACTCACGCAGTTCTATCGCATCACCCTCGAATGGGAGATCCTGGAGGATATTCGGCGTACCATCAACAGCTTCCAGGACTTTTTCTGGGATCCGCCGGAGGCGACGTCGAAGGGGTTCGCGGGCAAGGGCGGCTATTACTCGCACCTCGATCCCGCAACGATGCGGCCCGACACGATGCGGGACGGGACAGCGGCGGCTGGGAACCGGTCGCGGAAGAACTGGAACTCGGTTGGCGACCACGTTCCAGCCTATCTCGTCAATCTGATCCTGTCGCTGGAGCCGCTGCCGCAGGGCGAGGTGCGCAAGACCCTCGAACCATTACTGGACGTCTGCCACATCATTCTCAAGGAAGTATCCGAGCTGATCTGTGAAAAGTTTCCCGATGACAAATCGGATTATGTGGTCGAGCGCTTCGACGCGGAGTGGAATCCTGATCTTACCTATCGCTGGCAAAGGAACCGGGCCGTTGTCGGGCATAACCTGAAAATCGCCTGGAACCTGACGCGCTGCGCCTATTATTTCCAGACCCGCGCCAAGTGGATGCGGAACCACGGCAAAGCGCAGGAAGCAGAAGATTATGATCGCCGCGCGGAGCGCTGCCTGCAAGTCGCGACAAAGCTCGCCGATCGCATGGCTGAGGTGGGGCTCGACAAGATACGCGGCGGCATTTACGACGCCGTCGAGCGCAATCCGACCGGCGGCATGCCGACCCAATTTGCCTGGGGCACGACGAAGGATTTCTGGCAGCAGGAGCAAGGCATTCTCGCCTATCTAATCCTGCACGGTGCCACTGGAAACCCGCATTACCTGCAGCTCGCCCGGGAATGCTCCGCATTCTGGAACGTGTTCTTCCTGGATCGCGAGCATCAGGGTTACTATTTCCGGACCACGGAAAACGGCCTGCCTATCCTGTCGGGCCAATATGGGATGAGGAGCAGCCACGCCATCGGCTATCATGCCTTCGAGCTGGCCTACCTCGCCCACCTTTATACCCGGGCCCACGTCTCCGCCGGCGCTAGCAGCGACAACAGCTTCTGCCTCTTCTTCAAGATCGGCAGCAGAAGCGATCAGACATCGATCAACGTTTTGCCGGATTTCATGCCGCCGGGCCGCGTGCGGATCGCATCGGTGAACGCCAATGGCGTGAATGTCACCGACAAGCTCGATCAGGCGAACCTGGATGATTACCAGATCCCGACGGACCGCCTGCCGCCCGATCCGAAAGATGGGACAGTCGAACTCGTCGTCGAGTTTCACGCGACGCCGGTCCAAGCGTAACGCATCGCACGGCCAGGAGACTCCGATGCCTGACAAGTCGCTCGCCGGCAAGAAGATCGCCGTCCTCGTCGAAGCGCAATACATCCCGGCTGAGATCAAGTGCTACCAGGAGCGGTTTGCTTCCTACGGCGCTGAAGTTCACCTGATGTCACTCTTGTGGGGCCAACCGAAGCAGACATTCGTCAGCGAGGTTGAAGCCGCCGGCACGACCCCCGAAACGCTCGACGTTTCGATCGATTTCACCCAGGTGAATCTCGACGACTATGCGGCGTTGATCATGGCTGCCAACTATACCAGCGTAAGGCTGCGCTGGAACGAAGCGGCTGCGACCAGTTCCAATCCGGCCGATGCAACGCGACGGGCGCCCGCCGTTTACTTTTTCCGCGCTGCAATGCGCAACCGCCGGCTCGTCAAGGGCGCGCCGTGCCATGCGTTGTGGCTGCTGACGCCGTCGCCGGACTACCTCGCGGGTCGGCGGGTCACCTGCAATCCAGTGATGCTGGCCGATGTGTTGAACGCCGGCGCCTTCTATGTGCCGGCGCCAACCGGCACCCCTTGGTATGAGCACGTGGTCGTCGACGATGACCTCGTCACGAACATGTCCGCCTTGCACGACCAGAGGCCAATCGGGACGGAGCGACTGGTTGATGCCATCCGCGACCGCATCATCGTGAAGGCGTCGACATCGGCGCAACCGGCGGCAGCGCCCGCGCCGCCGTCGGAGTCGCGGCCCGGCAAGCGCCGCGTGCTGATCGTACTGTCGGAGTGGGGGTATTGGGGCGAGGAACTAGCCGGTCCGCTCGGCGAGTTCGACAAGGTCGGATATGAGGTGGATTTCTGCACGCCGACCGGCCGTCGGCCGAACGCCATACCGGTCAGCATGGACCCCGACTACTTCGATCCTCCGCTGCAGCGTTCGGTGACCACGCCGGAAATGGCGGCCCGCGTGCGCGAGATCGACAATCCGTCAACGCAGCAGGGCAGGCGGCTCGATAATCCAATCAACCTGGCCGCGTGGTTTCCCGAGCGACCCTATTTCGCGTCCTCGCAATTCGTGCGCCTGCTCGAGCATTACAACTGGGCACTCGAGGAGGCCGTGCAGGGCATCGAGAAATACGCCACGATGCTGATCGTCGGCGGCTCCGGGCCGATCGTCGACCTGGTCAACAATCAGCGTCTGCACGACATGATCCTTGCCTTTGTGCGGGCTGGAAAGCCGGTCGGCGCCGAATGCTATGGCGTTCCGTGTCTTGCCTTCGCGCGCGACATGAATGAGCGGCGGAGCATAATCTGGGGCAAACACGTCACCGGCCATTGTCTCGAATATGACTATCACGACGGGACTGGCTTCGTGAGCGCGCGCGATACCTTTCTCGACTTCAACATGGGGCCGCCGCCCTATCCGCTGGAGTACATCCTGCGGGATGCGACCGGTCCCGATGGCGCTTACCACGGGAATTTCGGGCATCCGACCAGTGTGATCGTCGATTACCCGTTCATCACCGGCCGGTCGACGCCGGACAGTGTGCTGACCGGTCAGAAAATGATCGAGGTCCTCGACGGTGATCCGCCGTTACGCCGTTGGGGCTGGTAGAGCGTTTGTCTGCCGGCCGCTCAAGGCGGCTCGGCAGGCTCCCGATCGTCACTCGAGAAGGAGCAGGCGGCATGCCCGCAGCAACAGGCCATCGCAAACTGCTTGAGCAGCTCGAGGCTGACGGCATCACCACACTGTTTGGCAATCCGGGCAGCAGCGAGGAAGGGCTGCTCGACGAGATCAGCCACTTCCCAAAAATCCGCTACGTTCTGGGCCTGCAGGAAGCGGCCCTGATGCTGATCGCGAATGGATACGCTTCGGCGACGCAAAAGCCGACGGCCGTGCAGCTCCATTGCAGCGTCGGCACCGGCAATGCGCTCGGCAGCCTCTACCATGCATTCCGCAAGCAGCGCGCACCTTTGGTCGTGATCGCCGGCGAGGCGGGCGCGGCCTATGACGCGCTGGATGCGCATATGGCGCTTGACCTCGTCACTTTCGTGCGACCGGTGACCAAATACGCAGCGCGCGCGATCCACCCCGACAGCGTCCTGCGCCTGCTGCGGCGCTGCATCAAGATTGCGGCGACCCCACCATTCGGGCCGACCTTTCTGGCCGTTCCCCAGGACATCCTCGACCAGCAAAACACCGAGCCGGTGCTGCCGACCGTTATTCCCGACACGCGCACAGTGCCGGAACAGGCGGCCATCGCGCGCGCCGCCGCATTGCTCGCCGGAGCCGAGCAACCGGTCATCATCATGGGGGACGGGGTCTCCCATGCGCAGGCGCAGGCAGAACTGGCGCAGCTCGCTGAGACACTGGGAGCAGGCGTTTGGGGTGCGATGGCCTCGGAGGTCAATATCCCCTGGACGCATCCTCTCTATCGAGGCCTGGCCGGCCACATGTTCGGCAGCCACAGCCGCGAGACTGTGGCCAATGCAGACGCGGTCGTGATCGTCGGTACCTATGTCTTTCCCGACGTCTTTCCTTTGTTGGAAAATCCATTTCGGGCCGACGCCACGATCGTCCACATTGATTTGAGCGCCTACGACATCGCGAAGAACCACCCAATCACGCTCGGACTGGTCAGTGATCCGAAGCCGACCCTGCGGCTGATCGCGGCCAAGCTGGCGGAACAAATGACCGCGGCGCAAAAGGCGGCGGCGCGTGCACGCACGGAACGTATGCGCGCGCAAAAGGAGGCTGCACGTAGCACCGCGCTGGAGGCCGACATTGCCGAGCGCAAGACCGTCCCGTTGCACATGTCGGCCTTTGCCGAAGAGTTGGCGAAGCACTTGCCAAAGGACGTGATCATTGTCGATGAGGCGCTCACCAATTCAGGCGCGCTGACGCGCTACTTGCCGCCCGACACGCCGGGGAATTTCTTCCAAACGCCGGGTGGCACGCTCGGCATCGGCTTTCCCGGCGCAATCGGGGTAAAGCTGGCGCATCCCGAACGCACGGTGGTGGGTCTCAGCGGCGACGGCGGCGCGATCTTCACGATTGCGGCGCTGTGGACTGCGGCGCATTCGCGCGTGAACGCCAAATTCATCGTCTGCAACAACCGCAGCTATCGCATCCTCAAAGACAATCTTGTCGTCTATTGGCGAAACCTCAACACCCAGCAGGGCGACTTTCCGTCTGCCTTCGATATTCGCGACCCCGATGTGGATTTCATATCGCTGGCGAAAGGATTCGGCGTCCCGGGAACGCGCGTGACCAAGCCGGACGAGATGGCGGGCGCGATCACCGCGATGCTGACGCACGACGGACCGTACCTCATTGACCTGATCTTGGAAGATCATGTTGCCCGCTGAAACTAGAACAGCGATCGGAGCACCGAGCATGCCCCAGCACGCCTTCTACATCGGTCGGGAATGGAACGTCGACCTCGACAAGACAGCGAAGGTCAGCAATGCGGTGCTGCGCTACACGGTGCTTGGCCAAGGCGAGCCCGTGCTGTGCATCCACGGCACCAGCATCGCAGACAGCTTGATCACGCCGCTGCGATTCTATCCGCCGCTGTTCGACGACTATCAGCTCATTACCTATTACCGCGCCGGCTACAATGGCAGCACGCTGGAAAAGAATTCACTGAGCATCGAAGAGGGGGCTGAGCACGTCAAGCAGCTGCTCGACCATCTGGGCCTCAAGAAAGCGCATATCGTCGCGTTTTCGTTCGGCGGCGTGATCGCATTCCAGTTCCTGCTGTCCTATCCGGAGCGGGCGCATTCCGCGGTCCTGCTCGAACCGTACCTGCCGCGCGAGTCGCCGGCAGCGGTGCAGGCCAATATCGACGCGTTCAACCGCGCCAACGAACTTTATCAAGCCGGCGACAAGCTTGGTGCGGCCCAGCTCTACATGGAGCTGGTATGCGGACCAAGCTTTCTCGGCTCGGTCGATATGACCAATCCGCTCGACGTCTGGCGCCGTGTCGAGGAAGCGGTCGACACGACCTTCACCGTGGATTTCGTGGCCATCAGCAATTGGGGATTCCGCATGTCGCAGGCCGACAGCCTCGTGCAGCGGAAGCCGACAATGCCGGTGCTCGCAGTGATGGGGCTCGACAGCGAGGCCGCGATGCCCGGCTTTCGTGAAACCCAGGCGTTCTTGATGTCCTGGCTGCCGCAGGCGGAGCGGTGCGGCATCATGAACGCCACCCACGGCATGCAAAGCATGAATCCGATCGCCGTCGGCGAAGCCATCCATACCTTCCTCAAGAAAAACCCGATGCGGTGAAGGCGCGAGGCGAAGCGATCCGAGCGACATGTTTGTGGAGTGAGGTCGATGCCAGATAACTCGGTCGATTACGTCGTCGTCGGCGCCGGCACGGCTGGGTGCGTATTGGCGGCCCGGCTCGCCATCGATCCACACGTCACCGTTGCTCTTTTGGAGTGCGGCGGCATGGACACTAATCCGGCCATCTACGCGATCGGCCTCGGCCCGATGTTCAGCCTGTGGGATCCGCGCGCCGCAGAGAATTGGGGCTATGCGACGACGCCGCAGGCGGGGCTCGGCGGTCGCACCATCGATGTGGCGCGCGGCAAGGTTCTCGGCGGATCGAGTGCCGTCAATGCGATGATCTATATCCGCGGCAATCGCCGTAACTTCGACGACTGGGCCAAGCTCGGCAATCGCGGCTGGTCCTATGACGAGGTGCTGCCCTACTTCAAGAAATCAGAAACCTATCACGGGCCGCTGTCTCCGTATCATGGCGACAATGGCCCTCTCTCAATCATCGACATGCAGACGCCGTCGACATCGTCCCATGCCTTCGTGGAGGCGGCAGCGCTGCTCGGTGCCAAGCAGACATACAACGACTTCAACGGTGCATCGCAGGAGGCGGGCGCCGGCTTCTATCAATCCACCCGAACCATCGATGCCGTGCGGGTAACCGCCGCGTCCGCATTCGTCCGTCCCATTCTCGCCCAGCGAAACTTCCGGCTGCTTACAAATACGAGGGCGACGCGCATCGTCATCGAGAAGGGCCGCGCCTGCGGCGTGACCTATACCGGGCCTGATGGGGTCGCCACCATCCGCGCCGTGCGCGAGGTTATCCTGTGTGCCGGAGCCTACGAGACGCCCAAGCTCATGATGCTGTCCGGGCTCGGTCCCGCGGCACAGCTTTCCGCGCTCGGGATTGCGGTGGAACGTGACCTCGTCGGCGTCGGTGCCGATCTCCAAGACCACATGCTGCTTGGGGTCGGCTACGAATGTCGCACGCCGCAAGATCCGGCGGAAATGCTCGCAGAAGCTGGACTGTTCACGTGGTCGGGGGTCGGATCACGGGATGCCTCGCCCGACCTGCAGTATTTCTTCGGTCCTGTCGCCTTCGGGTTTCAGACCGACAATCCCTGCTTCACCTTTGCCCCGATCCTTGCCCAGCCGAAGAGTCGGGGGACGGTGACGCTGGCATCAACCGACCCGACGGTGAATGCGCGCCTCGATCCGCAATACCTGACGGAGGAAGACGACGTCGCGGTGCTCGAATACGGCATTCGCTACGCACGCGAACTGGTGAATACGGCGGCGTTCAAGGACCTCGCCGGCAACGAATTGGCGCCGGGCGCCGCAGTGACCAGCAAAGACGATCTGCGCCGCTATGTGCGGGCTGCCGCCTCGACCGTCTGGCACCCGGCCTGCACCTGTCGAATGGGCGTCGACGAGCGGGCCGTGGTCGATCCGGAACTGCGCGTCAACGGCATCGACGGGCTGCGCATCGCCGACGCGTCGGCGATGCCGCGGCTGGTCAATGGCAATCCCAACGCCGCAATCATGATGATTGCCGAGAAAGCGGCTGAGCTCATCCGCGGACAACGGACCGCCGCCGCTACCCTCGGTGGGCCCGCAATCGCCGCAGGTGCAAAGGTGCCGGCATGATCCACCAGTTCATCTTCGCCGCGCCGCGACCGGGCCTGTCCGAAGAGGCGTTTCAGCGCTACTGGGTGGAGATTCACGCCCAGCGCTACGCACGGCACATCCCGCAGATCCGCCGCTATCTGATCGACACGCGCATTCCGCTGCCGGATGAAGTTGCGCCACTATGGGGCGGCGTCGCCGAAATCTGGCTGGCCAATGTCGAGGAGCAGCTGGCGTCGCTGCAGACGCCCGAATTCCTGCAAGGCGCCCGCGCCGATGAGCCGAATTGGGCGGCCTTCTGGCTGACGCGGGGCCTCGACACCACCGCACACGAGATCCTTCCGGGGCCGCCGGAGACCCGCGACAATGGCATGGCGAAGCTGTTGGTACTCTCGAAGCGGCGGGAAGGTCTGCCGCTGCCGGCGTTCAAGGAATACTGCCTCGGCACCCACGCCGCCGAAGTACTGCATGTGCCCGGGCTTCGCCGATACGTGCAAGGCCATGTCGTCGACGGCTTCTATTCGGTCGGCGAGGCGCCGCACGATTGTGTCGAGCAATTATGGTTCGACAATCTCGATGCACTGCTCGCCGCTGGCCGCTCCATCGAGCATCAGCTTGTTCGCGCCGACTACCGGCTATTCACCGAGGAGCGGTACCTGCACGAGATGATCGTTCGCGAAAACTGGATCATCGGGCCCGAGCCGCGGCCATACACGCCCGGCGTACCGGCACCGGAATGAACGGGAGATAAGTCGCGATGTCTCTCGAAAGCGCTTTGAGTTTTTTCATAGCCGCGCGCGACGACGCAGCCCTGCTGACGCGCTACGACGGACGCAACCTGAGCCAGTTGCTGCTCCACGCCAAGAATGATGGGTTCGATTTTTCCGCCTGGGATCTCGCCGAGGTGGCCGGCCGGATCGAAGCCAGCATCATTCTCACCAAGGATCGCGACCCGTTTGATGGCTCCGCCCGGCTGTGGCGACAGATGTGGGGTCGTAACCATCTCGGCTACCTGATCGAGCAGGTGCGCCGTCACAGCGACGGCGAGCTGCGCAATCTGATCGCGCCTGCGCAAGGAACCGCCGGATGACCGAGCGCAATCTCATTGCGTTCCTTCGCACCGTGGCGATTCGCGCCGACCTTCTCGACGCGCTCGCCGGACGCAGCAAGGATGACGTGATCGCAACCGCGGCCGCCTTCGGACTGCCATTCACGGAGGCCGAGTTTGACCGCCTGATCTGGGACCTCGAGGCGCACTTGGCGGCAAAGCGCAACGAAACCTTCGATGCGCATTTCCCGCTTTGGGAGACGATGTGGGGCCAGTCTTATTTCGCGTATCTGCTCAAGGACGTGATCCCGAGCCTGACGCAGGACGACATCGAGGCCGTAATCGCCGCCCGGCAGAGCGGATGAAGGCGGGAGGAGGCACAAATGGCGGACGGCTATGACTTCATCATTGTCGGTTCGGGACCCGCGGGGTCGACCGTGGCTTATCGGCTCGGCGCGCTGCCGGGTGTGAAGATTCTCCTCCTGGAGGCAGGCACCGGCGATCTTCCGGAGGCCGTCCAGGTTCCTTGGCGTTGGAACGAGCTGCTGCTCACCGACCTCGACTGGGCATATAACAGTGCGCCGGCGCCGGCGCTCAACAATCGCCGTATCTATTCGGCCGCCGGTCGCGGCACCGGTGGCGGCTCCATCGTCTACCACATGATGCATGTGCGGGCGCGGCCAGCCGATCTCGACAACTGGGCCTATCATGGCTGCACCGGCTGGTCCTTCCAGGACTGCCTGCCGTATTTCCAGCGGCTCGAAAACCAACTCGACGACACCAATCCGACGGCGGGGAAGGGCGGTCCTATCACCGTCGTCAACGCCAAGGACACCGGGAATCCGATCTCGCAGGTGTTTCTCGACGCGTGCGTCGAGCTCGGCTATCCGCTGGTCGATGATTTCAACGCCTCGGCATTCGGCTGCGGTTGGCATCATCTCGACATGAAGGATGGTCGGCGCGGCGGCGTGCTCACCTCCTATCTCCAGCCGTCACTGGCGCGCGGCAATATCACGCTGAAGACCGGCGCGCGCGCGACGCGCTTGCTGCTCGAGCAGAACCGCTGCGTCGGGGTCGAGTATGTCGAAAACGGTCGGGCGGTCACGGTAAGCTGCAGCAGCGAGGTGATCGTCTGCGCCGGCGCCATGGAGTCTCCAAAGCTGCTGATGCTGTCCGGTATCGGTCCGGCCGATCAGCTGCGCCAGCATGGCATCGACGTGCGGGTCGATCTACCCGGCGTCGGCGAGAACTTTCACGATCATCCGCTCGTCATCGGCCCGTTCGGCCGGATGGCGGAGCCGGGTCCCGACCCGCGCGGCAACATGACCGAAGTCGGGCTGTTCTGGGGCTCGGCGCCAAGCATGCCGGCACCCGATCTCGAAATCTGTCTGGTGCACCGCGCGCCGTTCGGCGACGCCTTCTTCGCTAACGTGGTCAACCGGCTGCAAACGGGTCAGCCGATCCAGCCGGTAACCCAATTGGTTGATCCGCATGTGATCTTGAGCCTGCCGGGGCTGGTACGGCCGCTGTCGCGCGGCTGGGTGCGCTTGGCGAGCGCCGACCCGATGGTTGCACCCGACATCAGCGCCAATTTCGGCGCGGAGCCGGTCGACATCGATCGGATCGTGACGATGGTGAAGATCGCGCGCGATATTTATCGGACCAAAGCCTTCGCGGCGCTCGGCCTGCAGGAAGTTGGGCCCGGACCGGCGGTCACCACCGACGCTCAGCTTCGGGACTGGGTCATCGAGAATGTCGGCTCCTATTACCACTTCGTTGGATCCTGCAAGATGGGTATCGACCGCATGGCGGTCGTCGATCCCGAACTGAAAGTGCATGGCGTCGACGGCCTCCGCGTCGCCGACGGCTCGATCATGCCGGCGATCCCGGCTGCCAACACGCATACGACGATCGTGATGATCGGCGAGCGTGCCGCCGATTTCATCCAGAGAAAGACCTGACGGGGCCGATCGGCAAGCGCAGCCTCACAAGCGGCTGCGATCGGTGCGGCGGCGTGAGGCGAGGAGGAGACGCGCCATGGACAATTTCGATCTTGGGAATTTCCCGCTGCTCGCCGGCTTCACCATCCCCAATGCGAAGCTCGCTTACACCACCCATGGCACCCTCAACGCGGCGAAGGATAATGCGATCCTGTTTCCGAATTTCCTCGCCGGCTCCGACCAGGCCTTGGAAATCTACATCGGCGAGGACCTCGCGCTCGACCCGCGCAAATACTTCATCGTGCTGCCGGGCCAGTTCGGCAACGGCTTCTCGTCGTCGCCGAGCAATACGCCGCCGCCATTCGACCGCGGCGCTTTTCCGCCGATCCATGTCGCCGACGACGTCATCGCGCAGCATCGCCTGCTGACGGAGCATTTCGGCATCTCCGAGCTGCAGCTTGTGCTCGGCTGGTCGGTGGGCGCGCTGCAGACCTATGAGTGGGCGGTGCGGTTTCCGCAAATGGTCAAGCGCATGGCGTCGATTGCGGGGGCGCCGCAACCATCGCCGTGGACGCGGCTGTGGCTGAGTACCGTGATCGAGGAGCCAGTTACCTCGGACCCGGCATGGAATAACGGATTCTACCATGACCGGCTGGACGTGCAGGCGGGCCTACGCCGGCAGGGGCATTGCATGGCGCTGACGCTGCCGCCGCTCAGCTACTATCACGGTGATGTGCTGCGCTCGCTCGGTTTCGCCTCGGTCAATGATTTCGTGCGTGGTTTCTTCGAAGGCTTCATGCTGGGGCAGGATCCCAACAATCTGCTGATTCAAGCGCGCAAGGCACGCTTCGCCGATCCGAGCAGGGGTGGCGACATGGCGGCGGCGCTCGGGAGCATCAAGGCAAGAGCATTTATTTACGCCTTCACCGGAGACGTCATGTTTCCGCCCGGCGATTGTCGGCTCGATGCCGAGCGGATTCCGGGTTCGCATTTCCGCGAGCTCACGACGACCTCTGGGCACTTGACGACGTTTGGCTTGTTTCCCGAGGACAAACGCGCCGTCGACGATGCCATTCGCGAAACGCTGGCGAACTGAGGTTCGCGATCGCCGGAGGTCGTTATGCCACTCATTCCTGTCCATTTCGAGTATCGCACTGGGCTGCGCCACATCAACCTGCGCAATCCGCGTCTCACCGGAAGCTGGGATGCAGGCGGTCGCCTGTCCGCGCAATGGTCAACCCAGCCGATGGAAGTGTTTGCCGCCGATGACGGCTGTCCGGCCTTCCGGGCGACGGCGATGCTTTCTGACGACCAGGTCGGCCAGACCTTTCGCTGGAGCGTGATCGTCGACACCCCGGCGCAAGCGAGCGTATCGGGCATTCCCACCGAATGGTCTGATGCGTCTTCGATGGACCGCCATCGTGTATTTGTGCTGGCGCAAGCGGATCAGACCGAGCGGTATTATCTGACGCACTGCCGGCGGCTAGGCGCCAACAAGCTTTCCGTACCGGGTGGGGAAGCGGTGCGCTTTGCCGTATGGGCGCCCAACGCGCGCAATGTCGAGGTCGTCCGCAGCGAGCTCTCGGGCGAGGACAATTACAAAGGTGGCTATATCTGGGATGATGGGCGTGGCGTCTCCGCAGTGATTCCGATGCATCGCGACCAGGACGGCATTTGGAGCACAGACGTCGCCGACTCGCGCATTCTCGCCGACTTCGGGCAATGCGACCATACGCTCTACATGTTCCGCATCACCAAAGACGATGGCTCGATCGCCTATCGCACCGACCTCTATTCGCGGTGTCAGATCGGCAGTGGCGACGTCGATCCGGCGCGCAAGCCGAGCTGGTGCGGCTGCCGGAAGTCCCTTGACGGCACCAAGAGCTGCTCCGTGATCGTCGATCCGGAGCGGGTGACGGCCGCTTTCAGTTCGCCAGAATTCCCCGAGAGGAATTGGCTGGCCGAGGACGCGTTCTGGCGTGATGAGTTCGATCCGCAGCACCCGGTGCCGGCGCGCCTCGAAGACCTCGTCATCTATGAATTGCATGTCGACGGGCTGGGGGCCGGGCGCAGTCCGCGCGGGACCTTGCAAGACGCCATGGATCTGCTCCCTTACCTGAAGGAGCTTGGCGTTAACGCCGTCGAGTTGATGCCGCTCGCCGAGTATGAGGGTTGGACAAACTGGGGTTACGGCAACTCGCATTATCTGGCGATCGAGTATGCCGGCGGCGGACGCGATCAGTTCAAATATTTCGTCCGGGAATGCCATCGTCACGGCATCGCGGTCATCATGGATGTCGTTTATAACCATTATACTCCCAATGCCGAGCGTGCCGAATGGGCCTATGACTCGAACGCGCCAGAGCGCAACATCTATTATTGGTATGAGGGGTTATCGTCGGACTATCCGAATGCCAATCCGCCCGGCAGCGGTGGCTACATCGACAATATGTCGACCGGCTGGGCGCCGCGCTTCTGGGAGGAGATGGTCCGCAAGCTGTTCATCAGCAGCGCCGCCATGCTTGTCGACGAGTTTCACGTCGATGGCTTTCGCGTCGACCAGACGACTTCATTGCATTCTTACGCGGTGGTCCATGCCGATGGGCGCGCGGCTGATCAAGCGCGAATCTTCGGGGCGAAATTTTTGCGCGAATGGACCCGCACCATGCGACTGGTGCGTCCGACGGTGATTCTGATTGCCGAAGATCACTCGGGTTGGCCGGCAGTAACGCAGTCGAGCGATGCCGGCGGCCTTGGGTTCGATGCAGCTTGGTTCGCCGAATATTATCATCATCTGGTTGGTGACGCGACTGACGACACGTCTCGCGCACGTCTGCTCAAGTTTGCGGGTTACGGCGACGACCGGCCGCTCGCCATGACATGGTTTGCTGGCGTAATGGGCGCCAGTGCGGCTGGCCATGTCGTGTATCACGAGTCGCACGATGAGGCAGGAAACTCCAGCTATCGTGAAAATGGACAAGACGTGCATTCTGCCCGCACCATCGTGGTCGCGGCAAACGGTGCGCCTTTGATCGGCGATACGCGCCGCTTTGCGGAGGCGCGCACGCATTTCGCTGCCGGTGTCACGCTGCTCGGACCCGCGCCGCCGATGTTTTTCATGGGTGAGGAAGTGGGAGCCAGGCAGCCGTATCGCTATAACGATTTTATCGAATTCCGTGAGGACTATCCCGGTTTACGCGCTGGTGAAGGCGCCGCTTTGTTCGGCTTCTACCAGGACATCATTCGCCTGCGGCTCGGCAGCCCAGCGCTGCGATCTCATGCGATCGAAATCTTGCATATCCACGATGCCAACAGGGTACTGGCGTTCCGGCGCTTTGACGGCGCGCAGGATCTTCTGGTGATGGCAAGCCTCAACAACCACGATTTTGCAGCGGGCTATACCATTCAGCATCCGGCGATAGCCGACGGCCGATGGCAGGAGGTTTTCAATAGCGATAACGATCTCTATGGCGGTTCGGGGTTGATGAATGCGCAAGCCATCGCCACTGCCAATGGCAATTTCACTGCACTATTGCCCGCGAATAGCGTGATCGCCTTCGAGCGTCGCTGACATTCGCGAGCGGTGCACTGTAAGCGATCGTCGCGAGTGGCGTCCTTTCACGGGGCCACGGGCAGCGCCGCGCTTTCGCGCGGGGATGGTTGCCCGCGCAAGAGCGACACGGTGCGTGGCTGTGGTTCTGGATGTTCTGAAAGCTTCGCTTCCGAAATTTTTTCGAAGAGAGGAATGAGGCGAATTTACATGTCGGCGAGCGTTTCGGAGCATTCGGTAGGCCGCTCACACGGCTATGCTGGTCGTTGTAGGCCCGCCGAATGACCTCCGGCCTCGTGACAGATCTCGAAGCGTTGTTTCGAGGCATTGCCCGGCTGTCGGCGCGGCTCGGAAGCTTTCTGAGGCAACGGCAAAGAATCATGCAGTTTACCGCCGCCGCCATTGCGGTCGCGCTCGGGCTTTGGGGTTGGACGATCAAAGAGCCGCCGGCAGGTTTCAGCAACTGGCTCGACAATATTTTCCGTACCGCGCAGCTGGTAACGCTGCAGTTTCCGTCGGAACTGGACACCAGCATCCCCTGGCAGCTTCAGGTCGCCCGGCTGCTGGTGCCGCTCGTCGCCTTCGTCGCGACGATACACGTGCTTGTCGGTGCGATCACGCGTCCGATCCGCGGTGCGTTCATGCCCTATGTGAGAGGGCATATTGTGCTTTCCGGGGCGGCAAGACTCAAAGAAGAGGCGCTGAATACGTTGGCTGCCCGCGGGCAGCGCATCGTCACCATCGTGCCTGTTTTTGATCCGGCACAGTGTGAGGCTTTGGACGCGCTCGGCATTACCTTCGTCGAGGCCGATCCATTCCAATCGAGCACGTTTCGCCAAGTGAATCTTGCGGCGGCATCGGCGTTGTTCCTGACGCACGGCGACGACATCGACAATCTCGACCTCGCCATGCTCGCATTCGCCGCCGTGGAGAAACGGTCCGGCGATCTGCCGCCGCTCCTGCTTGGCGTCATGATCGACCGCGAAGACCTCGCGCGCGAGCTCGGCGCGGCGCTCGATGGTCTCCTTCGCAAGCACAACATTCGATACTATCGCCTTTGTCCGGATCGCGAGGAACTTCGCCTCGAGATGAGGCGATTTGCGCCCGTCTTCCTCAAGGCCGATCCCGGTGAGCAGGCGAGAGTGCTCGTGGTTGGACTCCACGGCAACTGGCAGCAGACCATCATGCAGTTGATTATATCAAGTCAGGATCATCCTGAAGCGCTCCCGCTCATCGTCCTTGTCCTCGATGAGCAGGAGGCGGCCGCGTTCGCGACTTGGCGCGCCACCAAGCCCGATCTCGACCTTGTCGGGCGCTTCGAGATCATTCCGCGCGGAGAGGGCCTTCTCCCGACGGCAGAGCTGCTGACCGACCACGGCCTCTTAAAAAAAACGCCGCAACTGATCGTCGTGCTGCGTGCAGACGAGGATGCGGTCGCAACGGCGTTGGCTTTGAGACGCCCGGGAAATCCGTTCGGCCTCAGTGGCCAGCCGATTCTGGTGCACCGATCGAAGGAGGATCGCCTGCTCGCTCGGCTCGGCGAGACCGAGGTCAGGGACCGGAGCTTACAGAGTCTGATTGCATTTGGTGGATTGGTTCGGCCGGAGGCAATCGAGCGCGTGCTCGACCGCCGCGGTGACGAAATCGCCATCGCGCTGCATCAGTACTATCTCGGCAAGGTGGATACGTTTGGCGCCGGCTCAAAAGCCGCGCTCGCCGCTTGGGATGATCTGCCCGAGAACTTGCGTGAAGCGAACCGCACGGCGGCCGAACATGCACCGATTCTCTTTGCGGCGGTCGGCCTGCGGATCGTTCCGCAGCTCGATCGTCCGGGCCATGAACTGGCGACGGAAGAGATCGAAATGCTTGCCCGGGTCGAACATCGCCGCTGGATGGCCGAACGCATCGACCGTGGTTGGCGGAGCGGGTCCGAGCACAATGACGACCTGCTGATTCACCCAAGCATCGTGCCATTCGAGCTCCTCACTGGCCAAGACCAGGAGAAGGACAGGAACGCGGTGCGGGCTTTGCATGCTGCGCTCGAGCATGCAGGGCGGCACCTCGTCGGCTGACGCATGCGGACGATTACCAAGCCGGATCGGCGGCACCCCTGCTCGCTCGTCTGACCACGGGGACGTGAATGCGCCGGTGTGGGCGGTTTCGATGGCACGGCATTCATCTGGCGCGGCAACGCTGCACACTTATCCAGGCTTGGCGCTTAACCGGGACAACCTGCGATGCTCGGTCTTCAGGAAGGCGCGTTGATCTTCTACCTGCTCCTCGGCGCTTGCATGACGCCTCTGATTGGGCTGCTCGCTCTTAGGGCGTTCAAACGGGCCGTGGCAGCAAACATGCGAGGCGCTGAGGCTTCGTTGTCATTTGGTGCCGCAGAGCATTCGCCCCAACCCCGACGCGAGCCGGCAGCGCCGCTCGGCTTTCGTGTCGAGGAGGCGACGTCAGATAAAGGCACCGGTAGCCGTGACCGCATGATATGGCGAATGGTGACTGCGCACACCGTCGCCGGCTTGGTCTTCGGCATCACCGCTGCCATTCTGCTACTGACCTTAAGTGGGACCGAGCTGCTGCCGCTTCGAACGGCAGCTGTGTCGCTCGCCTTCGCATGGCCAACGGTGCTTGCTTTGCTTTTGCTGGTTGGGCCTGACCGGCGCATTCAGATGCGGATCCTGTTTTGCTACTTCGGTGCCCTTCTTGTCCTATGCGTTCTCGCTTGGCTCACGGGCTTGTCGAGCTTTCCGCTCTGGAATGCCGAAGGGGACCAAAACGGCGGGTGGCACCTTGTCGTCCCGGGGTTCTTGACGCCGGCGGTCCTCTGGGCGATCGAGGCGACGCCGTCGCTCTTGCTCCTGTTGTTTCTCAACCGCTCGGTCCGAAGCATTGGACCGCTGGTGCTTGTCTTTGTCGTCGTGACGCTGGCAGGCAGCCATGTCGCCCTCAGCATATTGGCGATGGAGCCGGTGATGCGTTTCGCTGCAGGCTTGGCCGTAGCAACCGGGCTTGGGGCACTTGGCGCCATTCTCGGCTTCGCTCTAATTGGCATGCTTGCGGCCGCTTGGCCGGCCTGGCGGGTAACCCGGTACATTTCCGATTGCTACGCCGACAAGCGGTTCAGCGATTTCATGCTGACCGTGACGGTGATCTGGCTGCTTGAGACACTGTTGCTTGCGAGCAGCCTGTGGCGGGAACAAGCGGCGATCGGACTGATTGCCGCGTCAGTCCCTTTCATCGCATGGCTGGTCACTTTGCACATCTTGCTGCGTCCGCTTGCCCGGGCCGCAGGCGGGCGACCCGAACGCCGCTTGCTCATGCTCAGGGTGTTCGGCTTCAGCCGCCGCTCACAGCGGCTGATCGATCTGATCGGCGCACGATGGCGTCTGCTCGGCGGCATCGACTTGATCGCGGCGCCGGATCTCGCCGCGAGTATCATCGAGCCCGATACCTTCCAGGAATTCGTGCGTGGAAGGTTGCGCGACCATTTCGTTCGATCGCCGGCCGATCTCGATCGTCGCATTGCCAAATTGGATAGGGCACCTGATCCCGATGGACGTTATCGAATCAGCCAGACCTTCTGTTCAGGCGAGATATGGAAACAAGCCGTGACGAGCCTGATGCGCGAGGCATCGCTGGTCATTATGGATCTGCGCGGTTTCGGGCTTGAGCGGCTGGGCTGTGTATTCGAACTGCAAACTCTCTTGGATTCAGTCCCGTTAAGTCGCCTCGCTATTCTGGTCGACGTTACGACAGACCGCGACGGTCTGGAGCAATTGGCACGAGAACGATGGCACAGCTTGGATTCGAGCTCGCCTAACCTCGCTATCGTTCCCGCTGAGCTTTGCCTCCTTGATGTTAGCGGAAGCGAAGCAGCGGCGGTGCTCTACCGACTGGCGCTGGAACGATGACGAGCTCTGGCACGCCCGGTTTGCTGCCATGGACTTGTTCGTGGTGATAGCATGGAGTGATACGAGCAATGAAGCGATATCAGTATATTAATATGATGCTGTGATAATCAAACGCTTTAGGGCGCACATCAAGGCGCACAGAGGGCGGGGCCAATCACGTATTCCTACCCCACACACCGCTGCGTATGCATCGCCGATGTCGAGGCGTTGCCGATTGGGCAAAAAAGCTGCTTCCAGCGGAGAGGGACCTCGCGCCAGTTGCTCACATGCCCGGCGAGGCCAATTTGCGAGTGTCGCCGCGGTTTGTCGAAATTTCAAGCTGGCCGTCACGAAGCCGGAAGATGTGATCGAAACGATCAAGAATCATCTCGTCGTGCGTGACGCAGATGATCGCAGCGGTTTGGTCGATCGCAATCTTGCGCAGCAGGTTCATCACGATGCGTGCACGCTGCGAATCAAGCGGCGCGGTCGGCTCATCGGCGAGGATGATGCGCGGGCGATTGGCGAGCGCGCGGGCAATTGCAACGCGCTGTGCCTCGCCGCCGGAGAGCTGCGCCGGCATTGCGTCTTTGCGATTGGCAACTTCCAGATAACTCAGCAGATCGATCGCGCGTGAGCGGCCCGCAGCCGCACTGTATCCAGCGAGACCAAGCACGACGACAACATTGTCGGTAGCGTCAAGAAACGGCAGCAGGTTCGGGTATTGGAAAATAAAGCCGATCTTGTCGAGCCGAAGCCGTCGCAGGTCAGTCGGCAGCCAGCGATCGTCGTAGACAACCTCACCATCGAGCGTCAGCCGCCCGCTGCTCGGCGCCATAATGCAGGCAATGCAATTGAGCAGCGTCGTCTTGCCGGAGCCACTTGGGCCCATTAGCCCGACGACCTGGCCGGGAAAGACCTCCATACTGATGTCGCGGAGCGCATCAACGCGCGAGCTGCCCGACCCGAAATGCTTGGACAGGTGGTCGATGCGGACGGCCGGTTGGGTGTTTCCCTCGGTCATGAAATCATCCTGCCGCCGCGAGTGCTTCCGCAGGGTCAATCTTAAGAGCGAGCCTAATCCCCAATGTGCTCGCGGCGACGCAAACGACCAGTGTGATTGCAAAGACGACGGCAACATCCTCGGGCAGAATCACGAGCCGTCGTGGGAAGTGGCCCTGGAAGCCGAGGATCAGCAGCAACCCGATGACAAAGCTCACGATGCCCATCGACAGGGCTTGCTGGACAATAAGCCCGACGATGGTCCGGTCTGGCGCGCCGACGAATTTAAGCGTTGCGATCGAGCGCACCTTGTCCATGGTCAAGGTATAGATGATTAACCCAATGATCACCGCCGAAACGATCACCAGCAGCACTAAGATCATTAGCTGCTGCCGGCGTGACTTCTCAATAACCTCTTTGGTCAGCAAGTTTTCCTGCTGCTCCTCGGTGAGGGTTGTGAGGTGTTTCCATCGCGTGAGCGCCGCAGCGACCTCCTTGAGCGGCACGTAACCCGATACTTTGGTGATGACCGCATTTATTTGATTGGTCGTTTGCAGGGCCCCTCCGCGTGCGACCTCGCGCCGCTCAGCCGGTGGTGCAAGCTCGAATTGCAGCGCTTGGGCGTCGAGCAGAGTCATATAGGCAACCGGATCGCCGGAATTGGTGACGTTGTCGCGCGTCAATCCAACGACGGTGAATTTGTGGCCATGCGTTCCGAGCGGCACCTCCTGGCCGAGCGAGAGCCCGGCGGAGCGGTCAACGACCATCTCGTAATGGCTGCGCATGATCTCTCGCCCGGCAATGAGCTTGCTGGGGCCGCCGGGCCGGCCCAACTCGAAGCCGATAAGGAAGAAGCGAAGCGGCTTGCCATTCAGCTCCGTCTGCACCGACTGGTAGGTAACCGCACCGGCGCGTTCCACGCCATAGACCCGGGCGACCAGTTCCCGGGTATCGCGCGGAATGCGCGAAGCCTCCGCGAACGGCCCATTGGTGCCCGCTTGGACCACCCAGAGATCCGCATTTGCGGCACGCACCTGGCGTAGTGCGTCGTCGATCAAACCGCGATAAACGCCCGTGATCGTAATCACGACGCCGAGCAAAAGGCTTAATCCGAAGCAGGTCAGCACAAAGCGCAGCAGATTGTGCTTGATGTCCCGGTACGCGAGATTCATTTGCTACTCTGTGCTTCCGCGATCTTGGCTGCTCGGCCAACGCGCAGCCCGCGGCGGAGCTTAGTGACAACAACGCTGTTCTCCGGCAAGCCGCCAGTAATCTCATATCGGCCGTCCAGCAGGCGATGGCCCAGCGCCACCTGGCGATGCTGCAGGCGTCCATCTTCGACGGTCCATACGGTTCCCGAATTCTTGCCGAGCCCTTCGATCGCCACTTCCGGTACGAGCAGCGCCTGGGCTAGACGGACGGTCGTGATGTAGACCTCGGCTTGTTCGCCCAGATTGAAGTTGTCCGGTATGTGGTCGAACGCGACCTCGATCTTGCGTTCTTCGTTGACACGGTCGCTCTCCGGTTCAATGCGCGCGACGCGGCCGGCGATGTGCCGGCTCGGCTGTGACCGCTGGACAATGTCGGCTAGCTGGCCGACGGTAATTTCTCCGGCCTTGCTCTCATCGATATAGGCAAGGACCCAAACAGTATTTGGATCAATCAGTGTGAACACCGGCTGTCCCGCGTTGAGCGCCGAGCCACGCTCCTTCAACCGCGCAGTCACCAAGGCATCGTAGGGTGCCACCAGAGTGTGGAAGTCCAATGTGGCCGTTTGCTGCTGCAATTGGGCCTTGGCATCACTGATCGCAGCGGTCGCCACCAGAACATCGCTATTCGCCAGGTTCAAATCTGCTCGTGCCACGTCCCGTGCAGCCTGTGCCGTTTCTGCCGACTCAACTGAGGCAGCATTGCTCTGGACCAGCTTCTGTCGGCGCTCGTTGATGCGCCCGGCGTTGGCATAATTGGCTTTGGCCTTTTCTACGCTCGCCATCGCCCGTTGCAAATTGGCTTGCGCCTGCTCAACGGCCGCCCTCATCCGGGCGACTTGCGCACTCTGCTCGCGATTATCGAGGCGAGCCAGCACCGTACCTTTGGCGATCCGGTCACCAACATCCGCGCGAAGATCAACCAATACGCCGGAAATCTTGAACCCCACCTGCGAGGAGACCCGTGCTTCGACGGTCCCCAGCCCAAAGACCTGGACTGCGACATTGGATTGGGGGTGAGCGACTTGCACAGCGAGCGGTCGCAGAAACGTCGCCCACGCGCCAAGCCCGGCTGCGCCGATCACGACAAGCAGAATCAAAACCGAAATGAGGCGTCGCCGCATCCGGTCATCCCATCTCTTCGCAAGACCGCTCGGATCTTGAGGTTGGGCCGCCTCGTCAACTGGCGGACTCTCCTGCGGAGACGGCCTTGGAACATCAAGCATTCGGATTCCCTTCAGGGAACGTTTTCACGGGCCCTGACTGCGCATGGACGGCCGATCTTGAAGTTTGCAAGAGCCAAACACGTTGCCAATATTCTGTTGTTGACTTGCATCAATTAGTTGAAGACTACCGGGACCTTATACCAATCCTCGCAACGACTGACGTGCCGCGGCGGTCTGCAACTGGCCCTTCCGAGACCGCAGATACAAAGGATTTTAGATCGGCACCTACGCAATTGCCGCGCATGCGGCAGCACTGCCGTCACCGCCGCGAAATTATGCTCGTCGCAGCGCTTCCGCAGGCGTGATTCTGACCGCTCGCCAAGCAGGGTAGAGCGAGCCAATTGCGCAAAGGGCGAAGGTAGCCGCGACTGTCGGCGCAATGAGGCCCAGAGACGGCTTGAATTCGATGTAGTCGCCGACTGTGGGGACCGCACCGAATAAAAAGGAGGCTGAATAGCCGAGCGCAACCCCGAGCACGCACCCGATCGCGCACATTGTCAGGCCCTCGATCACGATCGCAGTCATGATGAGCGGGTTGCTCCAGCCAATCGCTGAGGCGATGCCAATCTCCCGGATTCTTTCCTGGGTTGTCATCATCAAGGTGTTCAAAATGTTCACGGCGCCCATCGTCAGCGCGATGACCGAGATGATTCTCGATAAGGCGTTGAGCGTCGCGTAGTTGCGATCGCCCTGGAGGACCTCGCTGCGCATCGAGGCCACGAGGCGGCCGAGCTTGCCGATGTCGTCCTTGATGCGTTCTACCTCGGCTCTGCTCGCGTCGCGGCGAACGCTTACCTCGAACAGCGTGACCTGGCCGTTCCGATACGTCGCCTCTTGCAGGTCGAGGAGAGGGACGATGACGAGGCTGCGGTTCATTACGGATGCGTATTTCGTGATCCCGACGATCCGAAAACGCTCGCCGAGTATCTCCATACTGTCGTTTGGACGCTTGCCCATCGCGTCGGCCAACACGTCGCCGACAAGGGCGACTCGCCGTTCGCCGTCTTGAGGGAGGCGGCCTTCACGCAAAGGGAGGTGCTGCCAGGACATGCTCGACCTGGCGCGGCCCGCCACCAAGACATGGCGGTCACGCTCGTCCGGCGCAAACATCCAGAGCTCGCCGGCAACGCCCGTGACGCCCGGTATGCGCGACAATTGGTGTTCGAGCTGCTCGGGCAGAAACCCCCCAAACAAATCGGACGCGCCTCGCTGCGTTACGGTGAGGTCGGCTCCAAGTTCGTTGAGTCCTTCGTTGGCGCTTTCTTGGATGCTGTATGAAAGCGCCACCAGCGCCAGCGTGCTGCCAACAGCCAGTCCGATCGCAATTACCGTCAAAGCGGTGCGCACGGGCCGACGTCGCAAATTCCTCAGGGCTAGAGTGACCAGGTTCACGCCACCGCCTCTTTGGTGTCAATCGGCAGGTGGATGACCTCTTGGTCTTCGGCGATCCCGCCATCCTTGATCCTGACTTGACGCCGACAGCGTCGCGCGAGCGCATCGTCGTGCGTGACGAAGACGAGAGTGGCCCCGCTTGTCCGCTGCAGATCAAAGATGAGATCGACAATCATCGCGGCATTCGCGCTATCGAGATTGCCGGTCGGTTCGTCCGCGAGCAATAGGCTTGGTGCGTTGACAATGCTCCGCGCGATCGCGACGCGCTGCCGCTCACCACCGGAAAGTGCATGCGGTAGATGCGTCGTACGGGCGGCGAGCCCCACGCGCTCCAGCGCCACGCTGGCCCGCGCGCGGCGCGTTGCTGCCGACAGACCGTGTCCGAACATTGCCAATTCGATGTTTTCGCCCGCCGTCAGCGTCGGCAATAGGTTGAAATCCTGAAATACGATACCGATTTCAGTCCGCCGCAACGCGGCCCACGCTTTCCGCGATGTCACTCGCTGGCCTTTCCAACGGACGCAGCCACGTGTTGGCGCATCGATGCCGCTCAAGAGGTTGACGAGCGTGCTTTTGCCGCTGCCACTCGCGCCTACGATCGCTATGCGATCGCCTTTGTCGATAAAGAGATCGATGTCTTTAAGCGCCACTATCGCGCCATTGTCGAACAGGCGCGTCACTCCTTCAAGGCTGATCAGAGTATCTTGTGAGGACATGGCTCGTCACGATTTCTGATTTTACGAACCGCCGTGCATACTAGGGTCTTATCGTCTGAATGAAAGCGTCGATGTCGCCGTTGCGCGACTCCAGCACGGTCGCATACTCTTCGCGGGCGGTGGCCACGGTGCTGCGACCGTCGGAAATGATGTCCACGGCGCGCAACCTCGATCCACGATCCCGCAATCGCCACACGATCATGCGTTCGCGTCCGTTATCGAGACTGACACGAGTGGCCACGAGCTTGTCCCCGCTCTCCGTACGTCGTACACCGAGCAAGGTGAGCTTCTTGCCACGGAATTCCCGAACTGCCCGCAGGCATGTCGCCAGCATCCGCGCATCGAACGCAGAGCGGTAGGCGGCGCGTTGGTGCGCCGACATCCGACTCCAGATCGCAGCGGCGGCGCTCTGCGCCATTGCGTCCATTTCCATGTAGCGGGTCGTGAACTCCTGGCATCTTTGACGGGCGCGGGCTTCGTCCATGTCGGCCCCGTCGCGGCTCGTATGGATGGTCGACCGTACATAGGCGAGGAACTGATTGACCGAGCGGTCGCCCTGTGTCATCGCGACAGACGATCCGGACATCGTTGCCGTCGATAGGATTACCAACAATAGCTCCTTCAGGCCTCGCAGCATTGGCAATGGCGATGGCTCCTCTGGTTGCCGCGAACGCGGTTCCTGCATGGCGGGTCGTCGCCGGTGCGCTCATCACAACCACAGAGCATGGCCGGCGACGATGGCGACCGCTCCGCCAGATCTACCGAGGCATCCAGCTTAGCGGTTCGCGCCGCTTCGGTTCAACGGGCCCCGCGACGAGAAGCAACTGAATCCGCCCGCGCCGCTTTTAAGGGGGACTCTTCAGGACTGGATTTGATTCATCGCAAAGCCTCGGGAAGTGCGCACGGAAAAGATAGCTTTTCCACTCAGCGGGTACGCGTCGGATGTCCGGGTCCGACATGAGGGATTGCGAACGCATGGAGTTGGTCACCCACGCCCTTTGCGGCCTTGGGCTGTCTCAGTGCCATTCGCGATGGGCCACGCGGCGCGACGTCGCTAGTGTTCTCGTGGCGGCGTCCCTCTTGCCCGACATCGATGCCGTATTTGTCCTCGTGGATCCGACGTCAGCGGCTTTACACCGGCGGATGTGGACCCACTCCCTCCTGCTGCTGCCGCCTATCGTGATCGGCGCGGCCTTGCTCTTCTCCTTACTGTTTCGCCGTCTTCGCCTATCCACGATTTTGATTCTGACCGCACTTGGCGTGTCGGTTCATCTGGTTCTAGACCTGGTTAATGCCTATGGCGTAGGTCTTCTGTATCCCCTCTCGTCCGACCGCTTCGAGATTCCGCTCCTGTTCATCGCCGATCCGATGATCATCGGCGTGCTCGCCGTCGCGCTGCTTTGCGGCTGGTTGTATCGGTCGCGCATCGATGCGCGCACATGGCTCGCCCGCTCCGCCTTCGCGGCGATTGCCATCTATATCGGTTTGTCTTTTTATTTGCGCGAGGTCGCACTCGCCAAGATCGATAGCCTGCGACCCAACGATAGCAGGTTAGCCTATCTTACCCCCGAGCCGTTCGCGCCTTTCCGCTGGAAGGCGATATACGCGACCGGCAGCGTTTTCGAGCAGGCCGTTATTTTTCCACTCGGCGGCCGGGTCGAACGGCTCAGCCCGGTGGAATCATGCTCAAGCCATCCGCTGGTCGTGCGCGCTCGCGGTGATGCGGTCGTCCGTGAGGTTGAAAGTCTACTCAAAGCGCCCGTCTGGTCGGTTCGGGGGCAGCGCGTTTCTGTCTATGACCTACGGTTCCGCTTTTCCAACCTTGGAAATAATTGGGACCCGTTCGTTTTCTCGTTCGATGTCACGGGCGAAGATATCCGATTAGTGCAGACGAACCTTGGCGAGCGTGTCGCTCAAGCCGTCAGCATGGTGCGCGAAGTGTTTGCCCACACAGCCGACGGCAGTCGATCGCCACCCGGTCGCGACGACGTTGCGACCGACGGATCGGCCGCGCCGTTGGCGTTGCGCAAACGGATCGAGTCCGAGGTCACCTTCGAACGAGCACAAGCCGGAAACGAGCAAGAAGCCGCCAAGCCACACCCCGGGTCAGCGATGGCCTGTCCAAAGTTGGGGGTGCAGCGGCCACACGGATCGGCCACACGATCGGGGTCAACATAGAGGGAGGCCTATTTGTCAGCGCGCCACGTCGATATTACCCACAAATGTTACGCCGCGGTTGAGGATGGCCTCGCTGATCTGTTTGCTGCCCGCTCGCCGTCGAACGGTGCCGCTCGGCTGCAGCAAGCTGCCCGCTTCGCCGTATTGTCGGGAGGCAGACGAATACGGCCGATCCTCGTGCTCTTGAGTTGCGCAGCGCTCGGCGGCAAAACGGCTGACGCCTTGCCGCTTGCTCTGGCTATCGAACTCGTGCACGCCGCTTCGCTGGTATTAGACGATCTGCCCAGCATGGACGACGAGAACGAGCGTCGTTCATGCGCGACCCTTCACCGCAAGGAAGGCGAGGCTGCCGCCATCCTTGTCGCGATATCCCTCCTGGCGCGCGCTTTCGAACTCACTGGCGCTTTCGACGCGCGCAGCCGCGCTCGCACCACCGTCCGACTCTCCAAGACCGTCGGCACGACTGGTATGTGCGCCGGTCAGTTCACTGACCTGAACTTCCAATTGCTCGGCGGCGAGACGTCAATGTCGACCGAGCAAATCGAACAACTGTGCATCGGCAAGACCGGCCTCTTGATGGCGGCGGCATGCGAATTCGGCGCAGTCGCGGCCCGTGCCGGCTCCGTGCAGCAGAAGACCTTTTATGGCTATGGATTGAACATCGGCTTTGCGTATCAGATCGAGGACGATCTGCAGGACATTGAACGTGACACGAAAATGCACCGGCCGAACTATGCCGCGCTGGTCGGGCGGGAGCGCGCGGAACGTCGCGCGAGTGCGCTTATTGACGAAGCGCGGCGGCCGGCGGTGAGACTGGGAGTAGACACCTCCTTACTAGATTCTTTTGTGCGAAGCCTGATCAGCCCGCATATCAGCCAAGCGCAGCCGGCGCTTTGATGTCAGTCCGCCGGGGGCCGTTGAATGCAACATGACATCATCGTCGTTGGCGGGGGACCCGCGGGCACTACTGCGGCGCTCTATGCGAATCGCGCTGGTCTCAAGACGCTGATCATCGACAAGGACCGTTTTCCCCGCGACAAGACCTGTGGCGATGCAATTGGTGGGAAGGCAGTCGATATCCTGCGTGATCTCGGTCTGTTAAGTGACGTGGAGCGTCTGCCGAGCGTGAGAGTGCGCGGTGTGGTTTTCGGCGGCACCGACCATACTGAGGCGGATATCAATATTATCAACGAGCGCCGGCCCGACGTTGCGGGCTATGTGATTCCCAGGAAAGTCTACGACGATTTCATGTTTTCGCAGTGTCGTCGCGAGGGTGTCGAATGCCGCGAGGGTTGGGAGGCATACGACATTATCCGGGAAAACGATGTCGTATGCGGCATTAAGGCTCTTGAGCCGAGTAGCGGTGCGCAGCAGGAACTCCGCAGTCCCATTGTTATGGGGGCGGACGGCTATAAGTCGATCATTTCCCGACGCTTGGGCTTCTTCGACCCAGATCCCGACCATACGATTCTCGCCGTCAGATGCTATTTCGAGAGCGTATCGGGGCTGAGCGATAAGATCGAATTGCATTACATTGCCAGCATCTTGCCAGGGTACTTCTGGATATTTCCGGTCGAGAACGACATGGCGAATGTCGGGGTCGGCATGCTTGTGCGGCCGATGCAGCGCAAACGCGTCAATCTCGTCCGCGCGCTCGACGAAGCAATCGGTTCGGATCATTTCGCGCATCGCTTTCGCCGGGCGACGCGCGTGACCAAACCAGCCGGTTGGCAGCTGCCTGTCGGCAGCAAGAAACGACCCTGCGCCGGCGCCGGATTCATGCTGCTCGGCGACGCAGCGGGTCTGGTAGACCCCTTCACCGGAGAAGGGATCGGCAACGCAATGTTCTCTGCCCGCCTTGCCGTTGAAGTCGCGCGGACCGCTTTCGAGCAGCGCGATTTCAGCGCAGCAAGTCTGGCGAGATATGAAGACAGGCTTTGGCGTGCCCTTGGCGACGAATTCAAGGTCAGCTCAAGAATGCAGAAGCTGGGCCGTATGCAGCCTTTGTTGAATTTCACAATCCGCACTGCGGCGCGCAATCAAGAGGTTGGCAGAACGATTGGCGCCATGATTGTCGGCGAGCAATCGCGCAAACAACTCACCAACCCGCTGTTCTATCTCGGGCTGTTGTTCAAGTGAGCGCTGTGACGGCGATTCGGTGCATCGCCGACTAGGCCACGGCACGCGCTGTAACAAAGGCAGTGGTTCAGATGCTGACTGAGGGGCGGGACCGGCGGGCGTTTGGCAAAATTCGGATGACGGCCATCACCGTCGCCTCACTCTTCCATCTTATACGCATTCATGCAGGGCTGACGGCGGTTGCCCTCGCCCTTGTCGCTGCTTTGCTCACGCGGGCGACCCTCGATCCACGCGTCGTCATAGCGGTTGCGGCGGCGGTGCTGTTCGCGACCTCCGCGGGCAATGCGCTGAACGACGTTTACGACAATGAAATCGATAGCCTCAACAAGCCCGATCGGCCGATACCAGCCGGACAGATTTCGCCCGCCGTTGGCAAGGCGATAGCGGCAGTGTTATTTGCGCTTGCTATTGTCACCAGCGCGTCGATATCGCGATGGTGCCTTGCCGTTGCGCTCGTCAACATATCTCTGTTGATCATATACGCGAAGTATTCGAAGCGGCTTGGATTGACGAAGAATCTTCTGGTGGGCGCCCTTGTTGGGTCCGTCGCCCTGTTCGGGGCAACCGAACCCGGTCTTGTGAACGGTCCCGTCGCAGTTCTCGGCGCCTGCGCTGCATTGACCACGGTCGCGCGCGAGATAATGAAGGATATTGAGGACAGGTCGGGGGATGAGCGCTGCTGCGCCCGCACGCTTCCAATCGCAACGAGTGATGGTTTCGCTTATTTCGTTGCTTATGCCTGCCTGGCGGCAGCGTTGGCGCTCGCTACCATTCCGTATTTCACTTTGGAAATGGACAACACATACGCGGCACTAGTCATGTTGGGTGGGTTAGTTTTCGTCACCTCAATGCTTGCGCGTCACGCCCGAACGCGCCAGTTGATCGTCATGGCCGGTTCCGTGATTCAGTTGGCAGCGTTCTACTTTGGGCGGGGGTAAAGCGCTTAAGCGTGGTGACCTGCTCCGCAACTTGCCCGCGTTCATAAGGAGAGTCTGTTCTGGTTATGCCCCACTGTGGGGCGGGCAACAAACTCGGTTGGAGTGAGCCCGTTGAGGGTCATGTGTGGTCACGTGGTGTTGTAGTTGATCCGCCAATCTTCGATGAAGGTGCGCGCCTGTTTGAGGCTCGCGAACAGGTGCTCGTTAAGGCATTCGTCGCGGAAGCGACCGATGAAGCTCTCGGCGAAGCCGTTCTGCATCGGTTTGCCGGGCGCGATGTAGTGCCATTCGATCTGGCGCTCATTTATCGTTTCGCCCCGACCACCGCGATGGGGAAGTCTGGGACGGTTGGCGGGCGGGTCATGACCGGATGCTGGGAGCCGCCGGTCAGTTCCT